>JBHEPB010000254.1:0-21102 GCA_046260515.1 Binatia bacterium
CCGCCGCCACCGTGGCCTCCACCTTCGGGGCGCCGATCGCCGGCGTGATGTTCGCCGAGGAGATCGTGCTGCTCGGCCAGTCCCAACTCGCGTCGCTCACGCTGCTGGTGGTGGCAGCCGTCACGGCCACCGTCGCCACCCAGTACATCAGCGGCTACCATACCATGCTGTCGGCGCCCGAGTTCGCGTTTCCCATCAACCAGGAGCTGGTCTTCTACCTGGTCCTCGGAATTTGCTGCGGGCCCATCGCGGTGGGCTTCCTGCGCAGCTTCTACGCCATCAAGGACTGGGTGGCGACGTCGCCCATTCCCGTCCTGCTCCGGCCGATCGCGGGCGCGATGATCGTCGGAACGTCGCTCATCCTGTTTCCCCAGGTGGCCGGCAGCGGCTACGGCGTGATCAACCAGTTCTTCCTTCCCGGCATGAGCGCCACGCTGCTGCTCACGCTGGCGGCGATGAAGCTGCTGATGACCGGCGTGACCCTCGGCTTCGGCGGCTCGGGGGGCGTGTTCGCGCCGGCCATGTTCATCGGCGCGGCCTTCGGCGGCGGTTTCGCGATGCTGGCCAACGGGCTGTTTCCCGGTGCCATCGCCCACCCCGGCGCCTTCGCCCTGGTCGGCATGGGCACCCTGGTGGCGGCGGCCACCCACGCGCCCATGACGGGCATCTTCCTGCTGATCGAGCTGACCCGTGACTACAACGTGGTGGTTCCCATCATGATCACCGCGATCACGGCCACCATCACCGCGCGCCGCCTGGTGCCCGAGAGCATCGACGAGTACGAGCTGGCCCGCCGCGGCCTCCACCTCCACGCCGACGGCCGCACGCGGGTGCTGCGCCAGTTCTTCGTCCACAGCCTGGTGGCCCGCGACGTGATGCCGGTGCGCGAGGACGCCTCGGTGGAGGAGTTGCTGCGCGTGGTCAGCGAGTCGCGCCACGCGGTGGTGCCCATCGTGGACTCGTGGGGCCGCTGCGTGGGCGTGGTGGGCATGGACGACCTGAGGGCGGTGCTACTGGAGAGCGCCTCCTGGTCCGAGAGGAAGGTGCACGAGCTCGTCCGCCGCGGCGTCCCGGTGCTGAAGCTGGGCGACACCCTCTTCGACGCCCTGCAGCTGATGGTGACCCACGGCATGGAAGAGGCCGTCGTGGTGGAGGAAAGCCGCCCGGCGGGGGCCGAAGACGTGGTGGTCCCGAGCGTGGTGGGCCTGCTCAAACGATCGGAATTGCAGAGTTTCTACCAGCAGAGACTGCTTGCCCGCGAACTGCTCGGCTGATATCCCCACCCGTTACCCCGGGCCGGGATCCCGCCTTTTTCCATGAAGAAACGCCGCCTCATCCTCACCGCCGACGATTTCGGGCTCTGGCCCGAGGTGAACGACGCCGTGATCGCCGGTTACGAGAGCGGTGTGATCAGCAGCGCGAGCCTTCGGGTGTCGGCCACGGCTTCGCACTCGGCGGCCGTCGCGGCGCGCATTCGCCCGGGCCTGTCGGTGGGTCTGCAGCTGGTGCTCTCGGGCGGCAATTCCACGTTGCCGCGCCGCCACATCCGCGACCTCGTCGACAGCAGCGGACGCTTCGTGGACAGGCCCCTGGAGGCGGTGTGGCACTACCGCCGCCGCGGCGGGCTTCGCGAACAGCTCAAATCCGAGATCCGCGCCCAGATCGAGAAGTTCCTCTCCACGGGCCTGAGCCTCAGCTTCATCTCCTCCCACCACAACCTCCACCTGCAGCCGTCCATCCTTTCGCTGTTGAAAGAACTGGCCGAGGACTATCCGGTGCTGGCGCTGCGACGCCCCTGCACGCGCCTGGTGCAGTACGAGAAGAGCTCGGGCGTGGGCGGCATCGAGGGGCGCGTGGAGACGGCGCTGATCGGCGCCATGGTGCGCTACGGCGGCCTTCGCGCGCGCGGCTTCGTCGGTCCCGATCGAGTGGAAGTGCTCTGCCCCGATCGCCCTGCGACCGAGGGCGCGGTGGTGAAACGTCTTTCTTCCCTCGGAAGCGGCGTCACCGAGCTTGTCTGCCGGCCGGGCTCGCTTCTGCCCCAGTTCGACGGCATGGCCGAAGCCGCCATCGTCACCAGCCGCCGCATCCGCGACGCCATCACCGCCGGCGGCGCCGAACTCATCTCCTACCGCACCCTCTTCGAAGAAATCTAAAAACCCCGAAAACCCGGGACAGGTACAGGTTTCCGCTCATTGGGGACAGGTACAATTTTCGGGGCGTGGCGATCGGTCGGGGGCCGGGGCTTTCGCGCGGGCTAGTCCTCGCTGCGCTGCGGAGACGCCCGCACGAACGCCCCGGCCCTCGACCTCCAAGACCGCGTTGCGAGAAAGGGGACACGTACAATTTTCGGGGTGTCGTTCTCGATAAGCCGCGCGAACATTCATTTGGCCGCTTTCCCCGCGTGTTGCTCAGGGGTTTTTCTTTCGCCAGTCGTCAGGACTTGTATGAATCGCGTACGCGATGAACGGTAGCCTGAGGTTCCCAGGGAGCGTATGAGGGGGCGTGGCGACTCTCAGTACCAGTGGTGATGTGGCGATGTTGGCGTCCCGATCGGGCGTGATCCCTGATTCGGCTCTCCCGGGCGGGCAAAATGCGACCCCGTCCGGACCGGCCGTCGCCGTCGCGGCCCCGCCGTGGGTTCCGAGCGACAACGAAATTCGAGCGTACATGCGCGAGCACGACCGGTCGGTGCTCCACTCCCGCGCGACTGCCGTGTGCTGGACCATCCTGGCCGGCGTTTGCCTGTTTTCCATCGCCAAGGCGTGGTTCGAACCGGCGACCGGATACCTGTGGTACGGCCCGGCGGCCGCGCTGGCCGTTTTGCAGGTTGGGATCCTTGGACGGCTAAGACGGGGTATCTCCGCCCGGAACATGGAACGGACGATGCTGGCGGACACGTCCGCGGCCTGCGCGGTGGTCGGCTGGCTCGGGATGGTCTCGGGTCGCACGACCGGCTCGGACTTCTTCCTGGTCGGGCTGGCCGTCAACACCGCCGCGGTGCTTCCGTGGGGGCCGCAACGCCAGGCTTTGCTGGCCCTCGCCGCCGGTGCGGCGATCTTCGCCAACGGGTACGGCGTGAACGGCAGCTTGGCCAGCGCGGTCGATTTCCGGACCTTCGTGCCGGTGCTCGTGCTCCTCGGCGCTTCGGTATTCACCACACGGCTGATCGAGGCGGCCAGGTACCAGGGCGCCCGCTCGGAGCTGCTGCGGCGGCGCGCCGAAGCGGAGATCCTCGAGGCCAATAGCCTGCTGGAGCGGCGGGTGGCCGAGCGAACAGCGGAACTCGAGGCGGCCAACGGCGAACTCGAGGCGTTCTCGTATTCCGTGTCCCACGACCTGCGCGCCCCGCTGCGTGCCATGGACGGGTTCAGCGAAGCCCTGCTCGAGGACTACACCGACCAACTCGACAAACTCGGCAAGGACTACCTGCGAAGGATCCGCGGGGAAGCGCGTCGATTGGGGGAGCTCGTGGACGATCTCCTGCGGTTGTCGCGGGTCACCCGCGCGGTGGTTCGGCGCCAGAACGTGGACATCACCGAGTTGGCGCTGGTCGAAGCGGACCGGCTTCTCAAGGCGAATCCGGAGCGCGAGGTCAGTATCAAGGTTGCGCCTGGCCTAAAGGCCCATTGCGACGAGTACCTGGTACGGATCGCGCTGCAGAACCTGCTCGGGAACGCCTTCAAGTTCACCCAGCACAACGCGCAGCCCAGGGTCGAGCTCGGCCGGGAACGAAGGAACGGCGACGAGGTCTTCGTTCTTCGCGACAACGGCGTGGGCTTCGACATGGCCCACGTCGGCAAGATTTTCGAGGCCTTCCAGAGACTCCACAGCGAGGAAGAATTCGATGGCACCGGTATCGGGCTGACCACGGTCGAGCGGATCGTGCGGCGCCATGGCGGTCGCATCACGGCGGAGGGGGAGCCGGACCGGGGAGCGACGTTCCGTTTCACGCTCGCTCCCGCCGGTGGAGAGAACGGATGAACACACCTTTCGTGCTCTTGGTCGAGGACAATCCCAACGACGAGTTGCTCACGCTTCGTGCCCTTCGTCGCGACGGCATCGCCAACGAGATCGTGGTGGTGCGCGACGGCCAGGAGGCGTTGGACTACCTGTTCGGGAGCGGTGCCCATGCGGGTCGCGACACCTCGATACTGCCGCAGGTGATGCTGCTCGACCTGAAGTTGCCGAAGGTGAGCGGGCTGGAGGTGCTCTCTCGCGTGCGCGCCGACGACAAGCTGCGAGGGCTTCCCGTCGTGATCCTCACGTCGTCGGCCATGGACCGGGACGTGGTGGAAGGCTATCGCCTCGGCGCGAACAGTTACGTGCAGAAGCCGGTGAGTTCAGAGGAGTTCAAGGAGGCCATCCGTCGCCTCGGCCTGTTCTGGGTCCTGGTGAACAGGGTCCCCTGACGGGAGCTGGGGCCTTTCCTCCTGCAGAATCGGACCTCGACGCTTCGCGACGCCGGAAGAAGCCGAAGGTCGCCAAGGGGAAACCCGAAACCCGGGACAGGTACAGGTTGCGCTCCGCGCAACCTGTACCTGTCCCGGGTTTCTCAGGGCCTGGCGGCGGTGAGGAGGTCGGGGATGCGGGTGAACTTTTCGCGGACCTTGCCGGCGGGGCGGCCGCGTTCGCGTTCGGCGGCGTCGATGCGCTTCCAGTCCTGCCAGGTGACGACGGTGGTGCCGAGCGCGCGAAGCCTTGCATCGATGGCGTCGCGGGAGACGGCGGCGGCGTCCTTCCGTTCCAAAGTCGCCAGGTCCTCGAGCATGCGGGTGACGGTGGCGGCGGCGTCGCCCTTGTTGGTTCCGACCACGCCGCTGGCGCCGCGCTTGATCCAGCCGGTCACGTAGAGGCGGGGCAGCAGGCCGGCAGGTCCGGTGACGCGACCTTCGGTGTTGGGCACGATGCCCTGCCGCGCGTCGAAGGGCAGGCCGGGAATGGCAACGCCAAGGTAACCCACCGAGCGCAGCACCAGGCCGGTCGCGATCGTTTCGCGGCGGCCGGTGCCTTCGGCGCTCACGCGCCCGTCGTCGTGGCGCACGAGGCGGTTGTGCTCGATCTCCAGCGACTCCAGCCGTCCGTGGTCGCCCCTCATCTCCACCGGCGAGGTGAGGAAGCGGATGTCGAGATGCCTGGCGCCGCGGGAGCCGTCGCCCGCGGCCAGGCGCGCGAGCACCTCGAGCTTGTGCTTCTCGGTGGCCGAGTGGGGATCTGCCGCCGCGGCGGCTTCGGCGACCAGCGCGGCGTCCACCGAGAAAGTCAGGCCCGGCAGGTCGGCGATGTCCTCGAGTTCCTTGGCGGCAAACGCTGCTTCCCCGGGCCCGCGGCGGGCAAGGATCACTACTTCGCGGATGCGGCTGCCGCGAAGCTTGTCCAGGGCGTGGGAGGCGATGTCGGTGGCGGCCAGCTCCTCAGGATCGTGCAGGAGCAGCCGCGCGAGGTCCATGGCCACGTCGCCGATGCCGACCACGACGGCGCGCTGGCTGCCGAGATCGACGCGGAGATCGGCGAAGTCCGGGTGCCCGTTGTACCAGCCGACGAAGCTGGTGGCGGCGTGGCTGCCCTCGAGGTCCTCGCCGGGAATGCCCAGCCTGCGATCCGTCTCGCAGCCGGTGGCGAACACCACCTGGTCGTAGCAGGCCAGCAGGTCCTCCACCTGGAGCTGGCCCTCGGCTCCCACCATCACGTTGCCGAGGAAGCGCACTTCGGCGTGCTCCGCCAGGCGGTCGTAGGCGGCCGACACGCCCTTGATCTTGGGATGGTCGGGCGCGACGCCGTAGCGCAGCAGCCCGTAGGGAGCCGGCAGCCTCTCGAAGAGATCGACGTCCACGGCGATCTCGCCGTGCTTGAGCAGGGCCTCGATGGTGTAGAAGCCCGCCGGCCCGGCGCCGACCACGGCGACGCGCAGAGGCCGGGGAAGATTGGAAGGGGTCGTCATGCGGCGCCGGCGTCCCTGAATGATCGCGACGCGAGCATCGCGGCCGACCACTTTTCCGCTCGCGCCCGCGTCAGTTCAAGTTCCGGCGCCTGCGCAAGGCTCACAGGAGCACGCTGAGCAGCGCCAGGAACACGAAGAAGCCCGCCCAGTCGGTGACCGCGGTGACGAGCACCGAAGAGGCGACGGCCGGATCCAGCGAGAAGCTGCGCAGCAGCAGCGGCACCATGGTGCCGACTGCCGCCGACACCTGGAGGTTGATGAGCAGGGCCACGCCCAGCACGGCCGCCAGCCGCGCGTCGCCGCGCCAGAAGTACACGATGAGGGCCCCCGACACCCCGAGCAGGGCGCCGTTGATGAGCGACGTGAGCGCTTCGCGACCCAGGAGGCGACGGGCCTGGGGCCCGCGGGCCTCGCCCAGCGCGATGCCGCGCACCAGCACCGTCATCGTCTGGGTGCCGGCGTTGCCGGCCATGGCCGAGATCACCGTCATCAGCGCGGCGGCCACGGCCACCTCGCGGATGGTCTCCTCGAACTGGGCGATGATCAGCGCCGACACCGCCGCCGTGACGAAGTTGAAGGCCAGCCACGGCAACCGCGAGCGCACCGCCTCGATGGGCCCCGCGCGCGTGAAGCTCTCGTCGCCCACGCCGGCCAGCTTGAGGATGTCCTCGGTGGCCTCTTCCGAGATGACGTCCACGATATCGTCCACGGTGATGCGCCCGACCACGCGGTCCAGGGCGTCCAGCACCGGCACCGACAGCAGGTCGTACTTCTCGAAGATGCGCGCCACTTCCTCCTGGTCCATGGCCACGTCCACCGAGACGATCTCGGTGTCCATGAAGCGCTCCAGGGGAGTCTCGTCGTCGTAGAGCAGCAGGGCGCGCAGGGGCACGAGGCCCTTCAGGCGCCGCTGGGTGTCGGTGACGAAGACGTTGTGGACGTCGTGGTAGTCGTCGGCGTGGCGGCGGATCGAGTCGATCACCTCGCGCACGGTGTCCGACATGATCGCCACCGCGACCTCCGTCTTCATGATGCCGCCGGCGCTGTCCTCGGGGTAGCTGAGCAGTCCGGCGACGTTGCGGCGCACCTCGGGGCTGGCGCGGCGCAGGAGGCGGTCCTTGCGCTCCTCGTCGAGGTGGCCGAGCAGGTCGGCGGCGTCGTCGGTGTCGAGGCGCTCGAGGACGGCCGACAGGCGCGCGTCCGAGAGAAGCTCGACGAGGGCGGCCTTGGTGTGCTCGCTCGCCTCACGGACGACTTCGGAGGCGGTTTCGGGGTCGAGGAGGCGGAAGAGCTGGAGCTGGCGCTCCGGATCTTCGAGGGCGTCGAGGAAATCGGCGAGGTCGGCGGGGTGGAGATCGGCGATTCCGGCGCGAGCGGCGGCTTCGTCGCCGGCCTCGAGCAGGGACCGGAGATCGGCGTGGTCCGCGATCTCAGTTTCCGTCGGAGCGCTCATCTCCGATCCGCCTCACGATGCGCACCAGGACGAGCGAAGAACGATCCGAAGGGCCGACGTCCTCGGAGGCAAGAACCTCCTCGACCTCGTACGCTCCGGCTGCTTCGCCGCCGGTGTCGAGTTTGCGCGCTTCCTCGGCCAGGTCCGGAAGGAAGGCGGGCCACGTCAGGAGCCAGGCTCCGTCGATTTCGGGAACGTCGGCGAGAGACGATCGAAGTGGGATCGCCTCTCCCCGGTAGAACACGGCCCCATAGTCGAAGGCCCGGTAAAAAGACAGCGGCGTGGTCGCGGGAACCTGCTGCTCGACGCGGGCCAGGAAGCCCCGCGTGCTCCTTTTGGCGGCGAGGGCCGGCAGCAGCGTGGTGGACACGGTGGTCGAAAGCACGAAGGTGGCCACGGCCGTCGCGGCCACCACCCCTTGCCAGTGGCTGCGGCGCGAGGACCTCGCCGTGAACCACGCGGCGAGCAGCGTCGCGAGGCCGCAGGCCGCGACCAGGGCGCGATGCTCACGGGCGCCGGCGAGCATCGGCGCCACGTTGTTGGCGTCGGCGTTGCTCACGATGCCCCGCAGCTGGTCCTCGAGCGGAAGCCCGGAGACCGCAGCGAGCAGGATGACGCCGACGAGGCCGAGCAGGGCCGTGCTGGTGAGCGCCCCCGCGAGCAGGGCGGCGCGGGCCGCGCCCACCGGCGGCGAGGCGAAGACGCGGGTCCAGGACGAGGCCAGCAGCATGGCGTAGGCCGGATAGGCCGGCAGCAGGTAAACGGCGCGCTTGGAGCCCGCTACCGAGAACAGGAGGAACGTAGTGCAGCCCCAGATCAGTGCGAAGGTGGTGTGGGGATCGAAGCGGTTGGGAGAGTCGTAGCGCGAGAAGCCCGGCGCCTCGTAGGCCACGACGGTCTCGTCCGGAGCCCCGCCGGTCGGCGCGGACTCCGCAGCCGGCGGCAGACCCGCGGAGGCACCCCCTCCATCGAAGGCGGAAGCATCGCGGCGCCCGATCGCGAAGATGGCCAGCCCCGGAATGAACAGGCTCCACGGCGCCAGCCCGGCCGCGAGCAGCGGCACGTAGTACCAGAACGCTTCCACGTGGCCCGCGTCCACCGCCTCCGCGTCGAGGACGCGGAAAACGTTCTCCTTCAGGACCTGCTTGGCGATGAAGGCCTCGCCCCCGATCATCCACGCCGCGGCGTACCAGACGGCAATGGCCCCGGTGGCCAGGCCGAGCAGGCGCAGGTCCCGCCAGCCGAGGAAGCGAAGCTCGCCGCGCAGCACCAGCGTCACCATCGCGATGGCGCAGGGCAGCACCAGCCCCACCGGCCCCTTGGTGAGCGTGGCCGCGACCAGCAGCGCGTAGGCCGCGGCCGGGATGCGCCGCCCCGTCTCGATGGCGCGTGCGAACAGGACAAGGGCGCCGGTGATCGCGGCCGCCAGCACCATGTCCACCCTCGCGCTCACCGACGAAGCCAGCCACTGGAAGCTGGTGGCGAGCACCACGGTGGCCAGGGCCGCGGTGGCCGCTCCCCACCATCGCCAGGCCGCCCACGCCGTCGCCGCCATCGCCAGCAGCGAAGCGAGAAGGCCGGGAATGCGGATCGAACCTTCGGTGACGCGGCCGTGGAGGAGGCTGGCCAGGGCCGCGAGCCAGTGAAAGAGGGGAGGCTTGGACGGCAGCTCGTCCCCGTTGCGCATCGGCAGCACGAAGCCCTCGCCGCGCGCGATGGTCTGCACCACGAGGGCCTCGCGGGGCTCGCCCCGGGTGAAGAAAGGGGTGTCCTCGCTGATGGCGGGCAGGGCCACGAGGCCGGACACGACCAGCACGCCGGCGATCACGGCGCCGGCCAGCATGCTCGCCTGGAGTTTCAGGGTAGGCCCCGCTGCCTTGGAATCGACGTTCATGGAGGAAGCCCTGCAACGCCGCGCGCGTCGCGAGCGTCCATCCGGCCTCCCACTTATAACGGCCGTTCAGGAGGCATGCGATACGGATCGGCTTCGGAGTGCGCTCACGGTTTGCCCCCCGAACCGACCTTGGCTAGGGTCCGCCGCCATGCCGCTGACCTCGGCCTCTCCACTCCGCTCCCGGCAAGCCACCGTCTTCGAGTTCCTGCCGGCTCTCGCGCGTCGCCACCTCGCGTCGCGAGTGGGAGCCCGTGGCAGCGTCCACGTCTTCCTGAGTGCCAAGGGCGTGTACACCTTGGTCCACGAGCACCGCGAGCTCGGCGGAGCGGAAAGGATCGAGTCGCGCATCGCGCAGATCCGCGCCATCGAGGGCGGCTACCAGCTGTTCTGGAAGAAGGGCAACGGACGCTGGACGGCCTACGCCTCCGCGGGCGTCGAGCCCTTCGTCGCATCCATCGACGAGTGCCTGGCCGAAATCGCGCGCGATCCCTTCGGGTGTTACTGGTCTTGAGCCGCGCCGCGCGCATCCGGTCGGGGCTCCTCGCCCTGGCCGCATCGCTTTCCCTCGTCGCCTGCCACGATCCCCTTCCGATTCCCCGCATCGAACCCTCCCTCGAGGGCTGGGCCCAGCCTTACCAGGGCAGCGAGGGTGTGAAGATCCACGCTTTCCGCACCGGCGCGGTGCGCAGCGTGGAGGGCGCCGTCTTCGCCGGCGGCAGCTGGACCTCGGTGGTCGAGATGGGGGCCTGGGCCTTCGTGATCCAGCATCCCACCGCCGGCCTCGTCGTCTTCGACACCGGCCTTGCCCCGGAGGCCCGCGCCGATCCCGAACATTACGTGGGTTGGCTGGGCGCCCGCCTCGGCATGCTCGACGTGCCCGAGGGCGCCGGCCTGGCCGAACAGATGCGGGCCGCCAACCTCGACCCGCGTGACGTCACGCGCGTGGTCCTCTCCCACGTCCACTTCGACCACACCGGCGGCGTCACGGATTTTCCGAACGCCGTCGTTGCCGTGGGCGCGGCCGAGAAGGCCTGGGTGGTGGGCGGTGTGAAGAAGACCGACTACGTGGACCTCCAGCCCCTGGCCGGCCTCTCCGGCTGGCAGGCCATCGACTTCCAGGCCGAGAAGCCTCTGGCCACCCTGCTCGCGGCCCACGACCTCCTCGGCGACGGCAGCATTCTGGCCGTGGACCTGTCCGGCCACACGCCGGGCAGCACGGGCCTGGTGGTGAAGGCGCCCGACGCGCCGGTGCTGCTCACGGGCGACGCCGCCTGGACCGCGAAGAGCTGGCGCTGGCCGGCCCGGCCCATCATGGCCTACGACATGGCCCTGTGGTGGGAGCAGGCCTGGCGCATCAAGAAGTTCGCGATGCTGGAGCCCCGCCTCGTGGTGGTGCCCGGCCACGACGACGACGCGATCGCGGCGATCTCGATCGCGTCCTTCGTGGTGCACGGGCAGCCGGGCTGGCAGGACGACGCCGCGGCCGCAGCGCCGGAGTAACCCGGCCGCGACGGGCGGCAGCGTTTCCACCGCGACCGCAGGGCCGCCGCGACCGCAGCACCTCGCGCAGCCGCAACGCCCGCCCCACGGTACTTCCCGGATTCCCTCGCCAGAACCACCAATGAGAAAGGCCCGCCTGCTCCAGGAGCAGGCGGGCCTTTCTCGTAAGGAGTTTGTCGGGGCTCGGCCTAGTAGACCATGCTCGGGACCTTAGAGAGGAAGCCGAAGTCGTTGGCGCCGCCGCCCGTGCCGATCTCCTCACCGACGACTCCGCACTCGACGGTCACCTGGAGCTCCGGCTTGGGCGCGCACTTGACGTCGTAGATGTGGGCCTTGGCGAAGCCGACGATCAGCGTGAGGCCTTTCACGTTCTCGCAGCCCCCCTGGTACACGGGGATGTTGGCCTCCATGATGTTGCCCTTCTTCTTGGCCAGGTAGAGATCCCGAAGGTTGCTGCAGGCGGTTTCCGCGTTGCCGCCGAGGAAGTCGTACTTGGTCTGCCCGGCGATGGTCACGGGGCTCTTGAAGGTGCCCGCCCGGATGCCATCCACCTGGTTCCTGATTCGCGATGCGTTGGACGGGCTGGTGGTGAAGGTGTGCCAGCCGGCGCAGCTGGTGTCGCTGGTGGGGAAGAGGGTGATGGGGTCGGGGTTCCCGCAGTTGTGGGTGTCGAACCACGTGGTGGAGATCCCGATGGGGAAGTCGCCGGTGCCGGTCTTCATCGTGCCGATGGGCGTCAGGGCCGCCGCCGTGGTGGTCCTCACGGACATGGTGTTGATGCCGAGGACGGTGGCCAGCTGGGTGGGCAGCACGCCGTTGGAGGTACCGTCGCGTCGGGCGGTAACCCGGGCCAGGCGCACTTTGTCCATGTCCGGGCAGTTGATCGCGCCGCTGTTGATCGTGTAGTTGCCGAGGCAGACGTCCGCGTCGTCGACGACGATGTTGACGCCTCCAGCCTTGTTCAGCGCAGCGTATTGCTTGGCCTTGGTCCGGACAAGACCGGCGCCAGTCGCGGGGTTACAAGTAGTGAGGTTCTGTGAGATGCAGTCCGGCCACTTCTCGTAGTACTCAGCCAACTCCCGCGTTCCCGCCAAGGTCGACGCGTCGGCCACGTTCTGCAGCTCCGACTTGGTGACCAGGGCCATACCGATATCGACGGCCAGGGAGGCCACCCCGATCAGGCCCACCAGGGCGACGGCCAACAGGAGCATCACCGCTCCGCGTTCATCATTCCTTTCGACGGAAATATTCTTGTCCATAAATGTCATCTCCCCCGGAAGGACGTCCCCGGGCTTGTCCTGCAGAAAATTTGCGGCCCCTCTGGCAGTGACCGCTCCTTCCGATTCTGGCTTTTCGGAAGAACGTTCCCTCGCTTCGCCGTGTCCCGCTTGGGTGTCTGGCCACCCCGGCGGGATCCCTCTTGAGGAGGCGAGGGCGCCTGTACCGTGAGGCGACTCTAGACGCCCTTGAGTCTCGTGTAAAACGATAAAACAGCCTTCGACCCACGCCACAGAGGTAATTTCTCTAGGCTTTTTGGTCGTCTGAAGGCCGTAAGTCGAGGACGGCCCTTGCTTCCCGGGGGTGCCCGGGGGCCACCGTTTCGGGGGCGGCCCGGGTCAGACCCGCGGCGCGGGCGGGTTGGCCCTCGGGATCACGTTCATGGCCGTGGCGATCATGGAGGCCACGTCGGCCACGTTGGCCGGCAGGATCATGGTGTTCGAGGTCTTGGCCAGCTCGCCGAACTGGGCGATGTAGTTCTCCGCCACCCTCAGCTGCACCGCCTCGTAACCACCTGGAATGCCGATCGATTCTGCCACACGCCGGATGCCGTCCGCGGTCGCCGCGGCGACCGCCAGGATGGCGGCGGCCTGGCCCTCGGCCTCGTTGATGGCGGCGTCCCGCTGGCCCTCGGAGGTCAGGATCACGGCCCGCTTCTCGCGCTCGGCCCGCATCTGCTTCTCCATGGCTGCCAGGACGTCGGCCGGAGGGGTGATGTTCTTGATCTCGTAGCGCAGGACCTTGATGCCCCAGGGCTCGGAGGCCTTGTCCAGCTCGTTGACCACCTGGATGTTGATGTGGCTGCGCTCCTCGAAGGTGCGGTCCAGCTCGATCTTGCCCATCTCGCTGCGCAGCGTGGTCTGGGCCAGCTGGGAGATGGCGAACAGGTAGTCCAGGACCCCGTAGGAGGCCCTCTCGGCGTTGAGGACCTGGAGGTAGATGACGCCGTCCACGTGCACCTGGACGTTGTCGCGAGTGATGCAGACCTGCTCCGGGATGTCGATGGCGGTCTCTTTGAGCGAGTGCTCGTAGCGGATCACGTCCACGAAGGGGAAGAGGATGTGGAAGCCGGCCCCCAGGGTGGCGTGGTACTTGCCGAGGCGTTCGACCACGTAGGCGTTCTGCTGGGGCACCACGACCGCGGTCTTGGCGACGAGGAGGAGGACCAGGGCGGCCAGGATGATGAGGACGAGGAGGCTCTCGGTCATGGGATCATTCTCCGTGCTGGGGGACCACCCACAGCGTCAGTCCGTCCACCCTCTCCACCGTGCAGCGCGAGCCGCGCGGCAGGCGCGTCGCGGAGTGGCTGCGGGCGCTCCAGGAACTCCCGCGCATTTCGGCCTTGGCGGTGCCGCCCGGCTCCAGGTCGTCGAGCAGCACGGCCACGTCCCCGATGAACTCGGGCAGGGCGGTGTTGCCGCCACGGGCGCCGCGGAAGCGCTCCATCAGGCGGGGGCGGAGCAGCAGCAAGGACGCCACCGACACCACCGAGAACAGCAGCCACTGGGCCTGGTAGGAGCCGAGGACGCCGACTTTTTCCAGGGCGCCGACCACCAGCGCCGCAACGCCGAAGAAGAAAATGAAGAATCCGCTCGGCGTGACGGCCTCGAAGGCGAGGAGGCCGAAGCCGAGAAGTATCCACAACCACCACGGCATAAGTCAGAACCCCCTTGCAGCGTCTACACTGGCCGCGGCTCGGCGGTCAACAGGGCTTGGCCCGGCCGGGGCCCGCCGCCGGCGGCCAGTCGGCGAGCCGAGCCGCTCAACCGCGCAGCCTGGAGACCGTCCAGGCGTCGCCGCCCTGGTCCTCGGGGGCCGGCATCGACGCGCTGATGTAGGGCGACGCCGTCAGCGCCGCCCGGATCGCGCTCTTCATGGCGCCGGTGCCGTGGCCGTGGAGCACGAAGACCACCTCGCGGCCCTCGAGCATGGAGTCGTCGAGGAAGCCCTGGAGGCGCTCCAGCCCTTCGTCCACGCGCAGGCCTCGCAGGTCGAGGGTGTTCGACGGTCCCCTCAGCGCGCTGTCCGCCCAGTCCGGCGGTGGAGGGGCCTCGGGCCGGCGCTGGCGGGGCGCCGTCTTTCCGCGCGAGGGTGCGGGGCCCGAGACCACTTCCACCTCGGATCGCCTGGCCCTCACCGTCATCGAGCCGGCCTGCACTTCGAGCTCGTCGCCGCGCATGGCGACGACTTCGCCCGTGACGCCGACGCGCACGATGCGCACGCGGTCGCCGATCGCCGCCTCGCGCGGCGCCGCGGCGCGGTCGCGCACGGCGTCCTGCGCGGCTTTCCTGGCGCCGACGATGGCGGCGCGCGCCTCGTCGGCGCGCTGGCGGCTGCCATCTTCGCGCAGGGCGGCCAGGGCCCGCTGCACTTCGTCTTCGGCGCTGCGCAGTTTGTCCACGACGGCGGCGGCGGCTTTCCGCTCGATCTCTCGCGCGCGGCCGGCGATCTCCTGCTCGCGGGCTGCGACGGCTTTCTCTCTCTCGGCCAGAGACGCCTCGGCGTCTTCGGCGCGGCGGGCGGCTGCGGCGGCGCGTTCCCTCTCCTCGTCGAGGGCGGACAGCGCGTCGAGCAGGGCCCTTTCGCCGGATTCCATCAGCGCGCGGGCCCGCTCCACCAGGGCGGCGTCGATGCCGACGCGCACCGCGGCGGCCAGCGCATGGCTCTCGCCCACGGAGTCGGCCACCACGTGGTAGGTGGGGCGGCCTTCGCGGTACTCGAGGGCCGCCACCTCGACGCGCCCGTCGCCCTCGCCCATGGCTTTGACCTGCGTGTAGTGGGTGGTGGCGACCACGCGGCTGCCCACGTCGGCGAGGCGCTCGATGACGGCTCGGGCCAGGGCGCCGCCCTGGGAGGGATCGGTGCCGGCGGCGATTTCATCGAGGAGGAGGAGGCTGCCGGGGCCGGCTTCCTCCAGCATCCCGCGCAAGGTGGTCAGGTGGGCGGAGAAACTCGAGAGGCCTTCGTGCACGGTCTGCTGGTCGCCGATGTCGGCGAGGATGGTGGGGAAGAGATCCACGCGCGATCCCGCCGCCGCCGGCACGAAGCAGCCGGCGCGCACCAGCAGGGCGGCCAGCCCGATGGTCTTCATCGCCACCGTCTTGCCGCCGGCGTTCGGTCCGGTGAGCACGAGGACGGGGCGCGCGGCGTCCAGGCGCAGGTCGTTGGCCACCACGGCCGAGCCCGAAAGCGCGAGCACCGGGTGCCGGGCCTGGCGCAGGTCCACGATGCCCTCGCTTTCGGTGCGCGGCCTCACCCCGCCGAGGCGAAGCGCGAAGTCGGCGCGAGCGCAGGCCAGGTCCAGTTGGGCGGCCGCCGCCAGCGCGGCGCGCAGCGAAGCCGAGTGCCGGCCGAGCAGCGCCGACAGTTCGAGAAGGATGCGCCTCTCCTCGTCGCGCAGTTCGGCCTCGGCCATGCGCCTCTGGTTGCCCAGCGGCACCACGGCCGCCGGCTCCACGAACACCGTCCTCTCGCTGCGCGAGGCATCGTGGACGATACCGAGGCCGAGCCCCTTGGCCTGGGCCTTGATCGGCAGCACGAAGCGGTCGCCGCGCACCGTGACGTAGCGGTCCTGGAGAATGTCGGCGTACTCGGGCGAATCGAGGAAGCCCTCGAGCATGGTGCGCATGTTGCGGTCGAGGGAGGCGATGCGCCGGCGCAGCTCGCCAAGCTGGGGCCAGGTTTTCTCCGAGAGGCGGCCGTGCTCGTCGAGGGCCGAGGCGAAGCTGAGGCAGAGGCGGCGGTCGAGGTCGATGGGCTCGCCGAGGGCGGCCAGCGCGGGAGCGGCGCCGGCGTGGCGTGCGAGGAAATTCTGAAGGTCGGTAAGGGCGCCGAGGGTGGCGGCGACGGCGCCGATCTCGCCCACGTCGAGCACGTCGCCGCGCGAAGCTCTCACCAGCGCGTCGCCGAGGTCCTCCACTCCGCCCACCGGAGGCGCGCCGACGCGGCTCTCCACCAGGGCGTGCACCTCGTCGATCTCGTCGAAGCGCCGGCCGACGCTGCCCAGATCGGTGACGAGCTCGATCGCCAGCGCCGCAAAGCGCCCGCGCTCGGTGCGCGAATGCAAGGCCAGCGCCTCGCAAACAAACGCCCAATCCAGCGCCACCAGCGTCCGCGCCCCAAGATCCACCCCCCGCCCCTAACAGAAACCCGGGACAGGTACAGGTTTTCGGAAACCCGGGACAGGTACAGGTTTCGGGGTTGCGATCGGTCGGGCGCGGGGGCGTTCGTTCAGCCGCTGTCCTCGCTCGCTGCGCTCGCTGCGGAGGCGACCTCACGAACGCCCCCGCGCCCGACCTCCAAGACGGCGTCGTCCGATTGGCCTGGAAGAGGGGGCAGATGGAATTTTTCGGCGGCGCTGCGGGTTCTCCTTTCGTGCGGCTTTGCCCGCTCGCGTTGCCCGCTGGTGCGGCAAGCGCACGCGGGGTGCGGGCGTTTGCGTTAGTGGAGCCGGGCGTTGCTGGATGGCGCCTTCTCCAGGAGGGACCGCCCATGCTGTCCGAATATCAAGCGACCGAGTTCAGCCACGACGGCAATGCCAAGCCGGTGTACGTGCGCGGCCAGGGGCCGGCGGTGATCGTGATCCACGAGATCCCCGGCATCACGCCCAAGGTGGTTCGCTTTGCGGACTGGGTGGTGGATGCCGGTTTTCGCGTGTGGATGCCCCTGCTGGTGGGCGAGGCCGGCCGCGAGGCGGGCCACTTCTACGTGATGAAATCGATGGCGAAGGTCTGCATCCGCCGCGAGTTCGCCGTGCTCGCCTCCAACCGCTCGAGCCCCGTGACGGCGTGGCTGCGCGCGCTGGCCCTTCACGCCTCGGCGGAAACCGGCGGCGGCCCGGTCGGTGCGGTGGGCATGTGCTTCTCCGGCAACTTTGCCCTCGCGATGATGATGGAGCCCTGCGTGGCGGCTCCGGTGCTTTCGCAGCCGTCCCTGCCTTTCTGCATCGGCGCCGCAAAAAGCGCGGCCCTGCACGTCTCGCCCGAGGAACTGGCCAACGTGAAACGGCGCTGCGCCGCCGGCGACAAGGTGCTCGGCCTGCGTTTCCGCGGCGATCCCATGTGTCCCACGACACGATTCGACACCCTGCAGCGCGAGCTCGGCGACGGCTTCGAGGCTATCGAGCTGGAAGATTCCGCAGCCAACCCGAACGCGCCGATGTCGGTGCCCCACAGCGTCCTCACCGAGCATCTGGTCGATCGCGACGGCGAGCCGACGAAGGAAGCCGCCCGGCGCGTGATCTCGTTCTTCCGGGAAAGGCTGGCGGCGGCGTGAGCGGATCGGTCGTTTCGTTGTCGGCCCCTTTGGCATAGAAGCGGTGGCCGGGGTTTCGAGCGGGCCGCAAGGGAGGCAGCGGATTTGATGGGAACGACGACAACTTTCGCGAAGCGATCTGCAGGGACAGCGGCGCTTGTCGCGCCGGTCGTTGGGACAGCAGCGCTTGTCGCGCCGGTCATTGGGACAGCAGCGCTTGTCGCGCTGCTTTGGGCCCCCGTCGCCGTGGCCGGCGTGGCTTCCACGTCCACCACCACCACCCTCTTCGACGGCACCACGACCACCACCATGTACGTGCCCACCGACGTGACCGGCGGCGGCCGCTTCGAAGGCGCCTTCCCCAAGGGTTCCTTCGACAGCTACTCCTTCGATCTCGCCGAGCCGCGGGTGCTGGTGGCCGAAACCAGCAACGGTTTCGGCGGCTGCCCGGGCGACACCATCGTGGAGCTGCGCCAGCTCGGCACCGTGGGCAGCTGCAACGGAATGTACGGCGACGAACTTCCCTGCATCGCCTTCGACGACGACGACGGGATCTCGCTGTGCTCGCGCCTCGTGAAGCACATCGTGACGCCGGGCAGCTACGAAATCCGGGTGCGCACCGTCACCGGCGCCCAACTCCTGCGCTACTTCCTCGAGGTGGATTTCATCGAGATCGAGTGCGGCAACGGCGAACTCGAGATCACCGAGGGCTGCGACGACGGCAACCTCGCGGCCGGCGACTGCTGCTCGGCCTCGTGCCAACGGGATCCGCTGGGAACGCCCTGCGACGACGGCTCCTCCTGCAACGGCAGCGACACCTGCGACGCCGCCGGCGTCTGCAGTGTGCACGCGGGCGGCGTCTGCACCGGCGCGGACGGCGACGGCGACTGCTCGGAGTCGTGCAGCGACGTGGCCGAGGGCTGCACCCATCCCGACAACGACGGGGTTCCCTGCGACGACGGCGTGTTCTGCAACGGTCCCGACTTCTGCGAGGCCGGCGCCTGCAGCGTGCACCTGGGCGACCCCTGCCCCGGGCCGGACAACGACTTCGACTGCTCCGAGGTCTGCGTCGAAGAAGCCGACGCCTGCACCGGTCTCGACCCCGACGGCTCGGATTGCGACGACGGCCTCTTCTGCAACAGCGACGACACCTGCAAGGACGGCTCCTGCAGCGTCCACGCTGGCGATCCCTGCACGGGCGCGGACGGCGACGGCGACTGCGCCGAATCCTGCAGCGAACCCCTCAACGCCTGCGTGGGCGCCGACCCGAACGGATCGGCCTGCGACGACGGGCTCTTCTGCAACGGCACCGACAAGTGCGCGACGGGTTCCTGCAGCCTCCACGGGTTCGCTCCCTGCGCCGGCCCCGACGGCGACGCCAACTGCGCGGAGACCTGCAACGAGGCGGCCGACACCTGCGCCGGCGCGGACGCCAACGGCTCGCCCTGCAACGACGGCGTTTTCTGCAACGGCGCCGACACCTGCCTGTCCGGCGCGTGCAGTCAGCACGCCGGCGACCCCTGCCCGGGCGTGGACGGCGACCTCCAGTGCTCGGAATCCTGCGACGAAGCGGCCGACGACTGCGCGGCGCCCGACCCCGAAGGCTCGCCCTGCGAGGACGGCCTCGATTGCACCGGCGCCGACACCTGCGTGGGAGGTTCGTGCAGCGGCCACACCCTGGATCCCTGCCCCGGCCCGGATGGCGACGCGGACTGCTCGGAATCCTGCAACGACGAGGCGGGCGGCTGCGGCCAGCCCGATCCCGACGGCAGCCCCTGCGACGACGGCGTCTTCTGCAACGGCGCCGATACCTGCTCGGGCGGCAGCTGCAGCGTCCACGCCGGCGATCCCTGCCCGGGCGGCGACGGCGACGGAGACTGCACTGAATCGTGCAACGAGGCCGGCGACTCCTGCACGGCCGCCGATCCCGCCGAGAGCCCCTGCGACGACGCCAACTCCTGCACCGAAGGCTCCACCTGCAACGGCAGCGGCGCCTGCCCCGGCGGCACGCCCGTCGAATGCGAAGTCCAGTGCGGCGACCAGAACGGCGACGGCCAAGTGAAAGCCTCCGACGCCCTGGGCATTCTCAAGACCGCCGTCGGCGGCAACCAGTGCGACGCGCAGCCCTGCGTCTGCGACACCAACAGCAGCGGATCGGTGACGGCAGCCGACGCGCTGCTCGCCCTCAAGCTGGCGGTGGGCGCCCCGGTCGTCGCAACGTGTCCCTGCTGAGCAGGGCTCGCCGCCGGCGCGGTAGCCCGCGCAGCAACGCCGCGCGCCGGCGCGGCCGCCCGCCTGGCGGTACGCAGCGCCAGCGCGGAGGCGGTGCGCCGCACCGCCTCAGGTTGATCGCCCCGACGCAGGCCCCTAGTTTCCGCGCGATGCTGACCATCACCTCGAAGGGCTTCGCCCGGGCCGCGGCGTTGCTCGTCGTCGTGGGCATGCTGCTCCCGGTCTCCCGCGCGGCGGCCGCCGAACGGCCGAAGTGGGAACTCGGCGTGGGCAGCGTCTTCTTCACCCAGCCCGACTACGTGGGCTCGGACGAGTACCGCTTCCGCCCCATTCCCTTCCCCTGGATCATCTATCGAGGAGAAAGGCTGCGCCTGGACCGCGAGTCCATGCAGACGAAGATCTTCCGCACCGACTTCGTGCGCCTCGACCTGTCGGCCGGCGGCCAGGTTTCGGTGGACAGCGGCGACAACGACCGCCGCCACGGCATGCCCGACCGCGACTGGATCGCCCAGATCGGGCCGGCCCTGCGCTTCGCCTTGAAGCAGAGCGAGGACGGGCGCCACACCCTCGACCTGGAAGTGCCGCTGCGAGCCGCGCTGGCCGTCAGCCTGGACAACTTCTCCTACGAGGGCCTCGTCGCGAGCCCCAAGTTCCAGTACCGCTACGAGCCGGAGACCTGGCGCTTCGACGCCAACGCCGGCCTCGAGTTCAGCAACAACGACTACAACGAGTACTACTACACGGTGCCGGCCCGCTTCGCGTCGGCGTCGCGGCCGGCCTACGGGGCCGAGGGCGGCTACGCGGGCATCCGCCTGGCGGTCGGCGCCGGCCGCTACTTCGGGCCGATCTACCTCGGGCTCTTCGCCCGCTACATCAACCTGGAGGGCGCGACCTTCGTGGACAGTCCCCTGGTCGGCAGCCGCCACGCTTTCATCGGCGGGCTTGCAGTGGGCTGGGTATGGAAGTCGTCGTCGGAGATGGTGCCGGTGGGCGCCGAGGCCAACCTCGCGCGGCGGGCACGCGAGAGGCAGCAAGCTGCGGAGGAAGCTGCCGACGAGGCCCAATGACCCGCAAGCCCACGGAATGCCGCCTTGCGGCGCTGGGGATGGCCAACGTCCTCGGCAACAACACCGACGAAATCTGGAAGCGCCTCGTCGCCGGCGACACCAGCCGCTTCGTGCGCCGCACGGGGTTGGCGCCGGAGCGCGAGATCCTGGTGGGCATGGTGGACGCCGAACTGCCCTCCCTCGGCCCGGCGATGGCCGAGTACGATTGCCGCAACAACCGCGTGGCCGCTCTCGTCCTCGAACAGATCGCCGCTCCCGTGCGCGACGCGATCGCCCGCTTCGGCCGCCACCGCGTCGCCGTGGTGGGAGGCACCAGCACGTCCGGCGTGGGCGATGCCGAGATCGCCATCGCCCAGCGCGAGAGGACCGGCTCGCTGCCAGGGCGTTTCCGATCAGCGCAGCTCGAGTTCGGCGGCATCTCGGAGTTCGTCGCTTCGTGGCTCGGCGTCACGGGCCCCGCCTTCACGCTGTCCACCGCCTGCTC
>JBHEPB010000272.1:0-12090 GCA_046260515.1 Binatia bacterium
GGGCCCCCGCCGTTCTTTTTTCCGCGTCACTCCTCCCGGAGAACACCGAATGACTTCACGCCGCGCTGCCGCCCTCGCGACCGTCGTCGCACTGCTCTGCTTCGCCGCTTCCGCGGCGGCTGACGCGCCCGCCGGACTTGCCGTCCCGGCCGAAGGGCCGGCCTCGCGGCCCGGAAGCGGCTCCCTCGTGCCCAAGCCTTCGGCCCCCGATCCGCGCCCCTTCACGCTGGAGGACCGCTACCTCGACGCCGCCCAGCGCGGCGACCTCAAGATGATACAGCTGTGCCTGGACAAGGGCGTGGACCCGAAGACGAAGGACAGCATCGGACGTTCGGCCCTGCTGCTGGCGGCCCGTGAGGCGAAGAACCTCGAGGTGGTGAAGTTCCTTCACGACAAGGGCCTGGCGGCCGACGAGCCGGATGCAACGGGCCGCTCGCCGCTGGCAGACGCGGCCGGCAACGGCGACGTGACCATCGTGTCGTGGCTGATCGAGCAGAAGGCCGACCTCGAGCGCAAGGATGCCCAGGGAAGGACGCCGATCTTCGGAGCCGCCATCGGCGGCAGCGCGCCGACGGTGGCCAGGCTGATCGAGGCCGGTGCCAAGGTGAACGTCCGCGACAACTACGAGGACACGCCCCTGATCGACGCGTGCAACAAGGGCAACGACGAGGTTGCCCGCCTTCTCGTGGAGAAAGGCGCTGATCCCTCGCTGAAGGATCAGGAGGGGCGCACGGCCCGGGAACGCGCGCCGGAAACGGCGAAGTACTGTCGCAGCCTGGGCGAAGCGAAGCCGCCCCCCGCTGCGCTGTAGCCCTACTCGGGATCCGGCTCGACCGGGAACTCCCCGAACTCTTCCTTCTGGCGCTGCCAGTCTTCGCGAACCTTGGCCCTCTCGGCGGCCCTCGCCAGCGCCTCCTCCTGCTCGGCGGGAAGCTGGGCGAGGCGCTCGGCGTGGAGCTTGGTGGCCAGCTCGAGCATGCCCACGAACTGGTCGTTGCCGTGCTCGCGGAAACGTCGCGCCATGAACTCGGAGAACTCCAGGTAGTCGGTGGAGAGCTTGCGGCGGTGGTCGTACCAGGCCTTGACCTCGTCCTCGTTCGCATCGCCGGCCAGGACGCGGCCGTACTCCTCGTTGCGGCGCTTTCTCTCCGCTTCACGGGCTGCCAGCACCTCGGGGTCCTTGGTGGGGGCGCCGAGGGTCCAGTAGAGGTTGTCCGGCATCAGCTCCTTGGCTTCGCGCAGGTCGATGTCGCCGTACACGAGGCCCTCGATGTAGAGAGGGGGTTCTTCCATGGGAGCGGCCGGACGCGACGCGCCGCGGCCGTCGCGTTCGCGCGCCGCGGCCGGGGAGGCCTCGGCGGCGGGCTCCGTCGGTGCCTCCGCGGGAGCGTTTCCGTTCAGAGGGTCGGGATCGAGGCGGTGGGGACGCAGCACCACCAGCAGGGCGAGGAGGGCCAGCCCTCCGACGACAGCGAACCAGACGCCGGGGCGAATGCGGTTGTCATCCATACGGGGAAACTAGCCGAGCGCGCGATTTCACGCGAGGGTTTTCGGCACCTACAGGCAGGGCGCGCAATCGAGGGATGGCATCCCGCCGACCGCGTGACGGAGCGTCTTCAGGGCGTCGCTGGAGGTCACCTTCCCGTTGTCGTCGACGTCGCAGAGGCAGGGCAGGCAGGGGCGGCTTCCCACCGCGGTGCGCAGCACCTGAAGGGCGTCGCCGGCGGTGACGCCGCCGCCCCCGGGATCGCCACAGACGGCTTCTTCGGCAGCGAGGAACTGGAGAAGCATCGTTCCCTGGTCGTCCTTCAGGGTGAAGGTGTGGGGCGTGCCGAGGGGCCCGAAGGTGTAGGCCGGGAAGGGATTGATGAGGTCGTCGCTGTCGAAGGCGTCGCCGGTGACGGCCAGGAACATCTCGATGTCCTCGTCCTCGGCGTCGTCGATGGACATGATCCCTCCCTGGTTGCCGACGCCGCGGGGACCGTCCCAGACGCGGAAGGTGTCGATGGCGGGATTCACGTCGATGTCCACCTGGTAGAAGGGCGTGGTGGAGCCGCTGATCCTCGTGGTGAGGAACTCGGCGAGGAAACCTGCGCCAGTTTCGTGCTGGTACTCGCCGAGAAAGGGATCGTCGGGCTCGAGATCCTCCGTCTCCGTATTGTAGGTGAAGAAGCCGCTGACGGGAGTGTCCAGGGGCACCGCGAGACCGAATGGGGCCTGCGCGACCGTGGCCGCACGGGCAGTATAGACCACGGTGATCCGGTCGGCGTTCGCCGCTGCCGCCGTCAGGGCGAGGACCACGCCAGCCAGGATGCACGCCGGGAGCGCCGGCCCTGCCGCCGCGACGCTCATCGCGCGCCCGCGAATCCCACCGGCAGGCGGCCGAGAACGCGGAACAGCGAGCCTCCCCACTGCCTCTCGCCGCCGTCCAGTTCGAGGCCGCGCAGGCGAGCGACGAGACCGCCGATGGCGACCTGGGTTTCCATGCGGGCCAGGTGCGCGCCGAGGCAGAAGTGGGCACCGCCGCCGAAGGCGAGGTGGGCGTTGTCCTGGCGGCGGATGTCGAAGCGGTCGGGATCGGGAAAGCGGGCAGGGTCGTGGTTGGCCGCGCCGAGCATGCACATCACGGGCTTGTTGGCCGGGATCAACTTGTCGCCGAAGGCCGTGTCTTCGCGGGTGATGCGGATGGTCAGCAGGATGGGGCCGTCGTAGCGCAGGCACTCCTCCACCGCGGAGCCGATCAGGCCCGGATCCTCACGCAGCGCCGCGAGCTGCTCCGGATGCGAGAGCAGCGCGTGCACGCCGTTGCCGATGAGGCCGATGGTGGTCTCGAACCCGGCGATGAGGAGCCCGATGCACTGCGAAAGCAGTTCGTCTCCGCTAAGACGGTCGCCTTCTTCCTCGGCGCGGATCAGGTCGCTCAGGATATCGTCGCGCAGGTCGCTGCGGCGCTCGGCGATCAGGGCCGTGAAGTACTCGGCCAGCTTGTTGGCGGCTTCCACACCGCGGGCGACCACGTCGGGATCGGAGAGCAGGGCGGCCAGCAGGTGGGTGGCGGCTGAAGTCCACTCGGTGAACTTCGGGCGATCGGCGGCCGGCACGCCCATCATTTCGCAGATCACGGTGGACGGCACCGGCAGGGCGAGGTCGGCGATCACGTCCATGGACCCGCGCTCGAGCACTTCGTCGAGGCGCTCGCGCACGATCTCGTCGGTGCGGGCACGAAGCCTCTCGGTGGCGCGGGGTCGGAAGGCCAGGCTCATCAACTTGCGAAGGCGAGTGTGGTTGGGGGGATCCTGCTGGAGCACGAATCGCCCCGGCAGCGAAAGGCCGGGGGCCTGTCCTCCGAAGGAGGTACCGTCCTCGAAGCGAACGCCCGACGGGACTTCCTTCAGCATGCGCACGACGTCGTCGTAGCGCGTGAGGCGCCAGATGCCGAAGGGTGTCTCGTTGACGGGGTCGAAGCCGCGCAGTCTGGCCAGTGCCGTGTAGGGATCGGCCGTGCGCGCGAGCTGGGGCGGAAAGACGCCGAGCCAGGGATCCTGCTTCCACACCTCGTCGTCGGCGGCTGCGCTGGTGTTCAAATCGTTTGCCATGGCCCGGCCTCCTTCGCCCGCATTCAACACCCGCCTCCTGCTCTGGCAAGCCGGGCCGCCTTGCCGGGCCCTACGGGAAGTCGGCCGGCCCCCGGGCAAAGCAGGCGCGTGCTTCGAGCCGGCTTCCATGAACAAGTGGGGCCCGTTCCGGCTCGCCGGGGCGAGACGACGGCCCCCAACCGCAAGCGCGACGCCGAGGCGGGGCAAATGAAGGGCACGGGATTCGCCAATCAAGCGATACGGCCAACCAGGAGAAGCCGATGTCGGGAAAAGTTTCGTTCGAGAGAAGCTCGCTTGGCGCCAGGCCGCACGTTGGTCTTCTCGCCGGCGTTGCCGTTCTGGCGGTGCTTGCCATCGGTTCCGCCTCCTTCGTCGCGGCCGCGTTCGCGGAGGCGCAGCAAGGCGCCGCGCTTAAGCTGCAGGTTGGAGACGCACTGCCGCCGCTTGCCCTCCAGGACCAGAATGCGAAGTCGGTTACGGTGGATGCCGCGACGAAGATTCTGCTCTTCACCCGCGACATGGACGCCGGGGCCATCGTGAAGGAAGCGCTGGCCGAGGACGGGGCCGCGCTGCTCGCAGCCGGCGGCGCCGTCTATGTCTCCGACGTCAGCGGGATGCCGGGGTTGGTGCGCAGCATGTTCGCCTTGCCCGCGCTGCGCCGGCGACCCTACGCCGTGGGCCTCGACGAGGCGGGCGAGGCGACCGCCAATCTCCCCTCTGAAGCGGGCAAGGTTACGATTCTTCGCCTCGATTCCGGAAGCATCGCGTCCATCTCTTTCCCGGCAACCAGCGCCCAGCTTCGCGCGGCTCTCGGGGAATAGCCTTCTAAGGCAGCGTCAGCCAGGCGTTGGCCAACACCCTCTCGATGAACGTGGCGCCGCCCATGCCATCGGGCTTGTAGATCGCAGCTTCGGCCCAGGCCAGCTGCGACAGCGGAGGACAGGTGAACCCGGCGTGCCCGATCAGGGCGGTGTTGGTACCCGCGGTCGGGACCTCGCCGAGCAGGGCGAAGCTGTTGTTGCACCTCTCGGCCTCGTCGTAGACGAAGTAGGTGATGTCCTGGCTCTCCTCGATGGTCGGGCCGAAATCCATGAGCACGGCCGTCCCGAGGTTGCGGCAGAACTCGCTGGAAAGGACGCGGCCCACCGTGATGCCGAGGGTGGCGAAGGCGTCGCCGATGGCGACCGATTCGTTCTCGCCGGCAGTGTTGAGCTGGCGCGCCGTCGCGGTGCCGCACATGTCGTCGCAACTCTTCCACCAGTCGGGGACGGCCGTGGTTTCGGCGGTGCCGAGGTGGGTGGCGTCCGAGCAGACGTCGGCCGAGGCATGGCGCCAGTGCACCACGTAACCGCCGGCTCTCAACACCTGGACGACGGTGGGCGCCACGGTGGTGTGGCTGCCGTTGTCCTCGCAGTTGTCGCTGATGTCGCACGCGAAGGCGGCGTAGTGCCAGGTGCGCGCGACGGTCGTCGTGTTGGGCAGCAGGCCCGTCAGGTCGTCGGCCGCGGCCTCGCCGCTGCCGGCGAAGACCAGCGCGGCGCTGCCGTCGAAGGGCCCGGTGGGAGGCGTGTTCAGGCGACGAAGCACGCGGGCTTCGATGAGGCCGGAGCCGGGGTCGGGAGCGGTCCAGGTGAGGTTCACGTCGTCGGCGACGATGACGGCTGCAAGGCCGGTGGGGGCGGGCGCCTCGGCGCCGCCGTCGATGAGCCAGGCGGCATGATCGAGGAAGTCGTCCGCGAGGCTCTCGACCAGAGGGGCGTCGCCGGTGGTCAAGCAGGTCCCCCGGTTCTCGCGCCGTGCGAAACTGTTGACGAGGCGGACGCGGGCGCCGTCGGGACACGCGGGGTCGTAGGCGAGGCCGCTCGCGGCGGCGTTGCGGCGGCAGGACAGTTCGCGCTTGGCGCGACGCAGCGTCTCGCGGATTTTTCCGGCTGCGCAGCGGTCGGGGTTGGCGCTGGTGACGAGGGCGGTGGTGAGGTCGTCGTCGAAAGCATGCAGCGAAAGTCCGACGTCCTGCTCGTCGGTTTCGGTGGCGCAGCCGCCGAGGGCGACGGCGTTGGCGAAGGCCGTTGCGAGACGATCGTCCACCTGGGTGGCGCAGGTCGGATCCACGGCCAGGGCCCTGGCTGCCGATCGGGCGCGACAACCGAGCAGCGCGTCCGTGGCCCGCGACAGGCCGATCAGCTTGGCGGCGCTGCAGGTGGCCGCGTCGGCCATGGCGGTGCGCGGCGCCGCGGTGGAGAGGGGGACGGTGATGGCGAGGAGGATGAGCAGGGTTCGCGAACGCATGACGGGAAGCTAGCGCTACGGCGGGGCCGTTACCACTGGTTTTTCGCCTGACGGACCGCTGCACGGAGATGGGCCGGGGCCGTCGTTGCAACGGCTCGGTCACCGCCGGAGTCTGTGCGGCCTTTCCCATGCCTGAGCAGAGACATCCCGACCTGGACCTCGTCCCCGACGTCGGCGCGGAAACCGACGTCGCGCGCCTCGGCCGCGCCGATTCTCCTCCTCCTCACGAACAGACCAGCGACGAGGACGCGGACGTCGTGGACTGGGAGAGCGCGGCGGCGCTGCCGGAGTTCCGGGCCCTGCTGAAGGCGAAGGCGGCTTTCCTCGTTCCGACGACGGTGTTCTTCATCGTCTACTATTTCGCGCTGCCGGTGCTGGTGGGCTGGTTTCCCGACCTGATGCGGCGCCGCGTGGGCCCCGTCAACCTGGCCTACGTCTTCGCCCTGTCCCAGTTCTTCATGGCATGGACCGTCGCCTTCGTTTACCTGCGCAAGGCGGCCAGGTACGACGAACAGGCCGCTTCCATCCTCCGCAGCATCGAAGTTCGCGGCGAGGAGCGGCCGCGATGACTCCGGCCGCTCCCGTCGCCGCCGGGTTCGAACTCACGCCCGCGCTGGGGATGTTCCTCGGCTTCGTGCTGCTCACCCTCGGCATCACCTGGTGGTCGGCGCGCCGTTCCTCCGGTGCGAGCAACTACTTCGCTGCGGGACGCGGGATCACCGCCTGGCAGAACGGCCTGGCGGTGGCCGGCGACTACATGAGCGCCGCGAGCTTCCTCGTCATCGCCGGCATGATCGCCATGAAGGGCTACGACGGCTTCCTCTACTCGGTGGGCTGGCTGGTGGCCTACCTGACCGTGCTGCTGGTGGTGGCCGAGCCCCTGCGCAACGCCGGCAAGTACACCATGGCCGACGTGCTCGCCTATCGGCTGAGGCCGCGTCCGGTGCGGGCCATGGCTTCCCTGTCCACGCTGACGGTTTCGATCTTCTACATGATCGCGCAGATGGTCGGGGCGGGCGCGCTGGTAAAGCTGCTGCTGCCCGGCGTCGGCTACGAGACGGCCGTGGCCGGAGTGGGGGTGCTGATGATCGTGTACGTGGTCTTCGGCGGCATGCTGGCGACGACCTGGGTGCAGATCGTCAAAGCCGTGCTGCTGATGAGCGGCTCCCTCTTCCTCAGCGTGCTGGTGCTGCGTCACTTCGATTACAGCTTCGCCGCCTTCTTCGCCGCGGTGGGCAACGTGCCCGTGGTCGCGGCCGACGGCAGCGTCGCCTACCGCGACTTCCTCGAGCCGGGGCTGATGTTCGGCATCGAAGCCAGCGGGGGCTGGGGGCCCGTGGACCTCATCTCCCTCGGCATGGCCCTGATCTTCGGCACGGCCGGCCTGCCCCACGTGCTGGTGCGCTTCTACACGGTTCCGGACGCGAAGACCGCGCGCAACAGCGTGGTGTGGGCCATGGCCATCATCGGCTCCTTCTACATCATGACCACGTTTTTGGGCTTCGGGGCGGCCACCATCCTGACGCCGGCCAGGATCAGCGTGGAGAACATGAGCGCGCCGCTGCTGGCCAAGGAACTCGGCGGCGAGATCTTCTTCGCCTTTATCAGCGCGGTGGCCTTCGCGACCATTCTGGCGGTGGTGGCGGGGCTGACCATCAGCGCCAGCACCAGCTTCGCCCACGACTTCTACACCAACGTCCTCCACCACGGGCGTGAGAGGGCGCCCGGCGAGGAAGTGCGCGTGGCGCGCATCTCGGCCCTGGTGGTGGGCGCGGTATCGATCGTACTGGCCATCCGCCTCCAGCACGTCAACGTGGCTTTTCTCGTCGGGCTGGCCTTCGCGGTGGCGGCCAGCGCCAACCTCCCCGTCATCGTGCTCTCCCTGTTCTGGAGGCGCTTCAACACGGCCGGCGCGGTGTGGGGCCTGGGCGTGGGCCTTCTCGGTTCCATCGTGCTGATCGCGCTGAGCCCGAGCGTGATGGACCCTTCGGGCAAGGCCCTGGTCGCGGCCGAGCCTCTGTTCCCCCTGAAAAACCCGGGAATCGTGAGCATCCCCCTCGGCTTCCTGGCCGCCTGGCTGGCGACGATGATCAGCGGCGATCGCACTTCGGAGACAAAGTTCGCCGAGTTGACCGTGCGTGCGAACACGGGACTCGGCGCCGAAAAGGCAACCGCCCACTAGCTCTTGTTTCCGCGCGGCGACGGCGACAGAGAAGAGACCCACGGCGGCAACGCCATCGACGAAGGAGAACGGGCATGGTCATCGAGCTGGAGCCGATCGGGTATGTGCGCGGCGGCAGGGCCGACGCGGAAGACGACGACTGGGGAAAGGTGAAGGCGCGCATCGAACTCGACGCCGGGCGTTTCGGCCCCGACAGCCTTGCGGGTCTGACGGACTTCTCCCATCTCGTGGTCGTCTACCACTTCCATCTCGCCGACCCGGCCAAGGTGGAAGTTTCGGCGCGGCGTCCCCGCAACAACCCGGACTGGCCCACGGTCGGCATCTTCGCCCAGAGGGGCAAGAACCGTCCAAATCATCTCGGCGTCTCCACCTGCGCCATTCTCGGCGTGGAAGGAACGAGCGTGCTGGTGCAGGGCCTCGATGCCATCGACGGCACACCCGTTCTGGACCTCAAACCCTACTTCCGGGAGTTCGAGCCGCGCAACGTGGTGCGGGAACCGGCCTGGGTGGCGGAGCTGATGTCCCAGTATTGGTAGGCGCGCGCGGGCCGCTGCCTTCCCGAGGGAGAACGGAAAGGGCGGTGTGAAGTTGTTGTTGCTGCCCTCGGCGGCGGCTACGTTGCTTCGATGCGCCGCTCCTCCCCCATGCGTCTCGCCCTTGCCGCTGTCCTGGCAGCCCTCGCCCTCACCAACTCGCCCTCTGGAGCTGGCGACAAGCCTGCCCACGAGAAACCCGACGGCGCGACCAGTCACCGCCGCTTCGACGACGCGGCCTACTGGTCCAAGGTGTTCGACGACCCCAAGCGCGACGAGTGGCAGCGCCCGGTGGAACTGGTCGCCGCCCTGGCGCTGAAGCCGGGAATGACGGTGGCCGACATCGGCGCCGGCACCGGATACTTCGCGCGGCGCCTGTCGAATGCCGTGGGTGAAAGCGGCGCCGTCTTCGTGGTCGAAGTCGAACCTTCCCTGATTGCCCATCTGCGCGACCGCGCGGAGAAAGAGAAGACGCCGAACGTCGTCCCCGTCCTCGCTTCGGCCGACAACCCCCGCCTGCCGCCGTCCGCCGTGGACGTGGCGCTGTTCATCGATGCTTATCACCACGTGGACGGTAGAAGCGCGTATCTGGCCGTCCTGCAACGCAGCCTGAAGCCGGGAGCGCGGGTAGCGATCGTGGAGTGGAAGCCGGGCAAGCAGCCCTACGGCCCCAAGGAAGAAGACCACAAGATCCCCCGCGAGCAGGTCGAGCGCGAGATGGCCGCGGCCGGATTCGAACTGGCGCAGGCGCCTGATCTGCTACCGCATCAATATCTGTTGGTCTTCCGTCGCAAGGGCGCGTCGGCATCCGCGCCCTGACGATCGAAACCATCGCCGACAGGTCCTTGCCTTGCGGATCACATCACGATCAGCGTTGCGAGTCCGAGCAGCAGGGCCAGGCTCGCCACGTCGGCCACGGTGGTGACGAGGATGCTGGAGGCCGACGCCGGGTCGGTGCCGAAGCGCCGGAGCGCCAGTGGCACGATCCCGCCGCACAGGCCGCTGATGACGCAGGCCCCCGTCATGGCGAGGAAAACCACGAAGGCGAGCGACGTCGCGTGCTCGACGCCCTCCGACAGCGCCAGACCGAGCATGCCGAGGGCGGCCGCAACGCCGACGAGCGCGCCGTTGCACAGCCCGAGCAGCGCTTCCTTGGCCAGCAGCCGCCTTCCTCCGCCGTTCTCCAGTTCGCCGAGAGTGAGTCCCCTCAGCGTGACCGCCAGGGCCTGGCATCCGGTGTTGCCGGCCTGGCTGGTCAGCACCGGCAGGAAGGCCGCGAGCACCACGATCTGGTTGACGGTTTCCTGGAAGAGGCTGACGACGGCACCGGCGACGAAGCCGGTGAGCAGGTTCACCAGCAGCCAGGGGTGGCGCATGCGCAGCGACGACCACCACGGCGTCGCGACGCGCTCGGTCTTGTCGATGCCGACCATGGATCCCGCCTGGGCGCTGATCTCGATGGTCTGGGCGGTGAACAGCGTTTCCCCGCGCACGACGCCCACGAGGCGCCGCGCGTCGTCGCAGACCGGATAGTCGGGGTAGTGGCGGTGGAGCACCACCTTCATCGCTTCCATCAGCGACATGTCGGGCTTCAGGCAGAAGGGGTCGGGGATCATCACGTCGCCCACCTGGTCGTCCAGGCCGGCCAGGAGCAAGTCGCGCATCACGAGGACGCCGAGCAGGCGGCCCTGGTGATCCACGACGTAGCCATAGCTGAAGAAGCCGCGCGACAGCAGGCCGCGAAGGGTCTGCACCGTGGTGCGCACGGTGGTCTCCGGCGTGAAGCTGGCCAGCGGCGCGCTCATCAGGCGGCCGACGCTCTCGGCCGGATAGCTCTCGGCCTTCCAGGTTTCGTCGGCGAGTTCGGCCGGCAGCAACGCGATGAGCGAACGACGGCGCCGCCGCGGCAGGTTGTCGAGCACCGCGCGGGCCTGGGAGGGTTCGAGCCCCGAGAGCAGTCGAATGATCTTGTCGTCGGGCCAGGCCTCGATGAGGTGCGCGGCCTCGTAGGGATCGCGGGCCTGGATCTCCAGGTTCAGCAGGCCGCGGAACGCGGAGGCGGCCGGGGTATCGACTGAAGAGCCGGCAGCATCGTGGAGAATAGAGCCGGCCGGCTCGTCGGAATGTTTACTCGGGGAATCGCCGCCAGCGTTCATCAGTGGTTCCATCCTTTCGGTCCCGGAGATCGAGGAGCCCGCGGAAAGTCGCAGCGGGATCGTGCGTTGGCAAGGGGTCAGGAGTGGGGGTCGTCGGCGACGGCTTTGGCCGGCGCCACGGCAAGGGGCCGCAGCGGCTGCTGCTCTGCGTCCCAGCCGTCGGCGGCTGCCTTCATCCGGGCGATGCGGTCCTCGTCCAGGGGATGGGTGGACAGCAGGGCCGGCGCCTCGCCCCCGAGGGAATCGCGATGGCGGGCCAGCACCTCGAAGACGTCGCTGCCGCCCCCGGCGTGGCCGTACAAGCGCTTCACGGCGGCGATTGCCGCCTCGTCGGCCTCGGCCTCGGCGCGGCGCGAGTAGCCCCGCTGCACGACGGTAGCGAAAGCCGAGGAAAGGTTGGCGGCGTCGCCGCTCACCAGCGCGATGGCCAGCAGCATGGTCGCGCTGCCGGCCAGGCCGGCGATGGGGTCGCGGGCGCGGACGTGGGCGATCTCGTGGGCCAGCACCAGGGCCAGCGCGTTCTCCGAGGGCATGCTCTCGTAGAGGCCGCGGGTGACGGCGATGTGGCCGCCGAGGGCGGCAAAGGCGTTGGGAACCTTCGTTTCGATGTAGTGCACCCGCAGGCTCGAGCCCTCGGGCATGTCCATCTGCCCGGCGAGGCGTTCGGTCAGTTCCTGCAGGTAGGTGACGACGGGACGCCCGGCCTTGCCCGCTTCGGGCAATTCGATGCCGAGCACGCGGTCCCCGACCATCGACCGTTCCGTCTCCAGCGGGAGGAGTCGCGCCAGGGCGCCGGCGCCGAAGTAGAGGGCCACGCTGGCGGCGGTGACCAGAAGAGCCAGGCCCGCGGCCAGGCGCAGGAACTCGCCGACGGGATGGTCGCGGCTGACGTTGACGTCCTGGGGGAGCGGGGGATTCTCGTAGCTCATGTTCGCCCCGCCGTCCCGGAGGCGCGCTAGCGGGCCGGGATCAGGGCCGTGCCGTAGGCGATAAACTCGGCGGAGAAGGCGGCGCGGCCGCCCGAGGAATCCTCGGACAGCGAAGAGGTCTCGAAGCGCACGTTGAAGACCATGGTGGCGCCGAGCTTGCCGGCCTCTTCCTTCATGCGGATCACGGCCTCGCGACGGCCGCGGTCCATCAGCGACTCGTAGACCGTCAGGCGTCCTCCGAAGAAACCCTTGAGGCCGGCAGCCACGCGCTTGAAGTAATCTTCGCCGATCACCACCGAGCCGATCACGAGGTCGCCGCGGGCGAAGTCGGCGCCGTCGGGCAGGCGGCGCTCGTTGAAGACGAGGATGTCGCGCAGGAGCGCTTCCCTTTCTTCGATGCGGCGG
>JBHEPB010000275.1:0-2396 GCA_046260515.1 Binatia bacterium
CCGCCGCATCACGCGGTTGATGTCCTGGTAGTTCTGGGTGCTGATCTCTTCCTCGGTCACGTAGGTGCCCGAGCCCACGAGGTCGAGCTGGGCTTCCTTGGAGCCGATCACCGAGACGATGGGCAGGCGGCGGCGGCCTTCCTCTTCCTTTTTCTCGGCGGACTTCTGGTCGGCCTGGGCGGCGGCTTCCCCTTCGCCCGCTTCCTCGGCCGCGGCCTCGCCATCGGCGGCGGCCACGGCTTCCTGCTGGGCGGCGGGAGTCGCCGATTCGGCACGGGCTCCGTGGGCAGTTGCGGCCAGGGCCGCGAGCGCCAGCGTAAAGGCTCCAAACAGATACGGAATTCGCTTCATGGTTGTCCCTCCGCGCCGGGCCCCCTCTCGCAGTCGGGCGGGCGCGGGGGGATTCCTAGACGGGGGGAACTTGAAAATCAAATTCAAAGTCAGTCGGAGTCCAACTTTTTCAGGAAACGCCCGATGTCCCCGATTTTTCATGCAAACGCGGTCGGTCGGGGACCGGCCCGAGGTCTGAAGTTGATTATGAAATTCAGCTAGGTCACAGGTCAGGTGCCACCGCGGGACTTTCCCGGGACGGCGGCGAGGAGTCCACGGGCATGGCAGCGACAAGCATTCTCCAGCAGGGCGGTCCCGTCATGTACGTGATCCTCGTGCTGTCGGTGCTGGCCGTGGCCATCGCGCTGGCCAAGGTGTGGCAGTTTTTCCAGGCCGGATTCCGTCGCCACGGCCGCGTGGTGGAAGAGGGCATTGGCAAGGCCCTGGCCGGCGACGTGCGCGGCGCCCGCGCCATCCTCGACGATTGCCCGAGTCCGGTGGCCCGCGTGGCCTCGGTGACACTGAAGTTGATGGCCAGCGAGGGCATCGACGCCGCCACGGCCGGAGTCGAGATCCAGCGCGTCGGCACCGCCGAGATCCGCAACCTCGAATCCTGGCTGCGCGGCCTGACGGCCATCGCCCACCTGAGCCCGCTACTCGGCCTGCTCGGCACCATTTTCGGCATGATCGAGGCCTTCCAGCAGATCGAACAGGCGGGCAAGCACGTGAGCCCCGCGCTGCTGGCCGGCGGAATCTGGGAGGCCCTGCTCACCACGGCCTTCGGCCTGGCCGTGGCCATCCCGGCCACCGGCGCGTTCTTCCTGCTCGAGGGCGAAGTGGACAACATCCGCGCCGCCATGAAGGACGCGGTCGCCCTGCTCACCGCCCGTTTCGACAAGGTCGCGCCCGAGGGCGGCGAGGACATCCCGAAGCTGCGCGTCGCGGGAGAGGGCTATGGAGTTTGAGGGCCGCACGCGGGTGAGCGAGCAGCTGAGCATCGCTCCCCTCATCGACGTCGTCTTCCTGCTGCTGCTGTTCTTCATGGTGACGAGCAGTTTTCAGCACCCCGAGGCCATCGAGCTCGACCTTCCCCAGTCGAGCACCGCGGTTGCCGACGAGGACCGGGCCGTGGACGTGTCGGTGGACGCCGCGGGCAGCACCCACGTGGACGGGAAGCTCGTGGCCCTGGCCGACCTCGAAGGCGCCATCGCCGAGCGCGTCGCGGCCGATCCCGAGGTGGTGGTGGCCGTGCGCACCGATGCAGGAGCTCTCGTGCAGCGCATGGTAGAGGTGCTCGATGCCGTGAGGTCCGGCGGGGGCAAGCGCATCGCCTTCCGCACCAGTCCTTCCGGTGGGTTTCCGGATTCGCTTCCGTCCCTTCCGGCTTCGCCGTCTGCCCTTCCGGTCGGCCCGCCGGCGCCCGGCGCCGCGGGCGATCCTTCGTCGACGGGGGTGGCCCCGTGATGACCGCCGACCTCGGCCACCGCCAACTCGCCTCCTTCCTCGCCCTGTCGATGGGGCTGCACGCCATCGCCCTGCTCGTGCCGCGCCTCGAGGGGCCGGAGCTTCCCCTGCCCGAGCCGCCCGTGCTCGTCTTCGAGATGGTCGAGACCGCGCCCGAGACTGCGGCGCCCGTGGTTCCCGAACCTCCTCCTCCCCCGCCTCCGGTCGAGAAGCAGCCGCCCCCGCCTCCGCCGCCCGATCCCGTGCTGAAGGCCGCGCCGAAACCCAAGCCCCTGCCGAAGGTGCCGCCAGTGGTGAAGACCGCGCCCGCGCCGAAACCGGCGGTCGATGCGAAGCCTCTGCCCGCGCCGCCGGTACAACCGCCTCCCCCCGTCGCCAACGCGCCGAAGACCTCGCCGGCGGCGAAGGCCCGCTACGAGGACGTGCTCTACAGCTGGCTGGTCCGCCACAAGGAGTACCCGCTGCTGGCCTCACGGCGCGGCATCGAGGGTCGTCCCGTGGTGACGGTGCGCATCGACCGCAAGGGCCACGTGGTCTCCAGCCGCGTTTCGTCGCCCTCGCGCTACGCCATGCTCGACGAAGCGGCGGTGGCCATGGTGCGC
>JBHEPB010000289.1:0-16446 GCA_046260515.1 Binatia bacterium
GAAGGACGGCCGGCGGCGGCCGGCGTTCTCGGCCGTCAGCCCGAGGAAGAGCGTATGCCGCCCGCCGCGGTGGCTGTCGTGGCGCGAGGCCAGCGACACCACTTCCACGCGAAACCCCGCCCGCGACAGCGCCTTCTCGAAGGTGCGGCTCGGCGACGCCGACCACACGGCAACGAGGCCGCCGGGCGTCAGCGCCGAGCGGATCGCGGCCAGCCCTGAAGGGCGGTAGATGGCGGCGTTGGCCAGGGTGGTGAGCGCTTCCGGCCCGTTGTCCACGTCGAGAAGAATGGAGTCGAAGCCCGTGCCGGAAGCATCGAGCACGCGCCTCACGTCGGTGATCTCCACGCGCACGCGACGGTCCGAGAGCGCGTCGGCCGACAGCGCCGCCAGCGGCCCGCGGTTCCACTCGACCACCGAAGCGAAGAGCTCCGCGACTACGACTTCCGAGCGGGGAGGGAGCACGTCGAGCACGGCCCTCAGCGTGAAGCCCATGCCGAGGCCGCCGATCAGCACTCGCGGCTTCGCGGCGTGCAGGGCCGGGCCGAGACTGGCGACGGCCATGGCCTGCTCGGAGCCGTGGCTGCGACTCGACATCAGCACTTCGTTGCCGATGCGCACCACGTAGCCGCCGCCCTCGGCGTGGAGGGTGAGGGCCGCGCCTTCGGGCGTGACATCGCTGCCGAGGAGTTCGCGGGCCTTCACCAGACTTCCTCGATCTCGGCCCGCAGGGGGCCCGCGGGAAGGTCGACGACGATGGAATCGCCGGCCGAGCGTCCGGCGATGGCGGCGCCGAGGGGAGAGCGGGGCGTGAGGACGAGGACCTCCTCGTTGCCCGCGGGGATGCGCTCACCGCCGCCGGCCGGCGCCAGGAGGTAGAGGCGGCGCGCGTCCTTGTCGTCCGTTACGGCGACGAGGGCCCCGGGCCCGGCGACCTCGTCGGCCGAGAACTCGCGGCAGGGCAGCAACTGCAGGGCCCGCACTTCGTCGCGCAGGGTCTCCACCCTCTCGGCCAGTCCCCGCGCGAGGTAGCCGGCTTCGATCGAGCGCGTGTCCTTGGGGTGCTCCTGCCGGGCCTCGGGATGCGTGGCGCCCGACTGCACGGTCTTCTGGGCCTCGACGAGGGCGCGCAGTTGGTCGCCGAGTCGCGAGGCGAGGGCGGCGAGGATCTTTTTCTTGTCGATGTCGGGCATGGCGGGCGGCGGTGCTGCGTCCCTCGACGGCGAAGAACAGGCACTAGCAACGGCAGGGGGCGATCTCCACCGCGCCGGCTCCGCCTCCACCGCGCCGGCTCCGCGTCCACCGCGCCGGCTCCGCCTTATGGCGGACGCCGGCGGTTCGACTTCCGGGCGCCGCCTCCGCTAGACCACGCCCGAGGCAGCGGCGCAGTGGCTCTCGAAGATTCCGTCCAGTTCCTGAAGGGCGTCGGGCCGCGGCGCGGCGAGATGCTCGAGAAGGCGGGCCTGGCCACCCAGGAGGACCTGCTCTTCCACCTGCCGTTCCGCTACGAGGACAGGCGCCGCATCTCCACGCTGCGCGAGGCGGCCGCCGGAGGGGAGGCCACGCTGGTCGGCAAGGTCACCTCGGTGCGCGAGCACCGGCGGCCGGGGCGCCGCGGCAGCATCCTGCACGCCCTCTTCAGCGACGACAGCGGCTGGGCCGAACTGCTCTGGTTCCAGCAGGCCGCGTATTTCCGCGAGCGCCTGAAGGAAGGCAGCGTGTGGCTGGTGCACGGCCGCCTGGAAGCCGCGCCGCGCGGCGGCCTGCAGATCGTGCATCCTGAGATCGAGGCCCTGGCCGCCGCCGACGCCGATCCGACAAAACTCGACACGAAGCGGCTGACGGCGGGAATCGCCCGCATCCTGCCGGTCTACCAGAAGCCGGGTGAGATCCCGGTGGCGGCCATGCGCCGCGTCGTCGGACAGGTGGTGGAGAAGTACGTTTCCGCGGCGCGCAGCGCGCTGCCGGAGCCGGTGCGGTCGCGCGCCTCGCTGCTGCCCCTGGCCGACGCGCTCCGCTACCTGCACGACCCGCCCCAGGACGCCGACATCGCGGCCCTCCACGAATCGGCCACTCCGGCCCACCGCGCTCTCATCTTCGAAGAACTCTTCTCCCTCCAGATCGGCATGACCCTGCGCAAGGCCGGCCGCGAGAAGCAGCCGGGCCTGGTGATGGCGCGCAGCGACGATCGTCTGCGCGCCTTTTTCGCGAGGCTGCCCTTCGAGCCGACGCGGGCCCAGAAGCGCGTCGTGCACGAGATTGCCGGCGACATGGCCAAATCGCAGCCCATGAACCGTCTCGTCCAGGGCGACGTCGGCAGCGGCAAGACGGTGGTGGCTTTTGCCGCCGCGCTGCAGGCCGTCGCGGCCGGTTACCAGGTGGCGGTGATGGCGCCGACCGAACTCCTGGCCGAGCAGCACTTCGCCACCATGCGCACCTGGGCCGAGGCCGAGAAGGTCGATATCCGCCTGCTCACCGGCAGCATGAAAACCGCGGCCGCGCGCGAAGTGCGCGAGGCCGTCGCCTCGGGCCATACGGACCTGGTGGTCGGCACCCACGCCCTCATCCAGGAATCCACCGGGTTCGCGCGCCTCGGCCTGGCGGTGATCGACGAGCAGCACCGCTTTGGCGTGGCCCAGCGTCAGGTCATCCAGACGGCGGCGACCGCGGCCGACGGAAGAAGGGGCGCGCGTGCGGACACGCTGCTGCTGTCGGCCACGCCGATCCCGCGCACGCTGTCGCTGACGCTCTACGGCGACCTCGACGTCAGCGTCATCGATGAGATGCCGCCCGGCCGTCAGCCCATCGTCACGCGTGTGATCCGCACCACGGCGCGGCCCAAGCTGTACCAGAGGATGGCGGCGGCGATGCGCGAAGGCCGCCAGTGCTACGTGGTCTATCCCCTGGTCGAAGAGTCGGAGACCCTCGACCTTGCAGATGCCACCAGCATGGCCGAGCAGCTCCAGCAGGGGCCCTTCCGCGAGTTTCGCGTGGGGCTGCTCCACGGTCGCATGAAGGCATCGGAGAAGGACGCGGTGATGCGTCGCTTCAAGGAGGGCGACCTCCATGTGCTGGTGGCGACCACGGTGATCGAAGTCGGTATCGACGTGCCCAACGCGACCATCATGGTGGTCGAGCATGCCGAGCGCTTCGGACTTGCGCAGATGCACCAGCTGCGGGGACGGGTGGGGCGGGGCAGCCTCGAATCGTTCTGCTGCCTGGTGGCCGACACGGGCCAGAGCCGGGAGTCCTTCGAGAGGCTGATGGTGATGGAATCAACCAGCGACGGCTTCGCCATCGCGGAGGCCGACCTCAAGTTGCGCGGCCCCGGCGAGTATCTCGGCACCCGCCAGTCGGGCACACCGGCCCTTCGCGCCGCCAACCTGGTGCGCGACGGCGAACTGCTGGCCCTGGCGCGCCGCGAGGCCCTGGCCTGGCTGGCCGTGGACCCCGCCCTGGACCAGCCCGAATCCGCGGAACTGTGCCGCGTCCTGTCCACCCGCTGGGAAGGCCTCCTCGACCTCGCCGAAGTCGGCTGAAAACCCGGGACAGGTACAGGTTGCGCTCTGCGCAACCTGTACCTGTCCCGGGTTTTCGGGCTGCGCGCAGCGGGCGTTTTGCGGGGCGGGCGGCGGCTTCTATAAGCGCGGGGTGGAAAGCGATTCGCCAAGGCTGCCGTCCTGGGTTCGCGGCGAGAACCGCCGCCTGGGAGCCGCCGACGACCTCAAGCGCCGCCTGCGCCGCGGCAAGCTGGTAACAGTGTGCGAGCAGGCCCGCTGCCCCAACATCGGGGAGTGTTTCTCCAGCGGCACCGCCACCTTCATGATCCTCGGCGAGAATTGCACGCGGCGCTGCACGTTCTGTTCCGTCAAGACCGGTCGAGGCGAAGCGCCGGACCCGGGTGAACCGGATCGGGTGGCCGAGACGGCCGCTGCCCTCGGCCTGCGCTACGTCGTGCTCACCCAGGTGGCGCGCGACGATCTCGACGACGAAGGCGCCGGCCACTTCGCTTCGACCATTGAGGCGCTGCACCGCCGCATCGAAGGCGTCGAGGTCGAAGTCCTCACCGCCGATTTCAACGGCCGCGCCGAACTCGTGGAAACCGTGATGGCCGCCAGGCCCCAGGTGTTCGGGCACAACATAGAGACCGTGCGCCGTCTCACAGCCGAAGTGAGAGGCCGCGCACGTTACGAGCGCTCCCTCGAGGTGCTCGCCCTGGCCGCCGTGGTGGCCCGCCGCGACGGCCGCGGTGTGGTCAAGTCCGGCCTCATGGTCGGCTTCGGCGAGACCCGCGAGGACATCGAGGAGACCCTTGCCGACCTGCGCGGAGCCGGCTGCGAACTCGTCACCATCGGCCAGTACCTAAGGCCGACGCGAGAACAGAGGCCGGTCGCCCGCTACTACGAACCGGCCGAGTTCGACGAACTGGCAGCACTGGCCCGCGGCCTCGGTTTCACGGAGGTGGCGGCCGGACCACTGGTGCGCTCGTCCTACCGGGCCGACCGCCTGTTCGCGGCGGCGGCTGCGGCTCCTGCCGCGAAGCCGGACCCGAGACCGGAGAAGGCCGCCGGGCCGCCGGCCGCAACGATGGAAGCGGGAGTGCTTCCGGGATAGCTAGGGCGGCTGCGACGGCGCCGCCGCGTTCCCCCGGGAACACATCGGCCTTGCGGAAACCAGAGGACGCGGACTTGGCGAAGAAGGACATCGGAGTCGGACTGATCGGGTTCGGGACCATCGGGACCGGCGTCGTCAAGGTGCTGCGCGAGCACGCGGGCGCCATCCGCACCCGCCTCGGCGTGCCCCTGCGACTGGCCGGGATTGCCGACCTCGACATCAAGACCAGCCGCGGCATCAAGGTCCCTCGCGAACTGCTCACCACCGACGCCCGCGCCCTCATCCACGACCCCGCGGTGGACATCGTGGTGGAACTGATCGGCGGCCTCGAGCCGGCCCGGACGTTCCAGCTGGAAGCGCTGAAGGCCGGCAAGCCCGTCGTCACCGCCAACAAGGCCGTGCTTTCGGCCCACGGTCCGGTGCTGGCTGCGGCCGCCGAGAAGGCCGGCGTGGCCCTCGGCTTCGAGGCCAGTGTGGGCGGCGGCATCCCCGTCATCCGCACCCTTCGCGAATCCCTGGCGGGCGACCGCAACCTCGAGGGCTACGGCATCGTCAACGGGACCTGCAACTACATCCTGAGCGAGATGGCCGCCGGCAACGGCGAGTTCGCTTCGGTGCTCGAGCGCGCCCAGAAGATGGGCCTGGCCGAAGCCGACCCCAGCTACGACGTGGACGGTCTCGACTCCCTGCACAAGCTGGTCATCCTAGTGGCCATGGCCTTCGGCAAGCTCATCGATCCCAAGTCGGTGCACGTCGAGGGCATCCGCAGCGTGAGCGGGATCGACATGGCCTACGCCCGCGACTTCGGTTACACGATCAAGCTGCTGGCCGTGGCCCGCGACACCACCAAGGGAGTGGAGGCGCGTGTGCATCCGGCCATGGTTCCCAACAACCACCTGCTGGCGAAGGTGGCCGGCCCCTTCAATGCCGTCTGCCTGCGCGGCCAGGCTCTGGGCACTTCCATCTACTACGGGCGCGGCGCCGGCATGATGCCGACCGCGACAGCCGTGGTGGCCGACGTGGTGGACGCCGCGCGCGCGCTGCTGGCCGGCCGCGCGCCGCTGGTGCCGCCGTACGGGCAGCCGGCCGCCAGCCTGGAGAAGGCCCGCGTCGTGGACATGGGCGGCACCGAGCACGAGCACTACATCCGTTTCCAGTTGAGCGACAAGCCGGGGGCCCTGGCCAAGATCACGTCGATCCTGGCCAAGGCCGGCATCAGCATCGCGACCGTCGCCCAGCACGAGAAGCCGAGCAAGGGAGCCGTGCCCGTCGTCATGCGCACGCACCGCACCCGCGAGGCCGCCCTGGCCAAGGCCCTGGCCAGCATCGCCAAGCTGGCCGAGGTGAGGGCCAGGCCCGTCGTGATCCGCGTCGAGGAGACCCTCGGCGAGGACGGCGCCTGAGAAGCGGGGCTTGCGAATGGCAATGAGCAGGGCGACAGGGCAGGGCGGAAGGTCCGGGCGCATCCCTCGGGGAGGCGACCCGGCGGCGAGGATGGGGATGACGTGGAAGCGGCGAATGCTGAACCAGGGTCGGGGGGCGGACGAAGCGCAATGAGCTGGCCGGGACTGATCGAGTATTACCGTGACCGCCTGCCGGTCGGCGACATCGCGCCCGTGACCCTCCACGAGGGCAACACGCCCTTGGTCGAGCTGCCCCGCCTGGCCGAGAAGCTGGGCCTGAAGGCCCAGGTCTACGCCAAGTACGACGGGCTGAACCCCACCTGTTCCTTCAAGGACAGGGGCATGACCATGGCCATCACCATGGCCGTGGCCGAGGGCGCCACCGCCGTGATCTGCGCCTCGACGGGCAACACCTCCGCGTCGGCGGCGGCCTACGCGGCGCGGGCGGGCCTTTCCTGCTTCGTCGTGATTCCCGACGGCAACATCGCCATGGGAAAGCTCAGTCAAGCCGTCATCCATGGCGCCAAAGTCCTCGCCGTCCAAGGGAATTTCGACGACGCCTATCGCATGGTCTCGGGCGTGGCCGAGCGCCGGCGGGTGACCGTCGTCAACTCCATCAACCCCCACCGCCTCCAGGGCCAGAAGACCGCCGCCTTCGAGGTCTGCGACACCCTGGGCCGGGCCCCCGACTACCACGTGCTCCCCGTGGGCAACGCGGGCAACATCACCGCCTACTGGATGGGCTACAGCGAGTACTTCCGCGACGGCGTGGTCTCCTCGCGGCCGAAGATGATGGGCTTCCAGGCGGCAGGTGCCGCCCCCATCGTCCTCGGCCATCCGGTGGAGGCGCCCGAGACCATCGCCACCGCCATCCGCATCGGCAATCCGGTGAGCTGGAAGAAGGCCGAGGCGGCCCGCGACGAGTCGGGCGGCGCCATCGACATGGTCACCGACGACGAGATCATGGAGGCCTACAAGCTGCTGGCCGCCACCGAAGGGGTCTTCGCCGAGCCGGCCTCGGCCGCGTCCATAGCAGGCCTCAAGAAGCTGGCCGACGCCAGGCGCATCGAGGCCGGAGCCGTGGTAGTCTGCACCCTTACCGGTCATGGTCTCAAGGATCCTCACAATGCCATCCGCTCCTGTCCCGAGCCGCTTCGAGTGCCGGCCGACCTGGACCGGGTGATCGAGGCCATGGGCATCTAGAGCGCAGTCCGGCGGACGCGCCGGCGAGAGAAGGCAAATGGAACGAAACCTCGCTTTCGAACTCGTGCGCGTCACCGAAGCGGCAGCCCTCGCGGCCGCCCGCGAGAACGGCCGCGGCGACGAGATGGGGCCCGAGCGCGCGGCGGCCCAGGCCATCCACCACGCCTTCTCCTCCATCGGCGCCTTCCAGGGCGAGATCGTCCTCGGCGATGCCGCCCAGGCCACCGGCGATCCGCTCTCGACCGGTTCCCGCCTGGGCGCCGGCGGGGTGGAAGTGGACGTGGCGGTCGATCCCCTGGAGGGCGGCGTCAGCTGCGCGCTGGGCGGTCCCAATGCCATGTCGATCATGGCCCTGGCCGATCCGGGCAGCATCCTTCGCTGCCCGGCGGGGTCCTACATGGACAAGATCGCCACCGGGCCGGACGGCCACGGCGTGGTCGATCTCGACCGCTCGCCGGCCGAGAATCTGAAGCGCCTCGCCGAGGCCCGTAGCTGCTACGTCGAGGACCTAACCGTGGTGATCCTGGACCGGCCCCGCCACGACGCGCTGATCGAGCAGGTGCGCGACGCGGGGGCCAGGGTGAGGCTGATTCCCCACGGCGACGTGGCCGCGGCCATGGCCACGGCCAGGGACGGAGCCGGTGTGGACATGCTGCTGGGCGCCGGCGGAGCCACCCAGGGCATCCTTAGCGCCGCCGCCCTGAAGGGTCTCGGCGGCTTCCTGCAATGCCGCTTCACGCCGCGGGGAGCCGGCGAGAGGGACGAACTCTACCGCCTCGGCATCAAGGATCCCTCGCGCAAGCTCGAACTCGACGACATGGTCAAAGGCAACGTGCTGCTGGCCGCTACCGGCGTCACCGACGGCGCCTTCCTCAAGGGTGTCACGTTCTTCAAGGGCGGGGCCGTCAGCCACTCGGTGGTGATGCGCTCCCAGTCGCGGACCGTGCGCTACCTCGAGACCATCCACAAGTTCGACTACAAGCCCAACTACTGAAAACCCGGGACAGGTACAGGTTTCTGCGAAACCTGTACCTGTCCCGGGTTTCCGGGCGCGCGATTGCCCGGCTTTGCCCCCCCGGCTATGGTCGCGCGTCCTTCCGGAAACGGCTGGACGCGTCGGATCCCCGGGAGCCAGACATGCGCGATTCCAGCACGGCCAGAAAAGTCGAACCCCGCACGGTGCGGCCCAAACATTCGACCATTTCCGGCATGGAAGTGGCCGACTGCTACCGCGCCGGCGACGCCACGGGCGAGGTCGGCGAGCCGGGCCGCTACCCCTTCACGCGCGGCGTCTACCCCACCATGTACCGCACCAAGCCGTGGACCATGCGGCAGTTCGCGGGCTTCGGCAGCGCGGCCGACACCAATGCGCGCTTCAAGTACCTGCTGGCGGCCGGCGGCGGCGGCCTGTCCACCGCCTTCGATATGCCGACGCTGATGGGCTACGACGCCGACCACCACCGCGCCGAGGGCGAGGTGGGCCGCGAGGGCGTTGCGGTCTCGACCATCGAGGACATGTCGATCCTCTTCGACGGCATCCGCCTCGACGAAGTGACCACCTCGATGACCGTCAACTGCTCGGCCTCCATTCTGCTCGCCATGTACCTGGTGGTCGGCGAGAGGCAGGGTTGCTCCTGGAAGCAGCTCGGCGGAACCATCCAGAACGACATGTTCAAGGAGTTCATCGCCCAGAAAGAGTGGATCTCGCCTCCCGAGCCCTCGCTTCGCATCGTCACCGACATGATCGAGTTCTGCATGAAGGAGGTGCCGCGCTGGCACCCCGTTTCGATCAGCGGCTACCACATCCGTGAGGCCGGCTCGACGGCGGTCCAGGAACTGGCCTTCACCCTGGCCGACGGCATCGGCTACGTGCAGGCGGCGGTGGACCGCGGCCTCGATCCCGACGACTTCGGGCCGCGCCTGTCCTTCTTCTTCAACGTCCACAACGATTTCCTCGAGGAGATCGCCAAGATCCGCGCGGCGCGCCGCCTGTGGGCGCGCATCATGCGAGAGCGCTTCGGCGCCAAGACGGACAAGGCCTGCCTGATGCGCACCCACGCCCAGACCTCGGGCGTGTCACTGACGGCCCAGCAGCCCCTGAACAACGTGGTGCGCGTGACCATCCAGGCGCTGGCCGCCACGCTGGCCGGCGTCCAGTCCCTCCACACCAATTCGCTCGACGAAACCCTGGCGCTTCCCTCGGAGGAGGCGGTGACCGTGGCCCTTCGCACCCAGCAGATCCTCGCCGAAGAAAGCGGCATCGTGAACACGGTGGACCCCTTCGGCGGCAGCTACGCCATCGAGGCGCTGACCGACCGCATGGAGAGGGATGCGGAAGCCTACATCCAGCGTATCGACGACCTCGGCGGCATCGTGCGCGCGATCGAGCTGGGCTATCCCCAGGCCGAGATCGCGGACGCCGCCTACGCCTTCCAGCAGACCAGCGACGAGAACGAGTACATCACTGTCGGCGTCAACGGCTACACGATGGACGCCGGCAAGGCCCTGGAGATCCTCCGCATCGACCGCGGCCTCGAGAAGGAACAGCGCGAGAAGGTGAAGGCCTTCAAGGCCGGCCGCGACGCGAAGAAGGTGACGGCCGCCGTCGAAGCCGTGCGCCGTGCGGCGGTCGAGGACCGCAACCTGATGCCGCCGATCGTCGAGGCGGTGCGCGAGGGCGTCACGGTGGGCGAAGTGTCGGACGTGTACCGCGAAGTGTTCGGGATCTACCAGGATCCCGCGACGGTCTGACCCCGGCCCGGGGCCCGGACCGTCAATCGAAAGCAAAAGGCAGGAAACAAGAACGTGTCGGACAAGGTGCTCAGAATTCTGGTGGCGAAACCCGGCCTCGACGGCCACGACCGTGGTGCCAAGATCATCGCGAGGGCCTTGCGCGACGCGGGCTTCGAGGTGATCTACACCGGCCTCCACCAGACCCCGGAGATGATCGCGGAGACGGCGGTGCAGGAGGACGTGGACTGCGTCGGCCTGTCCATTCTTTCCGGCGCCCACATGACACTCTTCCCGCGCATCCTTACGCTGATGAAGGACAAGGGCATCGGCGACATCCCGGTGTTCGGCGGCGGTATCGTCCCCGACGAGGACATCGCCGAACTGAAGGGTCTTGGCGTGAAGGAGATCTTCACCCCCGGCGCCAGCACCAAGGACATCGTCGAGTGGATCCGCGGCAATATCGAGGCGAGGGCCTGAGGGCCACGGCCGCGAAGCCGCCAGGGACGCAGAAGACGAAGGGGACGCGCATGTTGGCGCGCCCAGGGACGCCGGCGGCATGTGCACGCGCAGCCGCACGGCACGACGGGGGAGGGCGCCAAGGCGCGCTTTCTCCAACCAGGAGGACCGAGTCTTGAATAAAGCAGTCATCGTCAGCGCAACCCGCACCGCCATTGGCAGCTTCAACGGCGTCTTCGCCGAGAAGCCTGCTCCGGAACTCGGGGGCCTTGCGGTTGCGGAAGCGATCCGCCGCGCGGGCATCGATCCCGGTTCCGTCGACGAGGTGATCCTCGGCAACGTGCTGGCGGCCAACTTGGGCCTCAACCCGGCTCGCGTCGCCGCCATCAAGGGCGGCGTGCCCAAGGAAGTGCCGAGCTTCGGGGTCAACAAGGCCTGCGGCTCGGGACTCAAGGCCGTGGCGCTGGCCGCCCAGTCGATCGCGACGGGCGAAGCCGAGTGCGTGGTGGCCGGCGGTTTCGAGAACATGACGCTCGCGCCTTACATCCTCGCGAAAGCCCGCACGGGCTACCGCATGGGCCATGACCAGATCATCGACTCCATGATCGCCGACGGCCTGTCCTGCCCGCTCACCTTCACGCACATGGGCATCACCGCCGAGAACGTCGCCGCCAAGTACGGCATCTCGCGCGAGGCCCAGGACGAGTTCTCCGTGGCCAGCCAGCAGAAGGCGGCCGCCGCCCAGGCCAGCGGCGCCTTCGACGAGGAAATCTTCACCGTCGAGATCGCGCAGAGGAAGGGCGACCCCATCAAGGTGAACAAGGACGAGTACGTGCGCGGCAACACCACGATGGACTCGCTCTCCAAGCTGCGCGCCGCGTTCAAGAAGGACGGCACCGTGACGGCGGGCAACGCGTCGGGCATCAACGACGGCGCCGCCGCCTTCGTCATCATGTCGGAGGCCCGCGCCAAGGCCGAGAAGCTGACTCCGCTGGCGGTGATCCGCGGCGCGGCTGCGGCCGGCGTCGATCCGGCCATCATGGGCATGGGTCCGTGGCCGGCTTCGGAGAAGGTGCTGAAGCGCCTCGGCATCCAGAAGGAAGACATCGGTCTGTGGGAGCTGAACGAGGCCTTCGCGGCCCAGTCCCTCGGCGTGCTGGCCGAACTGAAGATCGACATCGCGAAGGTGAACGTGAACGGCGGCGCGGTGGCCATCGGCCACCCCATCGGCGCCAGCGGCGCGCGCGTGCTGGTGACCCTGCTGCACGCGATGAAGGCCCGCAACGTCAGCCTCGGCCTCGCCTCCCTCTGCATCGGCGGCGGCCAGGGCATCTCCCTCGTCATCGAACGCGCCTGAGAAACCCGGGACAGGTACAGGTTTTCCGTAGGAAAACCTGTACCTGTCCCGGGTTTTGATTCGGATGCGCGTCGTTTCGCTTGTTCCCAGTCTGACCGAGAGCCTGGTCGAGTTCGGGCTCACGTCCTCCCTCGTGGGGCGCACGCGCTGGTGCACGGAGCCGGCCGGCGTCGTCGAGGACATCGAGGCGGTGGGGGGCACCAAGAACCCCGACGTGGCGCGCATCGTCGACCTCGAGCCCGACCTCGTGCTCGTCAACAAGGAAGAAAACCGCCTGGAGGACTGCCGGGCCCTCGAAGCGGCCGGCCTCACCCTGCACGTGACCCATCCCTGCACGGTGAGGGAGGCGGCGACGATGCTGGAGGAACTCGGCGAGGCCTGCGGCGCCGCCGAAGCCGGCCGTACGCTGGCGGCGCGCTGCCGTGAAGCCCTGGCCCGCGCCGACCAGAGGCTCGCGAGCGCGGGCCGCCCCGTCTCCACGTTCTGCCCCATCTGGCGCCGTCCCTGGATGACCTTCCGCCGCGCCACCTACATCGGCGACATGCTGGCCCGCGCCGGCTGCGCCAACGTCTTCGGCGAGCGCGCGGGGCCGGACTTCTTCGAGGTGGAGATCGGGGAGATCGTCGCCGCCGCGCCCGAACTCGTGGTGCTTCCGGACGAGCCCTATGTCTTTGAAAAGAAGCACGCCGAGGAACTGCAGGCGGCAGGCCTGGCCTCGCGTTTCCTCTTCGTGGACGGAAAGGACCTGGCTTGGTACGGGCCGCGCATCCCCGCCGCCCTCGAAAGGCTATCGAGCCAGGTGCACGCGGCGCCCTGAACGATCGCGTCAGCCCGCCGTGATGCGGTGGACCAGGGCTTTCGTAAAAGCCGCCGTTCCCGCGCTGCCGCCGAGATCTCCCGTGCGCACCTTGTCCACGTTGAGCGTGGCGTCGATGGCGGCGCGCAGTCGCGCGGCCGACTCCGGTATCCGGCAATGGTCGAGCATCATGGCGGCGGCCAGCAGCAGGGCAATGGGGTTGGCGATGCCCTTGCCCGCGATGTCGGGCGCCGAGCCGTGCACCGCTTCGAAGATGGCCGCGTCCGGCCCGATATTGGCGCCCGGCGCCATGCCGAGCCCTCCCACCAGGCCGGCGACGAGGTCGGAGAGAATGTCGCCGAAGAGGTTGGTGGTGACGATGACGTCGAACTTCCAGGGGTCGAGCACCAGCTTCATGGCGCAGGCGTCCACGATCATCGTCTCGAGCTCGAAGCGGCCCTTGAACCTGCGCTCGTACAGGTCCAGCCCGGTGTCGAGGAAGAGGCCGGTCAGGGCCTTCAGGATGTTGGCCTTGTGCACGATGGTGACCTTGCGGCGTCCGGTGGCCACCGCGTGCTCGAAGGCGAACTCGAGGCAGCGGCGGCTGCCCTGGCGCGTGTTCACCCCCGTGGCCATCGCCACCGCGTGGGGATCGTCGTCGATCTGGATGTAGTGCTCGTGGCCGATGTAGAGGCCCTCGAGGTTCTCGCGCACTACCACGAGGTCGATGTCGTCGTAGCGCCCGCCGGGAATCAGCGTGCGCACGGGCCTCAGGTTGGCGTAGAGCTGGAACTCCTCGCGCAGGCGCACGTTGGAGGAGCGGTAGCCGCCGCCCGATGGCGTCTCCAGGGGGCCCTTCAGGGCGAGGTGGGTGCGACGGATGCTTTCGAGGGCGGCCGGCGGAAGGGGATCGCCGCAGGCATGGACTCCGGCCAACCCCGCCACCTGGCGGTCCCAGGCAAAGGGAGCGCCGAGGGCCTCGAGGGCCTCCAGGGTGGCGTCGACGATTTCGGGTCCGATCCCGTCTCCCGGGATGAGGGTGGCAGGAAGAAGAGGGGTCATGGTGGAGCCTGCTCCCGGCGGAAATGGGCGGCCCCGGCATGGAGCGGCGCTGCCCTTCGTAGTAGCGACGGCGGCGACCGCGGTCCACCGGCGCCAGCCTGTGCGCACCGTGTGCGCATCGTGTGCGCATCGTGTGCACGGCCGCTGCCGCGAGGACGGCCGCTCCCGGGCGGACTTGCCCGACGTTGTCCACAGCGGGGCCGCCGCGGCGACTTCGATACTCCCCGGTTATTTCAGCGGGCGCCGGTTTCGGCGCATGATCCCGCCCCCATGGACGAGCAGAAAGCCGCCTTCACCCGCGTTCCTCCCCACAGCCAGGAGGCCGAGGAGTCCGTCCTCGGCGCTCTGCTGACCGACAGCGACGCGTTCGACCGCATCGCCGACCTCGTCACCGCCGACGACTTCTACGCCGAGCGCCACAGCCGCATCTTCGCGGCCATCAGCGCGCTTTCGGCCCAGGCCCGCCCGGCCGACGTCATCACCGTCACCGAGGCCCTCAAGCAGACGGGCGAATTGCAGAGGGTGGGGGGCACCTCCTACCTCGTCGAGCTGGCCGAGAAGGTGGTGACCGCGGCCAACGTCGATCACTACGCCCGCCTCGTCCACGACAAGGCCATCCTGCGCCGCCTCATCCGCACGTCCTCGGAGATCCTGTCGGGCGCCTACGAGTCGCGGGGCGCCACGCGCGACTTCCTCGACCGGGCCGAGACGGCCATTTTCGAGCTGTCGAGCAGCAACCAGCGCAGCGCGCTGCGCCGCATCGACACCCTGATCAGCTCCACGGTCGAGCGCATCGAGATGCTCTTCGACCGCAAGTCGGACGTGACCGGCGTAGCCACCGGTTACTACGACCTCGATCACAAGACCGCGGGCCTGCAGCCTTCCGACCTCATCATCGTGGCCGGCCGTCCGTCCATGGGAAAGACGGCCTTCTGTCTCAACATCGCCGAGTATGCGGCCGGCGAGTGCAACGTGGGCGTGGCCGTGTTCTCGATGGAAATGTCGTCCGACCAGCTCGTGATGCGCATGCTCTGTTCGCAGGCCGAGATCGACAACGCGCGCGTGCGCACCGGCAACCTCCAGGACCGCGACATCAAGAACATCGCGCTCACGGCCGGCAAGCTCGGCGGGGCGCCCATCTACATCGACGACACGCCCGCCCAGACCGTGCTGGAGATCCGCGCCAAGGCCCGTCGCCTCAAGCACGACCCGGCGGCCAACCTCGGCCTCATCATCATCGACTACCTGCAGCTGATGCGGGGGACCGGCGAGGACAGCCGCGAGCAGGAGATCTCGGCCATCTCGCGTTCGCTGAAGGCGCTGGCCAAGGAACTGAGCGTGCCCATCGTCGCGCTCTCCCAGCTCAACCGCCAGGTGGAACTGCGCGCCGACAAGAGGCCGGGCATGGCCGACCTTCGCGAGTCGGGCGCCCTCGAGCAGGACGCCGACGTCATCATCTTCCTGTACCGCGACGAGCAGTACAACGCCGACACCGCCGAGCCGGGCGTCGCCGAGATCATCATCGCCAAGCAGCGCAACGGGCCCACGGGGACCGTGAGGGTGATGTTCGACAAGTCCTTCGCGCGGTTCCGCAACTTCAGCTCGCGAGAGGACTCCGGGCCGGCCACCGCTTTCAGCGGTGGTTACGAGTAGGCTTCGGCGGCGCGCCGGTAGTCTGCCAGCAGGGCGCTGCGGTCGCGGCTTCGTTCGATCTCGCTGATCACCGCCACGCTCGCGGCGCCGGCCTTCCAGCAAAGCGGGGCCGTCTCGAGCGTGATGCCGCCGATGGCCACCACCGGCAGGCGGCTTCGGCGGCAGGCCTCCGCCAGCAGTTCGAGCCCGCGCGCGTCGCGCACGCCGGACTTGGTGGGGCTTTCGAAGACGGGGCCGAAGCCGAGGTAGTCGGCGTCGCCCGACAACGAAGCCGCGACAGCCTCGTCCACGCTGTGGGTGGAGTACCCGACGATCACGGGGACGGCCCGGGGGCCGGCAGCGGCGAACGTCGCGCGCGCGGCCCGCGGCGGGAGGTCTTCGTCGCCCACGTGCACGCCGGCCGCGCCGCTGGCGGCGGCCACGTCGGCGCGATCGTTGACGACGAGCAGGGCGCCGGTTCCGTCGATGCTCGCCACGATGCGCGAGGCCAGTTCCATCATGGCGCCGGCGCCGAGGCTTTTGGCCCTCAACTGCAGGAGTGTCGCGCCCGCTCCCGCCAGTTCCACGGCCAGGGCCAGCGCGGCCTCCACCGCCGCCTTGCCGGCATCGGCGACGTTGACGATGGGGTAGAGGGGCGGCAGCCGGAAGCCCGTCTTCGCCTTCTCGCTCACGATCGCGATCGCGACACCGCGATCCCGTAGTCGGTGATCTTCTTGCGCAGGGTGTTGCGGTTGATGCCGAGGATGTCGGCGGCGCGCAGCTGGTTGCCGCCCGTACTCTCGAGCACGGCCTCGAACAGGGGTTTCTCGACCATGGCCAGCACGCGGGTGTGCAGGTCGCGGGGCTCCGAAGAACCGAAGGAAGCCAGCAGTTCGCGGATCTTGGCTCCGAGGATGTCGGTGAGGGGCGCCGCCATGTCCATGCTGGGGGCCATGGTGCGCGAGCGCAGCGGAAGGTCGGCCGGGCCGAGCACGCGGTCCGGCGCCAGCGCCGCGGCGCGCAGCAGCACGTTCTCCAGCTCGCGCACGTTGCCCTTCCAGTGCTGGTCCACCAGCAGCGACATCGCTTCAGGCGACACGCCTTTCACCTTGAAGCGCTCGCGCGCGTTGATGCGCTCGAGGAAGTGGCGCACGAGGTCGGGGATGTCCTGGCGGCGCTCGCGAAGCGGCGGG
>JBHEPB010000300.1:0-4786 GCA_046260515.1 Binatia bacterium
GTCGAGGATGCACGCATCGAGCGAACAATCGACGACGTCACGATCGGAGAGCCCGCTGCGTCGCAGATCGATCCGAACCACCCGCCGGTTGCGCGCAAACTGTTCGAACGCAGCCCGATCGAACAGGTTCGCAGGGAGCCGCCACTCGGCCTCGACGTGGCTGAACAGCTCCGGCCGAAGCACGACGAGCGGAACGCCCTCACCTTCGCCGAATGTGGAGTAGGCAATTCGGACGCCATCGGTTGTCGTGACGTACTGGATACGGGGGGTCACCGGGCCCCATATCCCAACGAATCAGGCGTTCCATGCCGCGCCGACCGGCGACATCGTGCGCCGCAGCGCGCTTCGGGTAAGAAAAGTGATGGTGACCCCAACCGGAATCGAACCGGTGTTTTCGACGTGAGAGGCCGACGTCCTAGACCGCTAGACGATGGGGCCGCGGTGGCGCGACTGCGACCCGCCTTTCTTAATCGGCACTTGCGGGCGGGTCAACCCCGCTCCCGTCCCAGCCGGCCCCCGCTCCAAAACCCGTACCTGTCCCGGGTTTCGAAACCTGTACCTGTCCCGGGTTTCGTGTCCCCGAAGTCCGTCTTGGAGGGAGGGCGCCGGGGCGTTCGTGAGGTCGCCTCCGCAGCGAGCGCAGCGAGCGAGGACAGCGGCCGAACGAATGCCCCGGCGCCCGACCGATCTCAGCCCCCGCCTCAGCGCCCGAGGATCTGCCGGGCGATGATCTCTTTCATGATCTCGGAGGACCCGGCGAGAATGCGGTTGATCCTCTCGTCCTGGTACATCCGGCAGATCGGGTACTCGTCCATGTAGCCCGCCCCGCCGTGGAGCTGGAGGCAGACGTCCACCGTGCGGCCCGCCAGCTCGCTCGAGTACAGCTTGATGCGCGCCGCATCCTCGGACGAGAGCTTGCCTTCGTTGTGCACCTGCACCGCGCGGTCCACGTAGGTCTGGGCGATGTCGATCTCGGCGTCCAGCTCGGCCAGCTTGAAGCGCGTGTTCTGGAACTTGCTCAGCGGCTTGCCGAAGACCTTGCGCGTGGAGACGAAATCCTTCGTCACGTGCATGGCCATCTGGGCGCCCACCACGTTGCCGACCGCCGCGATCAGTCTTTCCTCCGCCAGCCCCTGCATCAGCATGAAGAAGCCGCCTTCGGGAGGACCGAGCACGTTCTCGGCCGGGATGCGCACGTTCTCGAAGAAGAGTTCGGCCGTGTCCTGGGCCTTCATTCCCATCTTGGCCAGATTGCGGCCCCTCTCGAAGCCCGGCATGCCGCGCTCCACAAGGAAAAGGCCCATCGCGTGCGTGGCGTTGGGGTCGGTCTTGGCCGCCACGATGACGACATCCGAAAGGATGCCGTTAGAGATGTAAGTCTTCTGCCCGCTGAGGATCCAGTCGTCGCCGTCGCGCACGGCCGTCGACTTCATGCCGGCCAGATCGCTGCCCGCGTCGGGCTCCGTCATCGCGATCGCCAGGATCGATTCGCCGGTGGCGAAGCGCGGCAGGAAGCGCTCCTTCTGCTCCTCGGTGCCGAAGTGGTCGATGTAGGGAGCCACCAGGCGGCTGTGCAGGGTGTTGAAGAAGCAGGGGTCGCCGTACCAGGCGTTCTCCTCGATGAGGATCTGCTCGTAGCGGAAGTCGGGCAGGCCGAGACCGCCGTATTTTTCGTCGGCCCAGATCAGCAGCAGCCCCGCCTCGCCGGCCTTCGTGAAGGCCTCGCGATCGACGATGCCGGCCTCGCGCCAGCGCTCGCGGTGGGGAGCGACCTCGCGCTTGAAGAACTCGCGCGCGGACTCACGGAACATGTTCTGCTCTTCGGTGAAGGGAAGTCTCTCCATGGTCTCCTCGGGGCCCGCACGCAGCGGCGCGGCGTCTACGCGGACAGGGTGTGCCCGCGACCGGCCGGGCTAGTAGCACGATCTTGCAACAAGATCCCAACGCGCCTCTGCGGCCAGTCGGCCGCGGCCGCGCTCCCCGGCGGCGGCCACGCGGTCGAAAACCGCTCGTTTCTCCTCCCCGCGCCGACTGACAACCCTCCCCGTTCATGCGATAGCGAGCCGATTCCAGCCAGGAGAGCGCCATGCCGACCATCGAGAGCAGCCCCGAGTTCGTCACCAAGGTCTACGGAAAAATGCGCGAGCGCCTCGCCGTGGTGCGTGGCCGCAGCGGCAAGCCCCTGACCCTGGCCCAGAAGATCATCCTCGGGCACCTGGACTCCCCGGCCACCGCGGAACTCGAACGCGGCAAGAGCTATGTGGACCTGAGGCCGGACCGCGTAGCCATGCAGGACGCGACCGCCCAGATGGCCCTCCTCCAGTTCATGCAGGCCGGCCGCCCCGAGGTCGCCGTGCCCTCCACGGTGCACTGCGACCACCTGATCCTCGCTCACCGCGGCGCGGCCAGCGACACCAGCACCGCCCGCAGCGAGAACGCCGAGGTCTACGACTTCCTGGCCTCGGTCTCCTCCAAGTACGGCATCGGCTTCTGGAAGCCGGGGTCCGGCATCATCCACCAGGTGGTGCTGGAGAATTACGCCTTCCCCGGCGGCCTCATGATCGGCACCGACTCCCATACTCCGAACGCCGGCGGCCTCGGCATGTGCGCGGCGGGAGTGGGCGGAGCCGACGCCGTCGACGTGATGGCGGGCTTCCCCTGGGAGGTCCTCCTCCCCCGCACCGTCGGCGTGAAGCTCACCGGCAAGCTGAGCGGCTGGGCGGCCCCCAAGGACATCATTCTCAAGCTCTGCGGGATGCTCACCGTGAAGGGTGGAACCAACAAGATTATCGAGTACTTCGGGCCGGGAACCTCGAGCATTTCCTGCACCGGCAAGGGGACCATCTGCAACATGGGAGCCGAGCTCGGCGCCACCTGCTCGGTGTTCCCCTTCGATGAGAGGATGGCCATCTACCTGAAGGCCACCGGCCGTGCCGCCCTGGCCGAGCTGGCCGCCGCTCACCTGGACCTCGTGACCGCTGATCCCGAGACGGCCGCAGATCCCTCGGCGTACTACGACGAGATCGTCGAGATCGACCTGTCCACCCTCGAGCCCCACCTGGTCGGCCCCCACACTCCGGATCTCGCCCGTCCGCTATCCGAGGTGGCTGCGGCCGTGGCCAAGGAAGGCTACCCGGACCTGCCGACGGCGGCCCTGATCGGCAGCTGCACCAACTCCTCCTACGAGGACATCTCGCGCGTGGCGGCCATCGCCGAGGAGGCGGCGGCCCACGGCTTCAAGTCGAAGGTCCCCCTGCTCGTCAGCCCCGGCAGCGACATGATCTTCGAGACCATCCAGAGGGACGGGCAGATGGCCTCCCTGGAAAAGGTCGGGGCCTCGGTGCTGGCTAACGCCTGCGGGCCCTGCATCGGTCAGTGGAAGCGCGACGACGTGGCCAAGGGCGAGAAGAACTCCATCGTCACGTCCTTCAACCGCAACTTCCCCGGCCGCAACGACGCCAACCCGGAGACCCTCGCCTTCATTGCCAGCCCGGAGATCGTGCTGGCCATGGGCCTGGCGGGCTCCCTGTCCTTCAACCCGATGAAGGACACCCTTACTTCCAACGGGAAAAGCCTGCGCCTGTCTCCGCCGCCGGTCGCTCCGGAGGTGCCGGCCACGGGCTTTGCAACGGCCCTCGGCGGCTACCAGGCACCCGCCGCCGACGGCTCCAGCGTCGAGGTGAAGGTGAAGCCCGACAGCGGGCGCCTGGCCCTCCTCGATCCTTTCGCCAAGCCCGAGGCCTCGCAGTTCCTGCGCATGCCCCTGCTGCTGAAGACCCAGGGCAAGACCACCACCGACCACATCAGCCCGGCCGGTCCCTGGCTGCGCTTTCGCGGCCACCTCGACAAGATCAGCGACAACATGTTCACGGGCGCCATCCGCGCCGGCACCGGCGAGCGCGGCACCACGCGGAGTCCGCTCACGGGAGAACAGGGCCAGGGAACGCCCGCCGTGGCGCGCGCACTGAAGGCCGCCGGACGCCGCTGGATCGTGGTGGGCGACGAGAACTACGGTGAAGGCTCGAGCCGCGAGCACGCTGCCATGAGCCCGCGCCACCTCGGCTGCGCGGTGGTGATCACGCGCAGCTTCGCGCGCATCCACGAGTCCAACCTGAAGAAGCAGGGCATCCTGCCGCTCACCTTCGCGGATGCGGCCGACTGGGCCAAGGTGCGCGAGGACGACGAGATCTCGGCGCCGGGCGCCCTGCAGATCCAGCCCGGCGTCAACACCACGCTCGTCCTCCATCACGCCGACGGCAGCGAAGAGACGATCGCGGCCAGGCACTCCTGCAACGCCGAACAGATCGCCTGGATCCAGGCCGGCGGCGCCCTCAACCTCCTGCGCAAATAGAAACCCGGGACAGGTACAGGTTTTCCTGCGGAAAACCTGTACCTGTCCCGGGTTTTGGCATTCAGATTTCGGCGCGGGTGCAGGCTTCTTCGAGGCGGGCCAGGGTTCGGTCGCGGCCGAGCACGTGGCAGAGCTCGAAGATGCCGGGGCTCGCCGTCGAGCCCGTCAGCGCGACGCGCAGCGGCTGGGCTACGGCGCCAAGCTTGACGCCCTCGCCTTCGCAGAAAGCGCGGATCTCGTTTTCGATAACCGGCGCCGCCCACGAATCCATCGTGGCCATCTCCACGGCCAGGGAGCGAAGACGCTGGCGATCGGCGGCGCCGAGGAACTTCTCGACGGCCGCTGCGTCGTAATCCACCGACACTCTCACAAAGGGCGCCAGCGCCGCGCCGAGTTCGGCCAGAGTGCGGGCCCTCTCGCGAACGAGGTCCACCG
>JBHEPB010000308.1:0-5739 GCA_046260515.1 Binatia bacterium
GAGGTTGTGCGTCACGTCGCGCTCGGGATGCGCAACGCCGAAGTGGCGCGGAAGCTTTTCATCAGCGAGCAGACGGTGAAGACCCACCTGAACAACGTGTTCCAGAAGCTCGGCGTCCAGGACCGCGTCGAACTCACGGTCTACGCGATCCGCACCGGCCTCATCAGCGTGCACGAACGGTCCTGACGCCCGGTCCGGCGCCGTACCTTCAGCGGCCGGCCTGTCTCCGGCACTCCTGCCTTTCCCAGTCCGTGCGCAGCGAATTGCAGGAGGACGGATTGGCCTGGAGACGGGCGCGGCAGGTCTGCCTCAGCGAGAAGTCCGAGATCATAGAGCATTGGCCGGCGCTGCCCGTGGCGACGGCGCGGCAGTAGGCGCGCTGGTCGGGATCCTCGATGGTCCAGCAGTTGGCGGCGGCGCCCGCAAGGGACGGGGCAGCCACGAGAACCAGGGCCAAGGCAACGCACCGGACCCTGCGGAAGCGCGGGCCGCCGTCGCCCGCGGACGCCGCGCGACGCCGCTCCGAGCTTCGTCCGCCGCCGTTCAAGGCGCCTTGCCGTCGCTTCCCGGAACCTCGGCCTGGCGGAAAGCCATGTGGCAGGACTGGCAGTAGGCCATCGTATCGCTGAGGGCTCTCAGCACGGTCTGGCTGTTGCCGCTGCGTGCGGCTTCCACCGTCTTGTCCACGCTGCCCTCGAACTGGCGCTCGAGGTCGGCGAAGACCGCCACCGAGACTCCGGGGCGGGCGGAGACCGGACCGGGATGGGCCAGGCGCCGGACGGCCTGTTCGACGCCGGCGAAGTCGCTTTCGGCCAGCCTGGCCAGGGTGTCGCGCAGTGCGACCAGATTCTCCCGCATCTCGAACTTCTGTCGGAGCGATTCTTCCGGGGTCACCTGGACGGGAACCCGTTTGTCCGCGCTTGCCGCCGGGGCGGGAGCAGGTGCAGAGGCCGATGGTGGATCACCGGCCAGGCCGGCGTCCGGGGACGAGACGAGCAGGACGGCGAGTAGCATCGAAGCGGTGCGCATGGCGTTTCTCCAGTCACAGGGTCCGTGACCTCCCTCGAACGTTGAACTCCTGACGCTACCGTACCCCTGTTCGGGATCTGCGAGAAGCACCTCCTGTGTTTCGGAACACTCTCGGGCTGCCGCGCCCAGCTTTTGGGCAGCACGCTGCCGCAGGCATGGGCATGGCGACGCCGCGCCCACCGCTCTCGAAGTCCTCGACGCCCCGCTTCCTTCCGATTCGAGCCGAAGGGAGGCCGGGAACCCTCTCTTCGCGAGATTTCGTCGGCTGGCGAATTTCTTGCAGGTGGGGGGCAGCAAGCCCGTGAAAATTCCAGAGCCTGGCATTTCTTCACTCACAGAGGTCGGTGAACCGCAGACGGTTCCACCGCCGGAGGGATAGCAGATGGAGAACAGAACGGACGCCGTGAAGATGATGGTCATGCTTTCGCCGGAAGGGAGCGTACTCAGCGCGAAGGGCGGCGATGCCGAGGAGTTCGCTGCCGTCGCGGCCTACTCGACCCAGCTCGCGCAGCTGGTGGGGGAAGGGCTCGGTCTCGACGGGTTCCAGGAACTCGGCGCCGAGTTCAAGAGGGGTCGGTGCCTGATCTACTTCGACGAGAACGGCAACACGGTGGGCGTTCGTCCCCGGCCGGAGGTGCCGATGTCCAAGATCCGGGAGATCCTCGGCTTTCTCTAGATCGAGCTCGAGGCGGCGGGGGGCTGTGAACAGATTGAGGATTTCCCGATGAGCGAGAGAATTCAGAAGACGTTGCTGGCCCTGAAGGACGTGCAGGGCATCCAGGGGAGTTTCGTCCTGAACGGGGAGGGCAAGCTGCTGGCGATGGAAATGCCGTCCCTGTTCGAGGCCACTTCCTTCGCCGAGTTGGGTCCGAGGATCGAAAGGCTGGCGGAGAGCTTCTCCGCGCTGGGGGAGGAGATGGAGAGCTGCATGGTGCGGTTCTCCGATCACATGCTTTACGTGAAGCAGTTCGGCAAGGGCGGGGCGCTTTGCATCCTGACCACCGCCGGCGTCAACCTGCCGGCCCTCAAGATGGCGATCAACCTGGCCCACCGGCGCCTGGCGAGCGAGATCGCGACGGCCCCGCTCGTCTCCACCGCCCCTGCGTCGGTGAACGGAGCGGCGACAGCGGGCGTGATCCTGCCCGAGGCCGCGAAGGAGGCCGGGTCCGCCGCTGACGAGCCGGGAGAGGAGGTCGCGATCGCCGTTGCCGAGCACAGGCCCCAGCGCTTCTACCGGGGCCATCCCGTGCTGGACTGACGCGCCGTCGTCGTCGTTAAGGGAGGGAGATCGACGGGCTCACGACGGAAGCCGCTGACTTTCTTCGGGACCCGGGCTCGCGTATGGGAGCGGGCCGTGACTACCTCCGCCACCCCCAACCTCGACCGTATCGACCTGGAAGGCTTCGCCAGCGCCATCACCGCCCTGAGGGCCGAGATTCGTGCTTCGCTGGGGCCTGACGACCTGCGCCACCTGCGCCGCATCGAGCGATGGGGACGCATTGCGACTACCGTCGGCATGGCCACGGCCTGGATCGGTCCCAATCCCCTGAGCGCGCTGGCCCTTGCCCTCGGCCGTTCCACGCGCTGGCTCCTCATGCACCACATCGGCCATCGCGGCTACGACAAGGTGCCGGGCGTGCCGCGCCGCTACACCTCGCGCGTCTTCGCGCGCGGGTGGCGCCGCATGGTCGAGTGGCCCGACTGGATGATCCCCGAGGCGTGGATCTACGAGCACAACGTCCTGCACCACCAGCACACCGGCGAAGTGCGCGATCCCGACCTCATCGAGCGCAACGTCGCCGACATCAACGGTTCCCGCCTGCCCGTCGCTCTTCGCTACGGCCTGCTCGCCCTGCTGACTGCTACCTGGCGGTCTTCCTACTACGCACCCAAGACGCTCACGGCCTGGTGGCACCGGCTGGCCGACGAGGACGCGCCGCGGCCGACGCCGGTCGGCGTGCTGCTCCGGCGCTGCTACGCGCCCTACGCCCTGCTCAACTTCGTCGCCCTGCCGTTGCTGTTCGCGCCGCTCGGCGCTTGGGCGGCCTTCTCGGTGCTGTGCAACTCGCTGCTCGCCGACGTGATCACGAACATCCACACCTTCTTCGTGGTCGGCCCCAATCACAGCGGGGACGACGTTTACCGCTTCGAGGGCAGCCCCGGGTCGCGCGGCGAGTTCTACGTTCGCCAGGCGGCGGGGTCGGTCAATTACCGTACGGGAGGCGACGTCTGCGACTTCGCGCATCTCTGGCTCAACTACCAGATCGAACATCACCTCTTTCCGGACGTTCCCATGCTGGCCTACCGGCGGGTGCAGCCGACGGTGAAGGAGATCTGCGAGCGCTTCGGCGTTCCCTACCTCCAGGAGCCGGTCACCGTGCGTTTCGCCAAGATGAGCCGCGTCTTCGTCGGTGCGGCGAATATGCCGTGGATGGACGCGCCGTCGGCGGCCCTGCAGCCGGAAGAAGCGGCCGCCTGAGGGCGTTGCGCCCCGAACCGGGACCGCCCGTTCGCTCCGCCGTCCGCGGCGACGCGGCGGTCAGAAGTCGTCGAAATCCAGTCCGCTCCAGCTGACGCTCAGTCCGTCGCCTTCGATGCCGCTCGCGGGGAGGTCGGCCAAGTCAGCCAAGTCAGTAAAGATGAGGTTGAGGGGAGAAGGCCGCAGCTGGAGCGGCAGGTTCCAAAACAGCTTGCCCTTCCAATCGAGACGGTCGTCGTGCCCGACCCAGAGCCGAAAGGGATTGGTCGCCATTCCCCGCCGCGGCGCGGATCCGGGAACGAGGCGGCCCGGCACCTCGCCCAGTTCGACGTCAATGCCGGCCATTCCGCTCGCTGCGAACACCCGCGCCCTGTCCCCGCTGGTTTCGAAGCGGTAACGGACGTGGGGCGGGCTGAGCCGCCAGGCGATGGTTTCATCGTCCCAGGTCTTGGCGAAGTCCACGGCTACGCCGGAACGCGGCCGCGGAAGACTGCCCATGCCGAGACGGGCGTCCAGGGGGCGGACCAGGCGAAAGCCGCAGCGCCGGAGGAAGCCTGGCGTGCTCTGGTCGTTGGTGACCGCCACGCCGAAGCTGTGGCCGGCCTCGCGCGCCATCGCGTACACTTGCTCGGCCAGCCCGAAGTAGATGCCGCGCCCGAGATGAGAGGGCAGCGTAGCGGCGTTCATCGACATCACCCCCGTCACTTCGCGACCGCGAAGCAGGGCGCGAAGCGGCTGCACCACACAGTGGGAGACGGCGCGCTCGCCGTCGAAGGCTTCCAGGCCGATGGCGGCGCCGGCCAGATTCTCCACGTACTGCCAGTGCAGGAAGGCCGCCGTCATGTGGGTGGCCCGCGGCATGGAAGCGCGAAGCAGCGCGGCACTGCGCTCGAGTCCGGCGGGAGACAGATCGAGGGGGCGGGCGTCGATCACGTCGCCGCACCCGCGGCGGGCGAGAAGAGGTAGGGAGTCACCGCGCTGCGGAACTCGGGCGAGCAGAGCGTGTCGCGTTCGCGGTCCCGCCAGGGCGACACGTAGTAGTCGCGCAGGTCGTGCCGCGTTCCCCAGCGTCCCGATTCGCCGGCACCGGCCCGGCCCGGATGCAGCAGGATCTCGACGATGTCGTCGTCGCCGAGCGCGGAGGCGGGCAGGCCCTTCAGGTGGGCGATGGCGGAACGGATCGGGTCGATCATCATCTGGCCCGAGAACAGCAGGCCGACGAACCAGCGGCAGTGGGGGATTCCCTTTCTCGCCAGTTCCCGCTTCGCGCGCCGCGAGAGCACCTTCAGGATACCGTGCTTGGCCAGGTTGGGCCCGAGGTAGTTCGGCAGCGCAGGGCCTAGCGGCCGCGCGAGGAAGAAGGGCTCCTCGGTGACGCGTACCCAGGAGAAATTCCAGCGCTCGTGCAGCTCCAGCAGGGCCTCCAGCACGATCGGAATCATGTGGTAGTGCTGGTGGCCGTCCACGCGGGGCTTCCACCCGGGTCCGGCCGCGGCGGCGACGGCGCGGATCTGGGCGTCGAGTTCGTCGCGGATCTGGCCGCGAAGCCGTTCGCGCACCGCTCCGCGCAGCCTCAGCGACAGGCGGAGAAGGTCGATGAACGACAATGCCATCTCGCCGCGCTCGTCCACCAGCAGGTCCACTTCCCGGGCCGGCGCCGAGGAGGGGCCTTCCATCAGGTTCAGGTGGGCGGTCAGCGCGAGCGTGGGGCGCGAGCGCCACTGCTCCATGGCGTAGTCGAAGGCTTCGCCGCCGGCGAGGACGCTGGTGCTCGACAGCACGCCCTCGCCGTGGGCGAGGAGGATGCCGTCGGTGATGCCCTTGGTGAGACCGAGGTCGTCGGCGCTGACGAGGATCCGCATGGTTCGCTGCCGGCCGATCGGGACTAGCGGCAGTTGCCGACGCGGCGTCCGCGGAACGCTCCCGAGATCGGGATCTCCAGGCCGCCCACTGCCATCGTCAGCACGACGGAGCCGGCGACGGCCGATCCGTTGGTTCGTAACGAGCCGCTTCCGTTCATCGCGCCGGCCGGAGTGTCGCAGCGCATCTTCCACTTGGCCGCGGGGCCGGCGACGACGGCGTTCCAGATGCGGCATTCCTTGTGCCGGGCCATCACGCGTTCCGGGGTGATGGTGCGGTCGCGCACACAGGTGCGGTAGGCCTGGCTGCCGGCCTGCCCGGCCAGGGGCTCGGGAAGGGAGGAGGTGAACTCCCACAGGCCGGGCGTCACC
>JBHEPB010000315.1:0-31464 GCA_046260515.1 Binatia bacterium
CTTCGTTGGCGGCGTTGAGCACGGCCGGCATCGCGCCGCCCAGCGCGAGAGCGCGCCAGGCAAGGCCGAGACAGGGAAAGCGCTCGAGGTCGGGCCTGGTGAAAGTGAGCGTGCCGGTGGTCGCAAGATCGAGGCCGGGAAGGTGGCCGAGGTCGAGCACGTCGGGCCAGGCCAGCGCGTAGGCGATGGGAATGGTCATGTCGGGAAGGGCCAGCACTGCTATCACCGACTCGTCGTGGTAGCGCACCAGCGCGTGCACGATGCTCTGGGGGTGCACCAGCACCTCGATGTCGCCCGGCGCGATGTCGAAGAGCCATCGCGCTTCGATCACCTCGAGGCCCTTGTTCATGAGGCTGGCCGAATCGATGGTGATCTTGTCGCCCATGTTCCAGGTGGGATGGCGAAGGGCTTCGGCCTTCGTCACCACCCGGAGTTGCTCGGCGGTGTGCTCGCGGAAGGGGCCGCCCGAGGCGGTGAGCACGATCTTGCGAACGTGGCCGCGGTCGCGGCCGGCCAGGGCCTGGAAGACGGCGTTGTGCTCGCTGTCGACGGGCAGGAGGCGGCTGCCGGAGGCCCGCGCGCAGCGCTGCACGAGTTCGCCGGCCACCACCATCACTTCCTTGTTGGCCAGTGCGATGTCGATGCCGGCGTCGATGGCGGCCAGCGTCGGCTCGAGCCCGGCGGCGCCCACCAGGGCCGAGACGAGGACGTCGGTGCCCGGCGCGCAGGCGACGGCGTGCAGGCCTTCCTGGCCGGAAAGGACGCGGGGAGAGGCTTCGCCGAGTTCGCTGCGCAGGGCGGCGTCGAGGTGGGCGGCGTCGGAAGGGGAGGTGACGGCGACGACGGCCGGCTTCAGTTTCAGCGCCTGCTGCTTCACTTCGGCAACGCGACGACCCGCGGCCAGCGAAGTGACACGGAAGCGTTCGGGGAAGCGATCGAGCAGCGCGACGGTCTGGGTGCCGATGGAGCCGGTGGAGCCGAGGATGGCGACGCCCTTGGCGGAGCTTCCGGGAACGACGGCTTTTGCGGGAGAATCGGCCACGGCGCGTGGTCTTAGGTTGCTGTCGCCGGGCTGTCAAAGAGGCCGTCCTGCCCGCCGCATCGCTGCGCCGCCCACGTTGTTGACTCGCGGGGCCTGCCTCCCTACCGTCCCCCGACTTTGCGCGCGCGACGGACAGGCCGGATCCCACTTCTCCACCGCGCGTCTGCACCCCGCCGCTTCGCCGTCCTCGCCGTTCTCACCTTCATGGCGATCGCTTCGGCGGCCGCGGCCGATGCTGTGCCGGAAGCTGCCGAGGCCGGGACCGCGCAGGAGGACAGCACCGCCGCCGAACTCGCTCCCGTCCTCGTCGACGAAGAGAGACCCGAAGCGCAGGCGCCCCTCGTCGAGCGTTCCATGGAAACGCCGGACGATGTTTCCGGTTTCGGCGAGACCATCTTCGCCGAGCCCGGCTGGCGCAGCTTCGAGTCCACGGCCGAATTGCTGGGCCAGAGCGTCGGCGCCCAGCTTCGCCGCCAGGGCGGTCGCGAGGACTTCTCCACGCTCACCATCCGCGGCGCGCCGTCGGCCCAGCTGCGCATCCTGCTCGACGGCGTGCCGCTCGGGCGCGCCTCCGACAGCGTGGTCAACCTTGCCGACCTGCCGTTGGACACGGTCGAGCGCATCGAGGTGTACCGCGGCTTCGCGCCGGCCGGGCTCACGCCGGTGTCGGCGGCCGGCGTCGTCAACGTCGTCACGCGCGACCCGGAGAAAGCCACGGCCAGCGCCGCGGCCGGCGGCGGCTCTTTCGGCAGCGCCAAGGTGAACGCGGCCGGCGCGGGGCCGGTGGCCGGCGGTTCGGCAGCGGCGTTCGCTTCGTATCGCCACACCGATGGCGACTTCGAGTACCTGGCCGAAGGCGATCCCAACAACCCGGCCGACGACAGCGTGCGCAAGCGCGGCAACAACGACAGCGACGCCGTCGAATCGCTGCTGCGCTGGCGCCGGGGCGTCGGCGACGGCTGGCGCGTGCAGCTCCGCAACCACGTCTTCTACAAGGAAGAGGGCATTCCCGACTCGCCGGACGTGCGCGCGTCCAAGGCCCGCCTGGAGACGGTGCGCGACATCGCGGCTGCCTCGCTCGGCTCGGCCGACGGCCGCTGGAGCGCCGAGCAGATCGTCACCTGGCAGAACAAGAAGCTGAGCGAGTTCGGCCCTGCCTTCGACAACGAGGCGGACACCACCGCCTCGACCACGGCCGCGCGCTGGGGACGCCCCTTGGGCGACTCGCACTGGCTGTCGGGCAGCGGGGAGTTCACCTGGGAAGGCTTCGACCAGCAGCGCGAGGCCGTCTCGGCCGTGGACCAGCAGGCCGATCGATCTTCCCTCGCGATTGCCGCCGGCGACGACTGGACGGTGAAGAAGCTCAAGACGACGCTGACCGTGCAGCTTCGCCACCAGGAGATCCGGAACGATTCCAGGGGCGGACCCAGCGGCTCCGACCGCTCCACCGATCCCCGCGTCGGCCTGCGCTGGCAGCCGCTCCCGGGCCTGGCGATCAAGTCGAACGTGTCCACCTACTTTCGGCCGCCTTCCTTCGACGAACTCTACGGCACCGACGGCTTCACCACCGGAAATTCCGAACTGAAGCCCGAAGACGGCCTGGCCTGGGACGCCGGCTTCGAGTGGACGGGCGGGCGCTCCGACCTCGGCAAGCTCCAGTTCGGCTATGCCTGGTTCGGCAGCGACATCGACAACATGATCCTCGTCTTTCTCACCTTCGACCGTTCGGCCAAGGCCATGAACGCGGCCAAGGCGAAGATCCGCGGGCACGAGGTGCGGGCGGAGTGGCAGGGACCGGCCGGCTTCGCGCTTTCGGCCAACTACACCTACCAGGACGCGGAAAACCGCTCGAACCTGTTCGGCGTGACCGGCAAGGACCTGGCCGGGCTGCCCCCCCACGAGGCCTGGGCCAGGCTGAGCTGGGCTCGCGGTCCCTTCGTGATCGCGTATGACGTGGGCGTGACCGGCGCCCACCACATCCAGGCCGACAACCTGGACCCCAAGCTGCCCACGCGCACCGTGCACGGACTGTCGGTGGTGCTCGGGCCCTTCCTCCAGAGCTGGCGCCTCACCCTGGAGGCCGAAAACCTCGGCGGCTCGCTGGTGCCCGATCAGTTCGGCTTTCCACTGCCGAGTCGCGCCTTCTTCGCCACGCTCAGCTGGTCGGCGGCGCCGCGGGGAGGAGAGGGCGATGCGCGCTGAAGTACGGCGCGTCGCTGTCCTCGCGGCCGTCGTGCTGCTTGCGTCGGCGTCGCCCTCGCGCGCGGGACTTTGCGGGGACACGAGCGGCGACGGTTTCTTCAACGCCTTCGACGCGCTGGCCACCCTGAAACTGGCCGTCACCTCGGGTTACGATCGCCGGGGCGACGTGGCCCCGGAGCAGTCCCAGGGCAACGGCAGCATCACGGCGGGCGACGCTCTCGTGAGCCTCAGGGCCTCCGTCGAAGCCCGCGTTCCCCCCTGCCGCGGCTGGACGAAGACGAGGGCAGTGGTGACGACGGCTTCCTACAACTTCGACCCCTTCGGCGGATTCGCCACCATCGACCTCGCCACGCGCGCCGTGGCCTTCCGGGCTGCGGCCATCTACGGCGACGCGGTGGTGCGCACGCCGGACGGGACTCCGGTGGTCGTCAACCGCGGAACAAGGAGTTCGCTCCAGGTGCTGGACATCTCCAAGCCCGGCCTGCCGAACGTCAAGGCCTGCAGCGTCAAGGACAACTTCAACTCCAATCCCCAGGATGTCGTCTTCGTCTCGGCGGAAAAGGGCTACGTGACGCCCTACGCCGGCAGCGAGCTGTTCGTGATCTCGCGGCCCATCCTCTTCGATCCCGAACTGGACCCGGCCTGCAGCAGCATCATCACCAACCGCATCGATCTTTCCGGCTTTGACGACGACGGCATCCCGGAGATGGACCAGATGGCGCTTGTCGGCAGCGACCTCTTCGTGTCCCTCCAGCTTCTCAACGCGGAGTTCCAGCCCGGCGACACGAGCGTGATTGCCGTCATCGACACAACGACGGACACGGTGAAGGGCAGCATCCCGCTGGCCTTCCAGAACCCCTTCGCCCAGACCAAGGGGCTCTACTGGGACGAGTTCCAGCAACTCCTCTTCGTGGGCGGGCCGGGGAACACCGGCAACGTGCTCGACGACGGAGGCATCGAGGCCATCGACCCGGCCGCGATGGAGTCGGCGGGCCTGGTGCTGTCGGGCGCGGACATCCAGGCCAACATCTTCGACTTCGTCATCGCGGGGACGGCGCGGGCCTTCGCGATCGTCGTGGACGGGACGCCGGTCCCGGGGAGCGAAACGCCGAAGTCCGCGGGCCTGATGTCGAACTCGGTGGTCGAGATCAGCCTCGTCACCCGCAGCGTGACGAAAAGGCTGCTCACGAGCACGGCGCTCATCACCGACATCGAGATGACGGAGACAGGCGAGCTGTGGGTGGCCTACCGCGGCGAAAGCGGCGAGGACCCGCCCGGCATCCGCATCTTCGATGTCCGCGCCGAGCCCGTCGAAATCCTTTCGGCGCGCACCACCCTCGCCCAGCCCCCCTTCACCCTCGCCTTCGTAGACTGAAGAAACCCGGGACAGGTACAGGTTTCGGCTCCGCCGAAACCTGTACCTGTCCCGGGTTTCGGCTGGCGATCGCGGGGCGGGCGAGTTATCGGCGGCCGGTGCTGTCCGCGCGCGACGACAGTCCCCTGGCCGCCCTGGTGCCGTGGCTGGTGGTGCTGTTCGCACTGGGCGCGTGGCTGGGCCGCGTGGACCTGCTGACGCCGGACGAGGCCCGCCACGCCGAGATCGCCCGCGAGATGTTCCTCGAGGGAAACTGGACGGCGCCGCGCATCTACGGCGAGCCCTACTACGACAAGCCCGCCCTCTTCTACTGGCTCACCGGAGCCTCCCTCTGGCTCTTCGGCCCCAAGGCCTGGGCGGCACGGCTGCCTTCGGTGGCCGGGGCCCTGTTCTCGATCGCCATGACGTCGTGGTGGGTGCGGAGCGCCTGGGGCGCCGGCGCCGCGCGGTGGACGGTGATGCTGATGGGCACCACCCTCTTCTTCGTCGCGGTGGGCCGCTACGTGGTCATCGACATGCTGCTGACGGCGGCGCTCACGGGCGCCCTGGCCTGGCTGGGACTCGTCCTGAACGACGGACCGGACCGGCGCCGGCCGGTGTGGCCCATGTACGTGTGCACGGCGGTGGGTGTCCTGGCCAAGGGGCCGGTGGCCCTGGTGGTGGTGGTGGGAGTGGCGGTGGTGGCGGCGTTGTTCGAACGACGGCCCTCCCTGCTGCTGCGACTCCATCCCGTCCGCGGCGCCCTGATCGTGGCCGCGCTGGCCGGCCCCTGGTACGCCGCGGCCTACACGACCGACCCTGCCTACATCGAGACCTTCCTCTGGCAACACAACTTCGCGAGGTACGCGGTGCCGGGGGCCCTGGCCCACCAGCAGCCCTGGTACTTCTACTTCCTGGCCCTGCCCATCGTCCTGCTTCCCTGGAGCATCCTCCTGCCGGTAGCGCTGGCGGCGGCGTGGAAGAGCCCCTCTGCCGGAGTTCGCCACGCCCTGGCCTGGTCCACCGTCGTCGTCGGCTTCTTCAGCTTCTCCCAAACGAAGATCCCCACCTACGTGCTGAGCGCTTTCCCTCCCCTGCTCGCCCTCACCGCGGTGTATGTCGATGACGTACTGACGCGACGCGTCGAAATGCCGAGAGCCATGGAGTTCGCCGCCGTGGCCTGGACCGTGCTGGCAGCCGCGATCGCCGTCGGCGGTGCGGCCTGGATCGTGATCGAAGCTCCCTCGAGCTGGCTGCGATCCCTGGTCGCCGCACCGGCGGTGGCGATCGCCGTGTGGACCTACCGACACGCGCGCGACAGCGCGGCCCTGTCGGCGGCCATCGTCGGTTCGTCGCTGGCCCTGATCGCGATGGTCTACGGAGCCGCGGCCGACGCGGTCAACGCCCGCGAAAGCCAGCGCGACGCGGCTCGCATCGTGGCCGACCTCCTGCCCGGGCACGCCGCCCTGGCCAGCTACCGGGTGGCGCCGCATGCCTTGGCGTTTTACGCGGGTCGCTACGTCCGCCGCGCCGACGACCCCGAATCCGCGGTCCCCGAACTCGTCGCCGGCGCCGACGCCGCGCTGCTCACCCGCAGCAAGTTCCTCGCGGAACTGGGCCTCGATCCCATGCCTTCGTGGATGCGGGTGGTCTGGACGGCGGGCGACGGAACGGTGCTCGTGCTCGGCGGCCGCCCGGCCGAGGAATTCACCTCGAACGAGGCGAAGCGGCGGAGAAGGGAGGGAGTCGAACCCTCCGCCGACCGTTGAGGCCGACATCACGGTTTTGAAGACCGGCCGGGCCACCGGGCCCGATCCCTCTCCTCGCGATCACGCCCTCGGGCGAGGGTCGTGCATAGCCGCGCCCCCGCATCGCGGCAAACCGGCGCTCCGCGCCGCAAGTCCATGTTTTGATACGCCTTCGTTCCGGTTGCCCAAGCATGGTCACGATGGTCTAATGCCGACACTTCCGACAGATCAGCCTCGCGACGAAGGGGTCGCGACGACTGACGGACCATAAAAAAGAGAGGGGTTTTGCGAATGAAAAGGCTATCGACCTTCCTGAAGGTAGCGGTCTGCTTGGCGGTGCTGGCACCGACCTCCGCCCAGGCGATCTACCGCAGTTCCAGCGTGGACCTGGGCGGCCACCTTCGCACGACGAACATCTTCCGCCACCCCGACATCGACCAGTGGGCCTTCATCATGCAGCGCAACAGCCTCAAGCTCCGCCTGGAGTACAAGTGGCTGCAGCGAGGCAAGGCCTTCGGCAAGTTCAACGTTCCCTTCATCGAACGTTCGGACATCTTCGTCCTGTACCGCGGTGTGTACGACTCGATCTACGACATCACCCCGGGTCAGATCGAGCGACAGGATCTCCAGGGCGACCCCATCCAGCCCCAGTTCGCCAGCCTCGAGTCCATCCCCAAGGACGAGCGCGATGATCTCAAGTTCAACAACCTCATCCGCGAAGCCTACATGGACATCTACTTCAAGAACCTCCCCCTCACGCTGCGCATCGGAAAGCAGCAGGTGGTGTGGGGCGAGAGCGACGGCTTCCGCATGCTCGACCGCGCGAACACGCTGGACCTGAGCTGGCACTTCTTCCAGGAACTGCCGCCCCCGGGCTTCGGCTTCGATGAACTGCGGCAGCCCTTCTTCATGGTGAAGGGATTGTGGGACTTCAAGCAGATCGGTCCCCTCTCGCAGACCTTCCTCGAGGCCTACTGGACCCCGGGCTTCGACTGGAACCCCGGCAAGATCGGCTTCCTCCCCCGTCCCTGGGGCGTGCGCCTGCTCGATCCCCTCAGCAACCAGCAGGGTACCGGCGCCTTCCAGTCCGGCTTCTGTTCCAGCCGCAACGCCGACGGTTCCTGCGACGGCCTCCTCAACGGCACGCGCCTGTTCAACCAGGGCAACTACGAGAAGAACCCGGCGGAGAACAGCCAGTTCGGCGTGCGCTTCCACTTCCTGGCCGGTTCCACCGAGTGGAGTGTCAACTACCTGTACCAGCGCTTCGCGCCGGACGGCTCGCCGGTCGCCATCATCCGCGGCATCCCGGAAGAGCAGCGCTTCGACATCACCGACGACAACGGTAACCCGTTCAACATCTCGGCCACCGACTACTGCGACAACGTGATGCGCGACCCGGCCAACGCGACCCCCGGGTTCACCAACCTGGCCCGCAGCCAGTTCTGCGCGGAGTACTTCGCGCCGTACATCCACACCGTCGGCCTGTCGTTCAACTGGTTCGAGGGAGACTGGACCCAGACCGTGTGGCGCGTCGAGACCATCATCGACTTCGACCTGCCCTTCTACGACGGCGACAAGCAGACCGCTCTCTTCGGCCGCTCGCCCGACTCGCCCACGCTGCTGCCCGGCATCACCAAGCGCAACATGTGGAAGGGCATGCTCGCCTTCGACCGCCCCACCTGGATCCGCTGGCTGAACAAGAAGACCACCTTCTTCCTGTCGGGCCAGCTGTTCTGGCACTACATCATCGACCACGAGAGGCGCCGCTGCGCCATCGGCAACCAGCCCCAGTACTTCGCCGACGGCAGCGAGAACCCGGACTTCATCGGCTACACGGCGGACCCCAACCACCCGCTCGGAGGCAACTGCGGCGGACCGGAGGACGGCATCTCGGGCAGCCCCGACGTCAGCCTGTATCCCGGCGAGCAGACCGGCTTCATCGGCCCCCTCGATCTTCCCAAGCTCGACCGCCCGGCCGGCAGGGGCCGCGACACCATCCACCAGTGGGAAATGCTGATGACCTTCGCGGCCCTCGGCTTCTACCGCGGCGGCACGCTGGTTCCCGCGCTGATCTACCTGCTCGACCCCGTCAACAGCTACTCGCAGGAGGTGGCCCTCGGTTTCGACTGGTTCTACACCCCGGACCTGGCCTTCAACCTGACGACACGCCTCATCTGGGCAGGCGCGCCTTGGGACCCCTACGACGGGCACAAGAGCAACAGCGACGTGGACAACGGCGAACTCTTCGAGCCGTGGTTCCTCGGCGGCGGCAGCCGCGGCCGCTCGGAGACCAGCGTCCAGTTCACCTGGCAGTTCTAGCCGTCGGCCGCCCCTGGCGGCCGGAAAGAAAAAGGGGCTGTCGCGCGAGCGACAGCCCCTTTTTCGTCGGGACGGGTCGGAACGGAGCCGCCGGCCCTACTTCGTTGCCGGGGCAGCCGCTTCTTCCACCTTGCAGCAGACCGCCATGGCGCGCGTCCTCGCGCTCACCGGGCAATCGGTCCCTCCGGTCTGGAGGCAGGTGAAGAAAGCCTCTTCGGTAGTGCCGGGGTGGTCGATGATGGGCTGGATGATGCCCATGGCTGAGGTCTGGCAGCTGCCGTCTTCCTCGGGGCGGGTGTCCGCGTAACAGGTTCCTCCGGTGAGCATCTCGCCGCGGGCGCATTTGACCCGCGAGCCTTCGGCCGCGTTCCTGCCCTCGCCGGTAGGCTTCTCGGCCACCACCTTGCGGCAGACGAGTTGGGCAGCAGAGGCCGGCGCAGCGAGCACGGCAAAGAGTAGCCCGGCGGTCGCCAGGGCGAGGCCGGCGGCCGCTCCCGTTCGCGCCGTCGTATTGGAAAATCGTAGAGATGTCGGTCGCACAGTTTCCTCCAGAGTTCCGGTCACCCGGATGACGTTGGAGGGATTGTCGGCGATCCCGCCGCAGCGTCAATCCCGGGATATGCCCTTGACTCCAAGGCGACCCCGCCGTTAGGGTACCCGCCGAATCGGGATCGATGACCGCTCCCTGTAAGGGGTGGACGCAGGCCCGACGTTCGCCCAGACCCCCCTGAAATCGGTCCCTTAGCTAGTTAGAGAGGAGGAGGACATGAATACACTCACCACCATAAGGAGCGGCATCGTCGCAGCGACGATCGCAGCTCTGCTCACCCCCTTGCCGGCGTCCGCCCAGTTGAGCGCCCAGGCCGTGTCCTGTCGCGCCACCGTCGCCAAGGAATACGGCAAGCTTCTCAAGACGGCCATGAAGACCGTCGCCGGCTGCCACAAATCCCGCAACAAGAACAAGGATGGCTCCCTTCTGTTGACCGACTGCAACGACATCGGGGCGGCCGACCTCAAGGGCAAGTTCGTCAAATCCGCCGACAAGGCCTCTCTCAAGGTGAACGAAGCCTGCACCGGTCTGGCCCAGCTCCTCACCGCCGCGAACGTAGGCGGCGGCAAGGAGTACTACATCTCCTGCCCCGTGATGCCCTGCACGGGAGTTTCGGGTGTGATCGACTCGATCACGGAGTTCAGCGCCTGCCTGGGCTGCGCGGCCGGCGGCATCGCCGGGGAAACCGGCGCGGCCACTCTCGGCTCTCCCAACCCCGTCGATCTCGACAAGGACGAGCAGAAGTGCCACGCGGCCATCGCCAAGGGCTACTCCAAGTACCTGTCGACCTCCCACAAGTCGGAGACGTCCTGCCAGGGAACCCAGGACGGCCTGGGCGACAACACCCTCACCACCTGCGTTGGCTCCGACCCCAAGGGCAAGGTGGCCAAGTCCCTGACCAAGGCCAGCGAAGGCCTCGTCAAGAAGTGCACTACGCCGGTGACAGACCTCGACGGCTGTTCCGCGGTGGACCTGCCCTCCCTCACCGCCTGCACCGCAGCGGCCTGGGAAGCGGCGGCCGACGACGCCTTCACCACCACCTACGAGATGGAAGCCACCGGCTGTCCGACGTCCATCCGCACCACGATCCGCGGCGGATGCAGCACCCAGGGAACGACGTCCAATGCGGACGGGTGCAGTTTGGGCGCCGAGACCGGAACCGTGCTGTCGGTGGGCTGGAAGGGCCTGGCCCACGGCGTGGACATCACCGACAACTACACGGTGGCCGTGGACGTGACCTGCTCCGGCACCGAGAAGGGCAGCTGCGGAACCTGCACTTCCACCGGCATCAGCGACGACAACCCCCAGTCCTCCTTCTTCACGCGTTGCGTCGATGACCCGTGGACGGTGTGTGACGAGCCGTTCCAGAACGACTCCGTCTGCAACAACGGAATGGGCGGCGCCTGCGCCTACTACCTGGGCCCGCCGCTGAACGTGTCGGCCGGCGGCACACCCACCTGCACGCTGAACATCATCAACTCGGACATCATCGGCGGCACGGGCGACCCGGACCTCGGCACGGTGGACTTCGAGATCGACCTGAGGGCCTTGGTGCACCTCGGCCTCGGCCAGACCCGCCCCTGCGCTTACTGCCGCAACGATCCGACTCCCCAGGACGGCGTTGCCGGCGGGACCTGCTTTGGCGGCCCTCGCAACAACATGCCTTGCGACGTCCAGGGCTTCGACCTGACCTTCGCCAACCCCGACGGGGTGGACAACCCGAACTCGGGCACCAGCCTGGACTGCCCGCTGGCAAGCGGGGCCAACATCAGCGGAAGCGGCCTGGCCATCATTCTGCCGCTGACCACGGGGACCTCGACCAAGGATGCCGAGGATCCCTGCGAGTCGCCGAATGCCAGCCTCGACTGCTTCTGCGGTGCCTGCAGCGTGGATACGACGGTGTCGTGCAACAACGACACCGAGTGCGCCAACCTGGGCCTCGGTTCCTGCGGCGCGGGCAACCCGCCGGGCGTGGACCGCAAGCCGAACAACTGCTCGGACGGCAACTGCTTCGACATCGGCGCCACCGATCGCGGCGGCTGCCTGGGGACTCCGGACGTGGACCTGTTCTGCAGCGGCGCTCTGTTCGCCAACGGCAAGGGAATCATCTCCTGCGGCGTAGACGCGGACTGCGACACCTACGAGACGGGTTCGCCGAACCCGGATAGTTGGGTCTGTCCTTTCGACGAGTGCGGCACCTGCACCTCCGACAGCCTGCGCAGCTGCTTCCTCGATCCCATCGAGCTGACCGGCACGCCGGATCCGGAGAACCCGATCCTGGTGGGAACGTTCTGCCTGCCGCCGTCCTCGAACGGCAGCGTGAACAACTCCGCCGGCTCGCCGGGACCGGGCGCCGTGCAGACCGACGCCCTCATCGAGTTGCGCTACTGATTCGATGAATTGACGCGGCGCGCCGCGTCCTGACCAAAGGCCCCGGGTGTGCAAGCACCCGGGGCCTTTGCTTTGTGGCGCCGCCCATTCTTTCCGTTGCAACTCCCCGCCCCCGCGGACTTCCACCTTGACTTAAGGTTGTTGCGCTCCGTAGGTTAGCCCTCGCAGCCAGGCGCCACCCCGCGCAGGCCGAAGACCGCTTCGAGCACTCGTCGCCAGGAGGAGCCCAGCGACGAGGCCCGCAACGATCCACTCATCACATGTCCGAATGCCCAGGAGGGAGGAGAACGATCATGAAATCATGGAACAAGGCAGGGAAGGCGTGGCTCGTTATCGCCGCGACCCTTCTCGTCACGGCCGGAGCCTCTTCGTCCTGGGGCGCAGCGCTCAACACCAAAGGCGAGGGGAAGTGCCACGGCGCCCTGACCAAGGGCATCGGCAAGCACGTCGCGGCCATCACCAAGGCCATGGCGACGTGCACCAACGACGTCCTCGCCGGTGATATCCCCGGCCCCTGCCCGGACACCGAGGCCCAGGCGGCCATCACCAAGTCCGCGGAAAAGATCGCCAAGAGCGTCAACAAGAAGTGCCAGAGCTCCTGCAGTTCCTCGAGCGTCCCCTGCATCGGCAGCAACACCTGCCCGCCCAACGGCGCGCTCAACGAGAACTGCACGGCCGGCGGCAAGAATTTCTTCGAGTTCAATAACATGAGCTTCCCGGGGCCCTACTGTGAAACCCTCCTCGGCGCCGACATGATCGACCCCGAAGACTTCGGCGCCTGCGCCGCCGGAGTCGCGGGACTGATCACCGACGAACTGATGGAGAACGTCTACGGCGGTCTCACGGGAACGCCGCCCTTGTCTGAGGCGGCCGAAAGCTGCCTCGCGGCCATCGCCAAGTCGGCCCCGAAGACCGCGAGCAAGCTCGCCGCGACCGTCGGCAAGTGCCGCATTTCCCAGCTGACGGCCAGCGTTTCGACGCTCCTGCCCGACACCTGCGCCACCTCGGACGCCAAGACCTCCGCGAAGATCACCAAGACCCTTGGAAAATTCACCGACGGCATCGCCAAGAAGTGTACCGACTCCGCGATCGAGGAACTCGACATCTGCCGGGCCGGCGTCGGCGGGACCCTGACCGTGGGCGCCGCCCAGACCTGCTTGGCCGCGGTCGTCGAGGAGGCCGGTTCCTCCGTCGAGGACGCCGAGACCAGGCTCTACTCCGGAATCAGCATCATCAACGGCGCCTACCCCGACACCGCAGCGGCCCGCTGCGGTGATAACGTGGTCAATCAGGGCATCGACCAGTTCTTCCCCCTCGGCGAGGAGTGCGACGGCGAGGACGACAGCGAGTGCCCCGGCGAGTGCCTGCCCTCCGGCGACACCTTCCAGTGCACCTGCGGCAACATCCGCCGCGCCAGGGCCTTCGCCAACGGCAACGCGGCCGACCTCGACAACGGCTGGAGCGGCTCTTCGCATAACGCCAAGGTCACCGAGGGAGCCGGCTTCGTGGCTGAGGTGAGCAACTGCGACTGCGACGAGTTCGATCCGCTGAATCCGGCCACCTGCATCGGAACCAGCTCCGATCCCGTCTGCGATTCGTTTGCCGAACTGAAGCCGCGCTGCTCCCACCGCATCGGGGACGGCACCACCTGCGACCAGGCCGGCAACAACAACGGCGCCAACGACCGTACGGACTGCCAGGCCTGCGACGCCTTCGCCGGCAATGCCGGCGACTTCTGCACGGGCGTGGCGCGCTACTGCATCGGAGGCGCCAACACGGGAGAACGCTGCAACCAGGCCGCCGACTGTCCCGGCGGCACCTGCAACGGTATCGGCGCCTGCCTGGATGGTCCCTTCGCCGGCAACGGGTGCGCCGGTCCCGAGAACTGCGGCGTGTGCCTCGGCGGCATCAACGTCGGCCTGACGTGTTCCACCAATGGCAACTGTCCGGGGTCCAGCTGTGAAGGCCACACCTGCGCTACCGACTCCTGTATCGGCGGCGTGAACGCAGGTAATCCCTGCACATCCGACACGCACTGCCCGGGCAGCCGCTGCGCCAAGACCAGCGACTGCACGGCCCAGTGCTACGGCGAGGACGACATCCCGACCACGACCTGCGCCCGCCAGGCCGACTGCGCCGACGGCGAGCGCTGCCGCGGCGCCTGCGACAAGACAAACACGTGCATCATCACGCGCAACGGAGCCCCCCTGCCGCTGTCCTCCGAGGGAACCTCGGTGTGCGTTGACAGCCAGTTCCACACCAACGCCGTCGGAACCCGCAACCTCGTGACCGGCGAGAATGCGGTCAGCTACGAATTGCGTTCGGTGGTCCACCTGGCGGACACTCTCAACTCGGTGCCCTGCCCCGTCTGCGGTGGGTGGTGCGCCGTGAGCACGCCGGCCGCGGCCACCGACCGCACCCGCTGCGAGGGCCAGTGCAGCGATCCCGACCTGGCCTGCCGCTACGGCCCCAACATCGGCGAGACCTGCCTGACCAACACCGACTGCGAGGACTTCCTCTGCGCCCCCCTTCGCTGCCGTTTCGACTCGGACTGTCCGGCCGGAACTTGCAGCGGCGAGGACTCGCCGGAATGCCAGGGACGCGATTGCCGTCTGGACCTCGCCTGTAACAGCGGGCTGCGTCAAGACCTGCCCTGCCGCATCGAGGCATCGACCGCATTCGGCACCACTTCGCCCGACTGTCGGATGACCCAAGGAAGTAACGTGTCGGGCACCGGCCTGGCCCTCGTCTGGAACCCCTTGGGAAGCGGGCCGGTGACCCTGCAGTCGCCGGCGCCCTGTGACGCAGGGGGCTACCAGAACTACGACTGCAACTGCCTGTCCAACCCCATCGGTCGCCCCGGCAGCGACTCCACCCGCAACCAGCCCAACCGCTGCCAGCCGGCCTGTACCGATCCCGATCCGGAGTACTTCGGGATCAAGTGCAACAATTTCACCGTTTGCGTGGGCGGCGCCGAGGCCGGCATCGCCTGCGACGAGGACACCGACTGCAGCGGCGGCGTCTGCACCGGCAATCCGCGCGTCTGCGGTGACGGCAACGTCGGCGAGTGCAGCGCCCGCAAGTGCACGGGCGGGGTCAATGCCGGCGAGGTTTGCTCCCAGGGGGCCGAGTGCCCCGGCAGCTCCTGCGACACCGTTCCCTGCACGGTCGGCGGTACGCCCTGCGACGACGGCTACTGCGTGGCCGACCCCTGCCTGACCGACCCGGACTGCGTGGACGGCGGAACCTGCGACGACGCCTGCCCGGCCGGCCTCTGCGTGCCCCTGTGCGTCGAGCGCGGCATCTGCAACGGCGGGGACAGGGATCGCAAGTTCTGCGCCCTCGACGTGGACTGTGTCGGCGGCGGGAGCTGCATCGAGCCCGGCGAGTGCCGCAACGGCGCCTACGCGGACGACCGCAGGCCCTGCGTGGACAACACCGACTGCGACGGCGGCGGGACCTGTGAGGTCATCGATGTCGTCGATGGAGCCTGCGCCCAGAGCGCCTTCACCCACTGCGACGGACCGGGCTGGGAGTTCGTGAGCTGCGCCCCCGCCCAGGTCGGCACCCAGCAGGGCTGTGAGATGGGTACGGACAGCATCCGCGGCAACGCCAACGACAACGTCGGCGCCGGGTACTGCCGGGCCGACATCCGCAACTGCTTCGTCAATGACGGAGCGGCCGAAGGCGGGACCACTCTCAACGGAAGGGGCGACCCGACCAACGCGTTCGTGGTGACGTCCTACTGCATCCCGGCCAGTATCAACGGCTCCGTGAACGTCACCGCCGGCCTGCCGGGACCGGGGCGCATCCGCCAGCCGGTGAGAATCGAGCCGAACTTCGACGTTCTGCCCTGATCTGATCCAGCGGGCACTTCGGTGTCCTGGAAAAGCCCGCGTCTCCGAAAGGAGGCGCGGGCTTTTTCGTGCCCGCCGCTGCGCCGAGGCGCACCCCATCTCTCAACGTCCGGGCGGGTTTTCTGGAGTCCGGGAGCCGGCCTGGGAGGTCGCGGAGCCTCGTCTTGGAGGGGAGGGGGCCGGGGCGTTCGTGAGGTCGCCTTCGCAGCGCAGCGAGGACAGCGGCCCCCGGCCCCCGACCGATATCGACGACCGATCTGGCGGTGGAGAAGCGGGGAGAGAGGCGGGAGGAGGGGCCCCCGGCCGCAACGCTTACGCTGCGGCCGGGGCCCGCGGGATCACTTGGCCTTGTCGGCCGGCTCCGTCGGGGGAACGTCGGGCAAGGTCTTGAACTTGCTTAGGTCTTCGGCCGGCTCCCGGGCCGCCTCGCGCTTCGCGCGGACCTTGTCGTCCTCCAGCGACCATTCGGCCACCTTCGTCATCTGGAAGCGCCCCTTGAACTCGATGTTGATGGGGAAGGGGGCGCTCGCGATGGTGACCGTCACGAAGCTCCCCGCCAGGGTCCGGGCGTCGATCTCCTCCACGCCGTACACGTCGATCACCTTGCCCCCCGCGCCGCGGATGGGGTTGCCCTGCATGTCCATGATCACCGCGAACTTCGCCTTGGCCAGGTTCTGGTCGGCGGCTAGCGCCTCGTCGAAGTTGGACTGGGCCACGAAACGATGGGTCCCGTTCAGGTAGAGGAGGGGCGTCGAGTTCGGGAGCTCGAACCAGGACTTCGAGAGCTCGGCCAGGACCTCCGCCGAGGGATGAAACAGGTTGTGAGACTGGCGGCTTGTTTCCACATCCTCGGCGAAGGGCAGCTTCACGTCGAGGACGTGGATGCCGAGTTCCTCCTCGGCCACCGTGGAGCCCTCCGCCTCCGCACCCTTGGCCTGGTAACGGATCTTGAGGAGGCGGGTGGTGGTCATCTTCAGAGCCGGTCGCCTCACCGACAGCAGGACCTGACTCACTTGGGTGGGAACTGCGTTCTCAAAGGACGCCACATCCTTGAGGTCGGTGGAGTTGATCTTGATGAGGATGTCCCCCACCAGGAGCCCGTTCTCCGCGCAAAATCCAGGGTCTGTGCATTTGACGATGGACACCCCGGTCGGGTTCTTGCCCGTAAGGGGCTCGAGATCGGCCGGGATCGGGCCCACCTCGAGGGGAACGGGGGGGCCAGCAGCAGGCCGGGGGTAGCTGATCCGGAACTCCGGCATCAGGTGGTGCACGGACAGCCAGACGCCGCCGATGTCGGTGCCCACGGCTCCCTCGAGCTTGGTGGTCTGGAAGAAAGCAGAGGCGGGGGTGGGCGCCAGCAGGGCCGTGGCCAGCGAGAGGGCCAGGCAGCGCCGACGGGAGCCCTCGGCAAGGGTCAGGGGACGAGTCTGGATCATGGGACCTCCTCGGGAGTCGGGAATGAAGGGAACCTTCTCCGAGGGGCCGCCCGATGGGAATCAGCCGGCATCGTCCCGGGGAAGGGCGAATACCTCATACGCTTGGATTTCCTCGCAATCCAACCCGCCCCGGGTGGACTTGGTTCATCCTCAGCTAGCTTGACAAGCGACGAGTACCCCAGCTAAAGCATAGCGCCGTAGCCTTTTTATTCGGTCTAAGCCGACGCGGGAGAGGGCTCTTCCCGTGTGCTTCAGGCTGCTGCGTCCGCTCGATATCAAGAGAAGGAGTTCCAGGAATGAATACGTGGTTTGGCAAAATCGGGATGGGCGCCTTGGCCCTGACGCTCGCGGGCGTGCTGGGCGGCTGCAATGACAATGGCGGCGGCGGTCTGGTCCGCCTCTTCTTCGGTATCAACGGCAGCGGCAACTGCACCAGCGTCATCGTGGACGTCAATCTGGACGACGCCGACGCGGTTATCGCCCGCGACGAGTTCGGCGACGTCCAGTGCGTCCTCAACGCCACCCTGGACAACAACGGTTGTTCGATCTCCTTCACGGAACTCCAGGACGGCACCCTCCGCGCCGTCATCTCCGGGTGCACCATCCCGGCCGTGACCAACCTGTTCAACTGCCTGTTCGAGAACGTGGACATCTCCGAGCTCCAGTCCACGGCCACCGCACAGTGCTCCTGCACCAACCAGAACTGCGACGGCACCCCGCCGGTCTGCATCAGCCTGGATCCGGATCCCCGCTCCTGCGAGATCTGCGACAACGGCGAGGACGACGACGGCAACGGCCTCGTCGACTGCGACGACCCCAACTGCGAGAACTCGCCCGAGTGCGCGCCGACGACGACCACCACGTCGACGTCAACCTCCACCGTAGGCGAGACCACGTCTACGACGGACACGACCACGACGTCGTCTTCGACGACCTCCACCACGCTGGAGGACTTCCCGCTGACCTGCCGCATGGTCTTCCACCTGCCGGACGACGTGACCGTCGGCTCCCTGCAGTGGGACACCGATTACAGCAACGCCCCGGGCTTCTTCCTCGGCCAGGGCGGCAACGTGGAGTGCGCCTCGCTGGTGAACGACGCGCTGGCGGCATTCAACGACGTTGAAGCCACCGAGGTCCTCGACTCGGGCATCATCAGCCTCGCCGGGTTCACCGGCCCCATCGACGTCTCGGAGTGCACCTTCAAGGCGGCGATCACGCCGGTTGCCAACGACTTCACCATCACGGTGACCGAGGCCTCGAATCCGGATCTGATGCCGATCGTGCCGTTGCCCGACGTCATCCTCCAGACCATCCAGTGTGAGGGAGTGACCCCCACGACCACCACGGCGGGTCCCGACACCACCACGACCACGCTGGACGGCGGGAACCCTCCCAAGGACTACACGGTGCTCTTCAAGCTCGACACGGCCAGCGCCGGTGTCGGCGCCCTCCAGTGGACCGCCAACTACGCGACGGCCACCGGCGAGTTCCAGGGCAGCGGAGCCTTGGTGAGCTGCACCAACCAGGTCGGCGGAGCCCTGTTCGCGCCGAACGACGTGGACGCCACGCGCAAGCTGACGCTCGGCGTCATCGCGCTCACCCCGTTCACGGCGCCGACGAACCTGGTGTCGTGCACCTTCAACGGCTTCACGGCCGATCCGCCGGTGCCGGGCGACTTCGCGCTCACCATCGACGACGCAACTGATTCCGACGGTGCACCGATCAACGTGGAACTGAGCGTCACGGTGACGCCGCTCTGACGCGGGTCGCGATTCGACCATTGCGTTAGGCTCGAGATAGGTCCAAAACCGCAGGGGGGGAGTTCACAACGAACTCCCCCCCTGTTTTTTGCCCAAAGTTCAGGAGGATGGATCCCATGACCAAATCGACTACCCGTTTCCTGGCCGCGCTCGTCTTCGGCGGCCTCTTGCTCACGGCCCCCGCACCTGCGCTCGCCGACAAGGGCGATTGCGGCCAGCCGAGTTCCACCGGCAGCAGCCCGGCCGCCTCAGACGCCCTGACCATCCTCAAGGCGGCCGTCGGCCAGGCCACGGTCTGCGACGACGAGCCCTGCATCTGCGACGTCAACGCCAACAGAACCATCACCTCCCCGGACGCGCTTGCCACCCTGAGGAAGGCCGTCGGCCAGCCGGTCACGCTGACCTGCGACTGCGGCCCCGTTGAAGGCATCGCCTGCACGTCGGCCAAGATCACCACCCGCCCCGGCTCCGACCTCGACTCGGGCTGGACGGGACTGGCCCACAACGCCGACGTCATCCTCGGCGCCTCCATCACCGCCCGCGTCAAGCGCGAGTGCAGCGGCGGCGGCGACGTGGAGTGCCAGTTCGACGCCGACTGTGGGAGCGGCCAGACCTGCGAGGCCACCTGCAACTGTCTCGACGACGAGAGCTGCGAAGTCACCGGCCCCACCCACGGCAAGAACTGCGTGACCACCCTGGCCGAGTGCCAGACCAACGCGGACTGCGGCACGGGCATCGCCTGCGTCAACGTGTTCGGGCCTCCCCTGCCACTGTCCTCGGGCGGCACCCCGGTCTGCGTCGTCACCGTCTTCGACGGCCCCCTCACGGGCACCGCCGATTCGGGCACCGGCGAGGCGCGCGTGCAGTCCAACCTGCGCTCGAGGGTCTTCCTCGGCATCTCCCTGGACAAGCCCTGCCCGCGCTGCGGAGCCCCCGGCCAGAACCCCGAAATCGGCGACGTGTTCACCTGCGACGGCGGCTCGTTCAACGGCGCCGCCTGCACGGTCGAAGGCGTGAGCGTGGACTTCGGCGGCACCTCCACCGACTGCCCGCCGGACCTCGGCGCCGCCATCTCGGGTTCGGGCCTCGCCATCCGCTTCAGTGAGGTCACCACCGGCACCACCGAGAGGACGGCCCAGCTGCCCTGCGGCAACTTCGCCTTCGGCGCCAACCCGACCAAGCCCGGCAGTAACCCCAAGTGCCTCGACACGGGAGCGGCCTGCACGAGCAACGCCGACTGCAAGCGCTGCACCGGCGACCCGCTGACCGCCTGCACCGGCAACGGCGACTGCACCGGCATCGGCACGTGCTCCGAGGCGCCCGCCCAGCCTGTTACCTGCGGCTACTGGTGCAACTGCGGCTTCTGCAACAACAACGCGAGCCTGCCCTGCTTCGAGAACCAGGACTGCCCCGACGGCCAGGCCTGCGTGATCGGGACGGGAAGCGGCACCCAGCCGAACGCGCCCCAGTCCAAGCCGAACGACTGCAGCAGCGACAACAACATCTGCGGCCAGTTCGAGAAGGAGCGCTGCGCTACCTCGACGACGGGATCCTGCTCGCTGCAGCCGTACCGCAACTGCAACGTCGAGGGCGACCCGATCTGCCCGAGCAACAACGCCGGCGTCTGCATCATCGAGGCGAGGCCCTGCTTCGAAGCGAAGATCGAGCGCACGGGCGTTCCGTCGCCCCTGGGCGACTACTGCGCCTTCGAGAACAAGACCTGCACGAGCAACGCCGACTGCACGGGCCAGGACGACTTCTGTGCGCCGGACTCGTCCAGGGCCCAGACGGTTGCCCTGTTCTGCGTGCCCGGCACCCAGAGCTCGGCGGTGAACAGCGCCGGCGGAATCACCGGCCCCGGCGCCGTGCGACTCAACAGCTTCATGGAGATCTGTCGCTGCGGCGACGGCAAGATCGGCTGCGACGAGAAGTGCGACGACGGGGACACCAACAACGGCGACGGCTGCAACGACCTCTGCCAGATCGGGAACTAGCCGTCCCCAACCGACCCGCTCCGGGGCCAGGCCCACCAGGCCACCCCGGAGCGGCCCGACCCGAGGCCGCAGCGGAGCGGCCGGACCAAAGGCCGCGGCGAAGCGGCCGTACAGAAGCAAAGGCCCGGCTCCCGACAGGGAGCCGGGCCTTTCCATTTCCGCGGCGACCGTCCCGCAAGTGGCGACCCTTGCGGGTTTCCCCTAGAATCCGCGGCCGTGTGGAACCTGAACGGCCTTCGGCCTGAATCGACCCTCCGCCTCCGACTCGTGGCTGCCGTCCTCGTCGCCGCCAGCGCCGCGGCCTGCGGCCCCAGCAGCGGAAACCTTGCCGTCTACAACGTCGTCTTCACCCTCGGGGACAGCCCCGACGACGCCGATCTCTCGCGACTGGCCTTCACGGTGGTCTACGCGGGCGGCAGCTTCGTCGGCAACGGCGCCGGGGTGAACTGCGATCTGGTCGAAACCGACGACGACGAGACCGCCACCTTCATCGACGACGACGAAGACACTCTCACGGTGGACATCACCGCCACCGAGGCCGCCCTGGTCGAAGGCGCCGACATCGTCACCTGCGACTTCCAGGCGGACGGCCAGCCCTCCGCCAACGATTTCACCATCACCGTCACCGCGGCCAAGGACGACGAGGACGGCGTCGTGAATCCGGCCCTGGTCGGCGTGGTGGTCACCTCGACCGACGTGTCCGGGGCCGATCCCGCCCTCGGGGAAGTGGTCGAGTGAATCTGCCCCGCGCCGCAGCCGCCGCCCTGCTGGCGGCCTCCCTGGCCCTGGCCGGCTGCCAGGGCGACGAGGAGGCCCTCTCCGTGGTGGTGGGGCTTCCCGAGCAGAACGTGGCCGGGGTGGCCAAGGCCACCGTCCTCGTCGATTACTCGGGCAGCGGCGCGCGCATCCTCACCGAAGGGGGAGGGCCGGCCTGCGCCTTCATCCTGCCCGGCGTCGATGGGGACTTTTCCGACGACGGCCAAGGCACATTGACCATCCATACCAGCGGCCCCCGGGCCCTGAGGGGCCCCGCCGACATCGCCGCCTGCCGCATGAAGGCAGGCGACCCCGAAGCCACCGCCGAAGACGTCCGAGCCACGCTGTCGGTGAAGGTGAGCGCCGCCGAGGACAGCGCCGGCAAGGCCATCGACCTGGCCTCCAGGACCGCCAAGCCGCGAGCAGCCGGGGGCGGCGCCGCGGCGGAGAAGAACGCGGAAACAGCCCAGGCCGAGGCCGTGAAGGCTGCCGTGGCCGCTGCCGCCGCAGCCCCTCCCCGGCCGCCGGCTCCCGACGACGCAGTCGCCGCTGGAGGGCCTGCCGGAGGCGGTATGCGCCCCGGAGCCGCGCCCGGCGTCATTCCCGGTCCCCAGGCCTCGGCTCCCAAGCCAATCCCCCCGCGGCCCGTGGCTGGCCCCGGCAACCTGGTTCGCAACCCGGCGGCCCCGGGGATGGGCGGACCCGGAAACGGCCAGGGCAACGATCCGGGGGTCACCCCCCGCAATGACGACCGCGATCCCGACTACGACGACTCCCCCAGCGACGACGAGCGCGCGCCGGCCTACAATCTGGAAATCTGGGCCACCGGCGACGCTCCCCGCTTCGGGGCCCTGCAGTTCGAGATCCGCCACCTCGGCTCGAGCGGCGGCTTCGTCGGGCGCGGCGACAAGGTGGACTGCGTTTCCCTCGTGGAGGCCATCACTGCCGCCAACTACAAGGGCCAGGGGCAGGTGACGGTCGGCTTCATCAGCGTGGCCGGCGTACGCCTGAACATCCCCATCATGCGCTGCGGGTTCCGCACCCGGGAAGGTCTCAGCCCGGCCTCCTTCGACGTGAAGGTGACCGACGCCTCCGACACCAACTCCAAGCCCCTCGACCCCGAGCCCAACGTCGTCATCAGTTCCGTGACCCCCCGTTGAAGAGACGTCCTTCGCCGGACCGGCCCCTTCGCGAGTTCGCTGCCGCCACGGCCCTGGCCTTCGCCCTTACCTGGACGGCATTCGCGCCCGCCCTGGACGCAGGCTTCGTCTCCGACGACGTCAACGCCATCGTCGAGAACGAGTGGGTCATGGGCGACTTCGATGCGGCGGGCATCGTCACCAGCTTCTCCTGGTGGGGACAGGGGCGCGCCGACTCCCCCGGCTACCGGCCGGCCGCCACCCTCAGCTTCGCGCTGAGCCGTCTTGCCGGCGGCGACGATCCGCGCGGCTTCCGCCTCGTCAACTTCGTGCTGAACGCCCTTTGCGCGGGCCTGCTGTTCTCCTTCGCCCGCCGCCTCGGCCTCGGCCGCGAGGCGGCCGGCGCGGCGGCGGGCCTGTTCGCGGTGCTGCCGCTGCACAGCGAAGCCGTCGTCTGGGTGGTCGGCCGCGCCGAACTCGGAGCGGCCGCCGGTTTCCTGGCTGCCGCCCTGGCCTGCCTCCTTCACCGCCGCAGCGGCTCGATCGGAGCCCTCGCCGCGGCCGCGGCGGCCGTGGTCGTGGGCACCGCCTTCAAGGAAAATGCAGTGACGGTGCTGGCGGTGCCGGCCGTCTTCGCGGTCGCGCTGAGGCGCGACGGACGGCCCTGGCAGCGCGATGCCGCGGCCTTCGCGGCCCTGGCGGCGGGCCTTGCGGCCTACGCCCTGCTGCGCTGGACAGCGGCCGGTCCGCCCATCGCCGCCGAGCCGGGATCCCTCCTCGACAACCCGCTGTCGGTGGTGGACGCGGGAACGCGCCTTCTCGGCGCCCTGGCCGTCCTCGGACGCTACTTGTCGCTGATGGTCTGGCCCGCCTCGCTCAGTGTGGACTACTCCTGGAACGCGCTCGGCATCGGCCCCGGGTTCCGCGCGAACGCCGACACGGCGGTGGCGCTGGCCTTCTTCGCGGTCGTCGCCTGGCTGCTGCGTCGTGCCCCCGGGCGCCGCGACGTCGCCGCCGTGGGGCTGCTGCTGGCGGCGGCTTCCTGGTCCATCGTCTCGAATACCGTCTTCGTGATCGGCACCATGCTCGGCGAGAGGCTGTTCTATCTTCCTTCGGCGGGGCTTTGCCTGGCGGCGGCGGCCGTGGCCGAGCCCGCGCTCTCTTCACCTGCGTTGCGCAGCCGGATGGCGGCCATCGTGATGGTCCTCGCGGTGGCGGCCGTCGCCGTGGACCGCCGGCGATCCCTCGACTGGCTGACGCCGGTGTCGCTCTTCGAGGCCGCAGTGGCCGCGGCGCCGCGCAGCGCCCGCGCCCACATGGAACTCGCGTCCGCGTACGGCTACGCCGGCCGCATCGACGACGCCGAACGCCACTTCGCCGCGGCCCTGGAGATCCTGCCGGACTACGCCGCCGCCGCTTACAACCGCGGCAACACGTTCGCGCGCGCCGGCCGCTACGACGAAGCGGCCGGCGCCTACCGGCGCGCCCTGGAGATCGACCCCCTGCTCACGCGAGCCTGGCACAACCTGGCTCTCACACACCGGCTGCGCGGCAGGAAGGACGAGTCGCTGGAAGCGATGCGCGGGGCTGTTCGCACTTCCCCCGGCAATCTGAAGCTGAAGGCGGAACTGGCTGAGGCCCTCGTGATGGGCGGCCTGCACCGGGAAGCCGCCGCCGTCTACGACGAGTTGGTCGCCGCCGGGGCCGGCGGAGCGACGCTGTTCTTCAATCGGGGCGTGGCCCGCCACAACCTCAGCGGATGCGCGGACGCCGTGGAGGACTATCGCCGGGCCGCCGCCGAGCCCGGCGCCCCCCGCGAGACCTTCGCCGCAGCGGCCGGCTGCCTGAAGCAGCTCGGTCGCGACAAGGAGGCCCGGGCCCTCGAAGAAGACGCCAAAGTTGCAAACCGGGGTACCCGTCGTTAAGGTCCGCCGCTGCATTCGGGGTCTATCCTGGCCGCCATCTCCCCATCCGACCACCGCAAGCTTCCTCGCCTCCTGACGGCGCTTGCCCTGGTGTCCCTGGCCGGCGTCGCGTTCGCGGCGACGATCCTCTACGTCCACGGCCAGATCGACAGCCTGGGCGACAGCTACACCAGCTTCTGCAGCGTCAACGACTCCATCAACTGCGACCGCGTCCTGTCGAGCGCCTACGCCAAGATCGCGGGCGTCCCGGTGGCGTGGATGGCCCTGCTCATCTACCTCGGCCTGGCCGCCCTCTTCGCGGCCGCGGCGCGCGACCGCGACAAGACCCGCAGGGCCCGCCTCCTGGAACTCGGGACCCTGGCCGTGCTCGGGGGGCTGGTGTTCTCGGCCTACATGGCCGTGGTCTCGGTGGTGCGCCTCGAGACGATCTGTCTGCTCTGCACGGGGCTCTACGTGGTGTCGATCGCCAGTACGGCGCTGGCCCTGGCCGCCGTCCGCCTGGCGTCGCTTCCCGGCGGCCGGCGCCCCCTGCGCCCCGTGGCAGCCGCAGCGGTGCTGCTGGCCAGCGGCGGCGCCGTCACCGGCCTCTTCCTCTTCAGCGGACCCCAGGCCACGGCGCGTCTGGCCGCCGACATCCGCACCGGCGACGACGTGCGCCGCGCCGACCCCGCCTTCTACGACTGGTTCCAGGCCCTCCCGAAGGTGGACGCTTCCTCGCTGGTGCGCTCGGACCAGCAGGCCGTGCTCGGCAGCGGCAAGGTCGTCGTCGTCGACTTCTTCGACCTCGAGTGCGCGCACTGCAAGAAAAACTACTTGATGACCAAGGAACTTCACGCGCGCCGTCCGGACCAGGTGGAGATCGTCCACCGCCATTTTCCCCTCGACGCGACCTGCAACGACGTCGTCCCGGTCTCCATCCACCGTAACGCCTGCCGCGCGGCCGAAGCGGTCGAGTGCGCCGGCCTGCAGGGCAAGCACGACGAGATGCTCGAGATCCTGTTCAAGAACCAGAGTCAGCTCTTCGCCGAGAATCTCCCGCGCCTGGCCGCCAAGATCGGCCTCGACAAGGACGCGCTGCAACGCTGCCTCGACGAACACACCACGCTGCCGAAGGTTTTGGAGGACGCCCGCGCCGGCGTCCGGCTCGACATCAAGTCCACCCCGACGGTGTTCATCGGCCGCCGCCGCATCCAGGGCACGCTCGAAGAGGTCGGCAAGTACGAGATGGCCGTCCTCATGGAAGCCTCTCCCTCCAACTGAAAATCTCGCTGCTCGTTTCCCCCACGCCGGTCCGCGGCAGCGGCTTCCTTGTCCCGGGCACCACGGAGTCGCATCGCCACACGGTCTTGCATCCATGCAAGTTCACCCGGCCGGGCGTCATCTGGGGCCCCGCTCGCGGGCGCCCAGAAGTCCTTGGGAAACAGTGGGTTGCGGAGACGTCCGTGATTTCCTGAGAATCTCGCAAGTGGCACGCGAATTGCCTGCAAGGGGCGGCCGCGGCGGATCCCTGCACGGAAGATCCGCACGCGAATGGAGGTATCGTGAAACCCGAAGCAACTTCCCTTTATGACAACGGCATGCGAAGCGGTGCAGTGGCGCCGCCCCCGGTGGCCGCAACGTTCCGACCAACCATGCGACCGATGACGTCCGAAGGCACTTACAGGTTCGATCCGGACCGTCCGCGACCGAACCTGACGCTGCGCGAGAAGGAAGTTCTCCGCCTCGTGTGCGACGGGCTGACCAACGCGGAGATCGCCACCAAGCTCACGGTCTCCCGCGAGACGATCAAGTCGGAGCTCAAGCGTATCTTCCGCAAGATCGGGGTCGCCAACCGCACCCAGGCGGCCGTCCTGCTCGTCAAACAAGGCTGGGTCTAGATTCCAGCTTGGGTCGTCCCGGCGACCGCGCTACCTTGTCCGTGGCCGCGCCGAATTCACGGCGCGGCCGGACTCGCGAACGGACGGTAGCACTTGGCCAGACTGAACGGACTGCCACGACGACCCGGAACAGGCTCCCGCACCCGCCTCTGCATCCTCGCCGCAGGCTGGATGGCAGTGGCGGGTGCGGCGCACGCCGACACCCCGGCGCTGTTCCCTGCCCTCGCCCCCGGCCTCTCCCTGCTGGAAAGGCACTACCTCTTCGATTCGGAACTCTCCCCAGCGCGCCTCTTCGACGAGGCCGGCAAGGTGTATTCCCGCGACGTCAGCGACGTCGCGATCCGCAAGCTCTCGGACAAGGCCTGGCTCTACACCACGCCCGACTGTGAACTACGCATCGAGATCCCGGCCGACGCCACGGTGCGCAATCTCGAGGAGCCGCTCACCACGGTGGGCCGCTTCCTCGAAGCCTGCTCCACGCAGTTGCCTCCCAAGATGCCGCCCATGGACTCCTACCTGCTGTCGGGGGTTCTCGTCGGCCTCGATCCCTACTCCGTGGTCTTCGACCAGAAGCACCAGACCGAGCACAACATCCAGTACCAGGGGCGCCTGGCCGGCATCGGCGCGCGCATCGGCGCCAGGCGCAACCAGCTGACGCTGATCGAGGTCTACCCGGATTCCCCGGCCGCCCGCGCCGACCTGCGCAGCGACGACGAAGTGCTTCGCATCGACAACCTGTCCACCAAGAACATCCTCGCCACCGATGCCGTCGAGCGCATCCGCGGCGAGGAAGGCACCACCGTCACGCTGCTGATCCGCCGCAAGGGCGAAACCGAACCCCGCAGCGTGATCGTCACGCGCGGCATCGTGATGATCCCCTCGGTCAAGTCGCGCATCCTCAACGCCGACATCCTCTACGCGGAGATCACGCAGTTCAGCCAGACCACGCCGGACGACTTCCGCCAGCACCTGAAGAAGGCCATCGAGGACAAGAACCTGCGCGGCGTCGTCATCGACCTGCGCCGCAACTCGGGAGGCAGCATGATGGGCTCGTCCGCCATCGGCGATCTCTTCCTGCGCGAGGGTCTGCTGATCACCACGGCGGGACGCGGCGGGGCACCTGCCCGCGGCCTCACCCCCGAAGTGCGCGCCACCGGCGCGGCGCTGGCCCCCGACCTGCCGGTCATCTTCCTCACCTCGCCCGTCACCGCCTCTGGCTCGGAACTGCTGGCGGCCAGCCTGCGCAACAACGACCGCGCCCTGCTGATCGGCGAACACACCTTCGGCAAGGGCTGCATCCAGAAGACCTTTCCCCTTCACGACACCAGCACGATGAAGATGACGGTTGGGCACTTCCTGCCCAACGGGGATCCCATCCCCGGCGGGGGATTGGTCCCCGACATCGAGGTCGTCAGCTGGAAGGTCGGCAAGGGGCGCCTGGCCATCCCCCTGCCCATCCACGAATCGGAACAGCCTTTCTGGCTGAAGACCCCCACGTGGTCGAAGATCGAAGCGGCGCCGGCCGCTTACCGCATCGCCTTCGCGGAGGACTTTCCCGAGGACGATCCCACGCTGCTCGAGGACGACGACGGCGAGATCGCCGTGCGTCTGGAAGCGGAAAGGAACGACCCCAACCGCACCGACCGGGCCGTGGAAATCGCCGCCGCCATCCTGCGCAACCACGGAAGCCCTTCGGCCCGCCAGATGCTGGAGGACGCCCGCGACTTCCTCCAGAGGACAGTCGAAACCTCGGAGGCCGACCTCGCCGAGTTCATGTACTCGCGCGGCCTCGACTGGACCGACGGGCCGCGCCCCCAGACCGTGCCCACCCTCGCCCTGCAGGTGATCCCGGTCGCGCCCCTGCGCGCCGGCGAGGAAACCGAGGTGGACGTGAGGATCACGAACAACTCGGCGGCGCCGTTCTACCGCCTGCGCGGCATCCTCGACTCCACGCTGCCCGTCCTGGACGGCAAGCCGGTGGCCTTCGGCCGCATCGAGCCCGGCAGCACCCGGGGCTGGCGCATGAAGGTGAAACTGCCCGGCTCCACCCGCACCGGCCGCGTGCGCATCGGCGCCCTGCTCTTCGACGACGAGGGCGAGATCTCCAAGCTGTCGCCGGTGCGCGTGGCCGTGCTCGAGACGCCCCGTCCCCACCTCGCCATCCAGACCAGCATCACGGCCGACGTCACCGATCCTTCCCGCCTCGACATCGCCATGGAAGTGGAGAACCGCGGGTCCGGGCCGGCCGAAAAGTTGGTGCTGAGGCTCAAGCACCCCGTCGAGGAACAGTTCGAGATCCTGGAAGGCACGGGCGATGCCGACGTCATTGCGCCCGGCGCCAAGGCCTCTTTCGTGCTGAAGGTGCGCCTGCTCGGCTCCTTCGAGAAGGTCCCGGGCGCGACGGTCTACGTGACCGAGGAGAGGCACGGGCTCTTCCTCGAGCGCGAACTGCCCCTGTCGGTCGCAGCCCACGGTGAGCCCGGGTGGAACGAGCCTCCACGGGTGACGGTGGACGGCCTCGACGAGATCTCGGAGGAGATGTTCGAAGTGCGCATCTCGGCTTCCGACGACCACGGCCTGGCCCGCCTGCGGGTGCGCATCGACGACGACACCGTCGCCTACGTGGAGCCCTCGGGAAGCGATCGCAAGAGCGCCAGCCTCAGCCTGCCCTGGAACCCCGCCGACGACGTGCGCAAGCTGCGCATCGAGGCCGTCGACAGCGACGGGCTCAAGGAACTCTACTTCGGCACGCTGTAGCAGGTGCTGCTGACGGCTAGTGGCCGCTGGGGGCCGCTTTCTTTTCCTTGCTTTCGTTGTCGCCGGCGCCGACCACCGCCGCGGCCAGGGCCTTCTCGTCCACGGCCAGCGCCGACTTCTTCTTCAGGTCTTCGATGAACCCGGTGGTCTTGTCGCGACGGCGCTCGCTGACCATCTTCACCTTGATCTGGTTCTTGACCTGGTCGAAGGGCTGGACGGTGCCGTCCTCGCGTCCGTTGCGCTGGATGATGTGCCAGCCGAAGCGGGTCTGGACCGGCGCCGAGATGTCGCCGTCGGCCGGCAGGGCGAAGGCGGCGTCTTCGAACTCCTTCACCATGCGGCCACGGCCGAAAGCCCCGAGATCGCCGCCGCGCTTGGCGTTGGAGAGATCCTTGGAGTGCTCGGCGGCCAACGCGGCAAACTGGGTCTTGTCGGCGTTCAGCTTGGCGACGATATCCTTGGCGAGGACTTCGTTATCGACCAGGATGTGGCTGGCCTTCACCTTCTCGGTGGAGAACTCCTGGGGGTGGCTGTCGTAGTAAGCCTTGATCTCCTCGTCGGAGACGTCAGCGCTCTGCTGCTCCTCCATCACCTTCTGGACGATGAGGTGTTCCTTCAGTTCGTCGAGGCGCCGCTGGATGGCCTCTTCCTTGTCGTAGCCCTTGTCGACCCCGGCTTCGTAGATCAGCTTGGAGACAATGTGGTTCTCGATGAACTGCTTGCGGCGCTCGGGGCTCTCGTCGAGGCTCTTGCGGGCCCGCGCGTTGAGCGAAGCCACCGCAGCCTGGTAGTCCCCGAGCGTGAATTCGTGGCCGGCCCAGGTGGCCAGCACCGGGCCCGAACCCGCAGCGGCGGGCTTGGCGGCCGCGCCGGGGGCCGGAGCCCCGTCCTGGCAACCGGCCAGGGCGGCGAAAAGGACACCGATGGTCCCGAGGGTGCAGGTGGTGGTCCTGGCGCGCATGGCGCGCCCCTTTGCTCCAGCTTCTGGCGACATCTTGATCTCCCTTGCGAGTATCGGCGAGCCGGGTGCGGCGTCGCTTTGGATCGGGGGATCATGCAGCGATCCGGCCGCGGTTTCCATGTTGGCGGGGTGGAGGCGGAAGGGGCCGGGGCCAGCGGGAAGTAGGGCGGGACACTGGCGCCGGGAGGGAGAAAGGCGCCGAAGCTCAGGACACCGCCACGACCACCCGGGACGTGCCGGGCCGTGCGGCGACGCGCCCGATGATGGCCGGCCTCAGCCCGCGGCGATGGAGGGCCTCGACGTAGGCTTCGGCCTTGCGAGGCGGGAGGCTCACCAGCAGGCCTCCCGAAGTCTGGGGATCGAGAACGGCCTCAACCAGGGCCGGGGCCACGTCCCGGCCGATCGACAGCCGCGGGCCCAGCCAGTCCCGGTTCCGTGCGGATCCGCCGGTGCGGAAGCCGTCGTCGGCCAGGCGCGCCGTTCCCGGCAGCAGCGGGAGCCGCGAGGAATCGATCTCGAGCCTCACTCGCCCGGAGGCCTCGCCCATCTCGACCGCATGGCCGGCCAGCGCGAAGCCCGTCACGTCGGTGCAGGCGTGAGCGCCGTGGCGCGTGAGCGCGGCGCCGGCAACGTCGTTGAGGGCAATCATCGACGCGATCGCGAAGGCCTCTTCCTCGGGGCGGGCAACGCGCTGCTTGATGCCGGTGCAGACGATGCCCGTGCCCAGGGGCTTGGTGAGGACGAGCAGGTCGCCGACGCGCGCGCCGCCATTCTTCACCACGCGGTCGGGATGCACGGTGCCGGTCACCGCCAAGCCGTACTTCAGTTCCTTGTCGGCTACCGAGTGGCCGCCGATGATCACCGCTCCCGCCGCCTTCACCCTCTCGCCGGCTCCTTCCAGGATCCTCACGAGGAGGTCGAGGGGAAGCGTCTTCGACGGGAAGGCGACGATGCCGAGGGCGACCAGGGGCTTGCCGCCCATCGCGTACACGTCGCTCAGGGCGTTGGCTGCGGCGATCTGTCCGAAGACGTACGGGTCGTCCACCATCGGCGGGAAGAAATCCACCGTGGTGACCAACGCCTTCGTCGCCGACAGCCGGTACACGCCGGCGTCGTCGGACTGGTCGTTGCCGACCAGCACGTTCGGATCCGTCAGTCGCGGAAGCCGGGACAAAACTGAGCGAAGGTCCGCCGGACCCAGCTTGCCGGCTCAACCACCGGCGGTGACCTCGGCCGTGAGCCGCACCTTGGGCAGGGGCGGCGTCGCCCTGGACAGGCGCGCCGCCTTCTTCGCGCCGGCTTTGGCGGGCGCGGGTTTCTTCCTTCTTCCGGTTGTCGCCATTCTGTCGTCCTTCGCTGCTACGGCAGGAGGGCCTCGTCGGGCCCGTTGCGGCGG
>JBHEPB010000317.1:0-5589 GCA_046260515.1 Binatia bacterium
CTCGAGGAGCGCCTCGCCCAGATGGCGGCCTGGCCCTTCGCCGACGAGGACGCCCGGCAGTCGTTCGAGGGCATGAGCGAGAGGGCCGCCGACATCGCCAGGGTAGAACGGTTCCAGCGCCGCTACCGCGACCAGTTTCACGGCCCCGGGAGCCCTGGCTTCGAGGAAACGCTGGCCCTGATCGACCGCTTTGAGAAGCTGCGCGAGCTGGAGAGGGCGCTTCGCGAGAGGGACCTCGATTCCCTGGACGAAGAGGCGATGGGGGATCTGCTCGGCGAGGGGTTCGGCCAGGCCGTCGGCCGCCTGCGGCAGATGATGAGGCTGCTCGTCGAGGCCGGCTACCTGGTGACGAAGGAGGGGCGTTCCACGCTGACGCCCAAGGCGGCGCGCCGCATGGGCCAGCTGGCGCTCAAGGAGATGCTGGCCGAACTTCTGCCGGACGCGGCCGGTCGCCACGACGCGAACCGCCGCGGCGGCAGCGACACCGTGACCGAGCAGGCGCGGCACTACGAGTTTGGCGATCCGATGACCATCGACGTGGCCGCCACGCTGAAGGCGGCCCTGGCACGCCAGGCAAGGGCGCCCGGCGGCGGCGGCCGTCTACCCGGCCGCGCCGTTGCCCTCGAAGCCGGCGACCTCCAGGTGAAGGAGGGGCTGCGCAGCACGCGCACTTCGACGGTGCTGCTCCTCGACATGAGCTGGTCGATGAGCTGGGAGGGCCGCTTCGCCGCGGCCAAGAAGGTGGCGCTGGCGATGGAGACGCTGATGCGCACGCGTTTCCCTCGCGACTACTTCGGCATGGTGGGCTTCTACACGCGCGCGGTGGAACTGAAGCCGGCCGATCTCGCCGAAGTGACCTGGAACATGGGGGATCCGTTCACGAACCTCCAGGACGGGCTGCGCCTGGCCTCGCGGTTGCTGGACCGCCATCCGGCCACCACCCGGCAGATGATCGTGATCACCGACGGCCAGCCGACGGCCTACTTCAGCGACGGGCGCCTCTTCTGCGAATGGCCGATGAGCGTGGGCGGCATTTCGTCGCGGGCCACGGTAGAGACCCTGAAAGAAGTCGAGCGCGTTACGCGCCGGGGAATCCGCATTAACACTTTCATGCTCGACGACAGCCCCATGTTGCGCGCCTTCGTGCAGCGCATGACGACGATCAACCGCGGGCGCGCTTTCTACACCACGCCCGAGCAGCTCGGGCACTTCGTGCTCGTGGACCACGTGGGCAAGAGGCGCAAGGTCCTGTGAGCAGCACGGCATCGATCGACGACGCCGCGGCCGGCGGGGCCGGCGCGGCCAACCCGGAAGGGAAGGGCGGCGGAACGCGGGGGTCCCGCGCGCGCATTGCGGCCAAGCTGACGCCGGCGATGCAGCAGTACCTGGAGTTCAAGTCGGCCCACGAGGACGCGCTGCTCTTCTTCCGCATGGGAGACTTCTACGAGCTGTTCTTCGAGGACGCCGAGATCGCGGCCGAGCTCCTCGACCTCACGCTCACCTCGCGCAACCGCAACGACGAGCATCCCATCCCGATGTGCGGGATCCCCTATCACGCGCTGAGGCCCTACGTGGCCCGCTTGCTGGAAGCCGGGCGCAAGGTCGCTGTCTGCGAGCAGCTCGAGCTTCCCGAGAAGGGCATCGCCCGCCGCCAGGTGACGCGCGTGATCTCGCCCGGCACCAACCTGGACGAGGAAACGCTGGCGCCGGACCGCGCGAGCTATCTCGCGGCCGTCGTCGAACAGGGCGGGGCCTGGGGCCTCGCGGTCAGCGATTTTTCCACCGGCGAACTGCGCGCTGCCGAGATCGTCTCCGACTCCCGCCTCGAGGAAGAACTGCGCACCGTCGCGCCGGCGGAGATCGTGCTGCGACCCGGCGCCTCGGCCTCGCTCGGAGAGAAGCTGGCGCGTTGGCTGCCACGCTGCGTGATCAGCGAACAGGCCGCGACCGCGAAAGCGGCCGTGGAAGCGACCGCGACGAGCGAGGCCGGTCCGGCGCCCGCGCGCGCGGCCTGCGCCCTGCTCCGCGACTACGCCGCGGCCACCCAGGGCGGCAACATTGCCCACCTGCGCGAGCCGGAGTTCTACGACACCGGCGCCTACCTGCACCTGGACGCTTCCACGCGGCGCAATCTCGAGCTGCTCGAATCCTATGACGGCACGACGCGGGGGGCCCTGGTCTCCGTGCTGGACAAGTCCGCCACCGGGATGGGCAAGCGCCTGCTGCGTTCCTGGCTGGTGCGGCCGCTCTCGGATCTCTCCGCCATCGGCCGCCGACTCGACGCCGTGGAGGCCCTCGTGGACGACTTCGGCCTGCGCTCGGACCTGCGCGAGGCCTTGAAGAGCATCGGCGACCTCGAGCGCCTGGTGGGGCGAATCGGTGCCGGCAGCGCTTCGCCCCGCGACACGGTGCGCCTGGCCGACGCCCTCGCGCGGATCGCCGAACTGCGCAGCCGCCTGGCCGACTGCCGCGGCGCCCTGGCCCTGCACGCCGGCGACCTCGACGACCTGCCCGCGCTGCGCGCCACGATCGCTTCGATCATCGTGGACGAACCGGCGCCCGCGGTGGGAAAGGGCGCCGTGGTCCGCGACGGATTCGACGAGGAAGTGGACCGTCTGCGCAGCATCTCGAGGGACGGCAAGGGCTGGATCCTCGCCTTCGAGGCTGAAGAGAAGTCGCGCACCGGCATTCCGTCGCTGAAGGTCGGGTTCAACCGGGTGTTCGGCTACTACATCGAGATCACCCACACCCACCAGGCCCTGGTTCCGGCGAGCTACGTGCGCAAGCAGACGGTGGCCAATGCCGAGCGCTACATCACGCCCGAACTGAAGAGCCGCGAGAACGACGTGCTCGGCGCGGAGGAGCGCCTGGCGGGGCGCGAGAAACAGATCTTCGAGAAGCTGATGGCCTCGTTCGTGCCTTTCCAGCCTGTGCTCGGCCGCACGGCCGCGGCCTTGGCCGCCCTCGACGCGCTGTCCGGCCTGGCCGAAACGGCGCACCAGCGCGGTTACGTGAGGCCCGAACTGCACGACGGCACGGAGCTCGACATCGTGGGCGGCCGTCATCCCGTCGTCGAGGCTCGCCTCGGGACTTCGTTCGTGGCCAACGACTGCCGCCTCGGCGCCGACAGCCGCCTGCTGATGGTGATCACCGGGCCCAACATGGCGGGCAAATCCACTTATCTCCGGCAGACGGCGCTGGTCGTGCTGCTCGCCCACTGCGGTTGCTTCGTACCGGCCACGACGGCGCGCATTCCGCTGGTGGACCGCATCTTCACGCGCATCGGCGCCAGCGACAACCTGGCGGCCGGGCAATCGACCTTCATGGTGGAGATGTCGGAGACGGCGGCCATCCTGCAGGGAATGACCGAACGCAGTCTCGTGGTGCTCGACGAGATCGGCCGCGGCACCTCGACCTTCGACGGCATCTCGATCGCGTGGGCCGTGGCCGAGGCGATGCTCGAGCGCCGCGTGAAGACGCTGTTCGCCACGCACTACCACGAGCTGGCGGCCCTCGAGGGCGAACATGACCTGGCCGGCAACTTTTCGGTGGCCATTCGTCGCTACAGGGGCAGCGTGATTTTCCTGTACCGGATCATCGAGGGACCGACGAGCGGCAGTTACGGCATCGAAGTCGCGCGCCTGGCCGGCGTCCCCGAAGCTGTCATCGAGAAAGCCCGTACAATTCTGGCCAAGTTCGAGAGCGGCGAGGGCATCGGCGGCGCAAGTAGCGGACAACTCAGCCTCTTTTCGGCCCGTCCTGCCGCGCCGGAGGGCGCGCCTGCCGGCGAGGACGGCCTGCGCGCCAGGCTTGCCTCGCTGGAGCCCGAAACGCTGACGCCGCTGGAGGCCCTCAACCTGCTGGCGCGCCTTGTGCAGGAAGCCAGAGCGGAGCCATAATCCGCGGTGGTTCCACGCCGCGGCCTCGTGCCGCGACGGTCCTGGGAAGCGGCGCAACGCCGCGCGCGGAACATGGTGGAGGTTGGTGGTGGCGGTTCGGGGCTTTTCCTTACAAACGATGTTCGTCGCGCGTCGCGGTTTCGTCATCGCGACGCTTCTCGTCGTAGCGACGCTCGTTGCCGCGACGACCGTCGAGGCCGCCGTCGTCCGTGATGTCCGTGCGGACGCGGACGCTTCCACGACCCGCATCGTCATCGAGATCGATGGAGACTTCCGGTACCGCACCAAAGCCGGCCCCCACAAACATTCCGTCCTCGTGGACATCGAGGCGGCCAGTCTCGCCGCCGACGTGCCTCGTCTGCTGCCGGTCTCCGACGCGCGGGTGGACGGCGTGCTCGCGCAGGAAGCGGAAGGCGGCGTGCGCCTCACGGTGGACATCGCGGGACGAAAGGGGCCGGGCCTCGTGACCGCCATCGAAGGGTCGCGTCTCGTCCTCACGTTCCGGGATGCCGGTGCGGCCCGGTCGCCAAGCGAGGACGCGGCAGCGGCCGAACCTCCGCCAGCACCGTCGCCCCGCGCGAAGATCTCCTCCCGCGCAGCGCCGTCCCTGCGCGCCGCCACCGCGCCGGCAACGGCCGGCCCTCCCTCCCTGCGCCGGTCCGTAGCCGAAAGGGCCGTCGTGATCCTCGACCCCGGGCACGGCGGCAAGGATCCCGGGGCCCAGGCCTGGACCGGAGAATACGAGAAGGACATCGTTCTCGACCTCGCCGAGAGGGTGGCCAGGCGCCTGCGCAAGGGCGGCGACATCGACGTCGTGATGACCCGCAGCGGCGACAGCTACGTGCCGCTGGCCGACCGCCGCGACGCCTCGCGGCGCTGGGGGGCCGACGTCTTCGTCTCCCTTCACGCCAATGCGAGCCCGAAGTCGGGGGTCCGGGGCATCGAGACCTACTACCGCTCGCGCTCGGACGGTTCATCGATGGAGACAAGCGGTGATCGCGACACCCGCCGACTGGCCAGGCTCGAGAACGGGGGCAAGCAGGGACGCGGCCGTTCGAGCGCGAAGGCCGGCGTCCGGGACACTTCCGCGTCCGCCGCGCCCCCTCTTCTCGAACGTCGGGCCGAGTCGCTGAAACTCGCGCGACTGGTGCAGGGCGAATTGGTGCAGCGTCTCGGGATGCGCTATGAGACCGTGCACGACCTCGGCGTCAAGGAAGGGCCTTTCTTCGTCCTCGGCGAAAATGCGGCCCCGAGTGTACTCGTCGAGGCCGCGTTCCTTACCCACCGTGAAGAAGGCTTGCGCATGCGATCCGAGGTCTACCGCGAACAGATCGCCGACGGCGTCGCTCGCGGCATCCAGGCTTTCCTGGAAGAGCAGCGGCGGCTCGGCGCCCTCTGAACGCTCCAGCCGGCCGCGGGGCCGCGACCTCCCGTCCGGGAACCGGTCCGGCGCGGGCAGGGACGCCTGAGCCCATGGCCGGCGTTCACGGCGGCCCGCCGAGGTCGATGATCCTTCCCGCCCCGGGAAGCGTCCAGGGAAAGCTCTCGGACGTGGCCCGCGAGTACTTCGAGGCCGTCCGCGACGAACTGGAAACCGCCCACTGGGCCGGCGCCAGCGGCACCGACACCGTCGCCCGCTTCGCCGCCTGCCTCGACAACCTGGTGCGCTTTCTCTTCGAGACCGCCATCG
>JBHEPB010000325.1:0-22889 GCA_046260515.1 Binatia bacterium
CCCGCGGCGTGCGCGAGCACGACGCGGTGCCGCCGCTGGCCGCTGCGGTGCCGGACGAGGAAGCCTCGGTGCTGCTCTCGCATCGCCCCGACCTCTTCGCGCAGGCGGCATCGCTCGGCATCGGCCTCGTGCTGTCGGGCCATACCCACGGCGGCCAGCTCGCCCTGCCCTGGCCCGCGGCGCGGCCTTCGTCTCTGGCCAGCTTCATCAGTGACTTTCCCCGCGGCACCTACCGCCTCGGCCGGTCCACGCTCCACGTGAACCTGGGCCTGGGGGTGACCGGCCAACCGGTTCGGGTATTCTCGCCGCGAGAGATCACGCTGATCACGCTGCGATGCCCCGAACGCAACGCGTCCTGACCGGCCTCGCTGCCGTCGGGTCCACGAACCAACAGGAGAACACGATGTCCAAGACGAGAACCCTCGCTTCCCGCTTCGCCCTGGCCCTGGCGGCCACGCTGCTCGCCGCATCGACCGCGAGCGCCCAGGTCCAGACCTTCGAGGCCGACAAGGTCCACTCGAACATCACCTTCAAGATCCGCCACCTGCTCTCCAAGACCACGGGGCTCTTCAAGGACTACACGGCCACGGTGGAGATCGACCCGGCCAAGCGAGAGGAAGTGAAAGTTTCCGCGGAGATCCAGGTGGCCAGCATCGACACGGATGACGCCAAGCGCGACGCCCACCTGCGCAACGAGGATTTCTTCGACGCGGCCAAGTTCCCGGTGATGACCTTCACGGGCGGCAACCTGACGGCCGTGAACGCGGAGCGCACCAAGGGCAAGCTCGAGGGGACGCTGACGATCAAGGGCGTGGCCAAGCCGGTGGTCCTCGACGTGGAGTGGCTGGGCACGGCGGTCGATCCCTGGGGCAACCACAAGGCGGCGTTCTCGGGCAACACCACCATCAACCGCAAGGACTTCGGCATCATCTGGAACAAAACCCTCGACAGCGGCGGCTACCTGATCGGCGAGGAAGTCGACATCGAGATCAACATCGAGGCGCAGATTCCGAAGCCGGGCTGAGTTCGCTCTTTCTACGGGCCTTCGCGGCGCAGTGATCGGTCGGGTGCCGGCGCATCATTCGCCGGTCGGGCTACGATCGTTCGTTTGGAAGTTTCCTCGCGACGCAGTCTGCGGAACGCAGCCGAACTCTTGGCTACGTTTTCGTGCGATGCAAGGATGTCTTCCTCATGCTCGCGTCTTGCCAGAACGACGTCCGCGATCGTCCGCACGATCCTTCCCTGCTCACCGGCCCGCTTGCCGCGCGCGATCCTGAGGTGATCGCAGCGACTTCGAGGATCCTCGGTCCGGTTGCCGACCGCGTATTCCGCTACGAGTTTCGCGGTCTCGACAGCATTCCTCCTTCTCCTTGCCTGTTGGTCGGAAACCACAGTGGTGGGGGAATCGTCGAAGTCCCCTGCATGCTCGTGAAATGGCACCAGCACTTCGGGGAACGGCGCCCCGGCTATGGCCTGACGAACGTGCTGTCGCTCGGATACCCGAAGATCGGCGGCTGGCTCCGGGCGATCGGCGGTGTGGATGCCTCCCACGCCAACGCACGCGCGTGCCTCGCGGCCGGGAGGGACACGCTCGTGTTTCCCGGCGGGGACATCGACTCCTTCCGTCCCTTCTACCAGACGAGACGCGTCGATTTCGGCCAACGACGCGGCTACATACGGCTCGCGCTCGAGAGGAAGGTGCCCATCGTTCCGCTGGCGACCCTCGGGAGCCACCTGACGTACTGGATGCTGCCGGGCAACCGGTGGATCGCGGACAAGCTTCGCCTCAAGCGCTCGTCCGTGCGTCTCGAGAGCGCGCCGCTCACGTTCGGCGCTCTCGGAGCGATCGCGGCGGCGGGCGCGGCTGCGTTCGACCTGGTGCATCCGGCCTTCGCCCCTCTCGCCGTGGGCTCCGGCCTCCTGCCTTTTCCCGCCCGCATCACCACCGAGGCCCTTCCCGCGATCGATCTCTCGCGCGAACTGCCCGAGTCGATGGGCCCGGACGAACGCGTGGAGCGCGGCCACGAACTGGTGATCGCCGCGCTGGAACGGGCGTTGCAAACGATGAGGCACGGTAAACCGCTCCGCGATCGCGCCTAGGGCCTTCGGGCCATAGCGCGGACAGCGCGCTACAGCTGATCGCCGATCACATCCGCGACGGCTCCTTTTTCTTCTTTCAGGTGTTCGAGGGTCAGCGGGTGGGATTGGCCGAAATCCGGGATGAAGACCTGGTTGGCGATGGCATCGACGGTACGGGGATCGGAAGTGGCCAGATTGAGTTCGCGATTGATCCGCATGCTGAGGGTGTCGTAGTTCGCCGATCCGAACATCACCCAATCATCGCTGATCATGGCCTTGAGGTGCGTCATCCCAGGGTAGGCGTAAACCTTCGCCCCCTTCTCTTTCAGCGACCTCATCTCAGCAAGATTGTTGGAATGCATGATCTCCGTGTCGTTGTCTCCGGGAATGATGATTCGCACGTCCACCCCGCGTGCCAGGGCACGTTCGAGTTCCAGTGCAACGTCGTTGCAGGAGAAGTAGGGCGTTTGGATCCAGATGCGCCGTTTGGCGCTCCGGAAGGCGATCAATGCGGCCTTCACGATATCCCGCTTTCCGCGTGAGGCATCCGTCAGGAGGATCCGCAAGGGCTGCAACTCGCCGGGATCGATCGCGGCGGTGGAATCTCCGACACTCCCCTGGGAACGTCTGCTGCCCCAGCGCCCTTTCCACCACGATTCTGCGCGCCACTGCCGCTCGAACAAAGCCGCCAGGTCCGCAACGACCGGGCCGTTAACGCGAGTCATCATGTCATGCCAGTGGGAACGGTATTCGCGGCCGACGTTCATGCCGCCGACAAAAGCGGTCTCCCCATCCACGATATGCAATTTGGTGTGATCGGAGACAAAATAAGGATTGGAGGTTCGACGCACCTCCACGTTGGAACCCTCGGTGAGATAGCGGCCAATTCTCTTCGGGGGTTGAAAATCCTCGGGCGGGGACGGCGGGGGTTTCGTTGCTGCCAGCATGCTGCCATGCCCATCGAAAAGCACCCGCACAGGCACTTCCATGGATTTTGACTTCAAGGCATCCGCTACCTGGACGGCGAAGTCGTCATTGTCGAAAATATAGGTCCGCACATCGATGCGGATGCGGGCGCCGGCGATGGAGTTGAGGAAGAGCGGAAAAAAGGAGCTTCCACCCACCAGGATCTCCACCGTTCCGGTGGTGCGCGCCGGCAGGTTCTCCCGGTCCAGGTAGGATTCGAACTCCTCCCCCCCGGCCTGAGCAGGCAAGGAACCGTCCTTTCCGCTCGCCTTTGGCAGGGGAACGGCGCCGGAGACGAGGGCACGGACCCTCGCACGAAGCATGACGACCCCGGTTCGGGTCGAGGCCACCGGGGCGCGGGCAGTTGCCACCAGTGTGGCCCCCAGGGTTGCTCTGGCCACGGTCAGGACGGGCGGGCCCTTCCCGTTCTTCTCGTCGCCGATGCGGTGATACTTCTGGAGGGAGCCGCAGCCACCCAGCGCCAGGGAGATGACCAGGGCTCCACAGCACGGAGTCATTATCCTGAGAGAGTTGAGACTGCTTCTGCGAATCATGCCGGATCGCGCTCCGCGGCAAGCCTTGCAGAGCTTCCAGTGCGCGGATAGCCCCCACCGGTTCCAGTCCATGCGACCCGCCGCACAGACGGACGGCTCGGCCTTTCCGTCAGCTCCTGTTGCGTCCATCTGGCGCTTGCTTCCACTGCTCTCCCGCCCGCGATAACGATTCATGCCTCCACCGTCCGGCGGCGGCGGAGAAAGCTCGACCTGTGCCGGGAAGGCGCGGCGAGGTTCGTACAGGTGTCTGCGGTTTGGGAACGCCGATCGGCGGTTGGAGGATTTGAGCATGGCGGCAGTGTGGACCGAGAGCATGGAAGCGATCTACCGGCAGGTGCAGGCGCGCAACCCCGGAGAGAGCGAGTTCCACCAGGCCGTCCAGGAAGTGCTCGAGTCGCTGGGGCCGGTGCTCGTGAAATTCCCGGAGTTCACGGACCAGCGGGTCATCGAGCGCATCTGTGAGCCGGAGCGCCAGATCATCTTCCGTATCCCCTGGCAGGACGACGCCGGCCGGGTGCACATCCATCGCGGCTTTCGAGTGGAGTTCAACAGCGTGCTGGGGCCGTACAAGGGAGGGTTGCGCTTCCATCCGTCGGTCAACCTGGGGATCGTCAAGTTCCTCGGCTTCGAACAGACGTTCAAGAATGCACTCACCGGCATGCCCATCGGCGGCGGCAAGGGCGGCTCGGACTTCGATCCGAAAGGAAGATCTGCCAACGAGGTCATGCGCTTCTGCCAGAGCTTCATGACCGAACTGTACCGTCATATCGGCGAGTACAGGGACGTCCCTGCCGGCGACATCGGCGTCGGCGGGCGCGAGATCGGGTTCCTGTTCGGACAGTACAAGCGCATCACGAACAACTACGAGTCCGGCGTACTGACGGGCAAGGGCATCGGCTGGGGAGGCGCCCTCGTTCGCACCGAAGCGACCGGCTACGGCGCCGTCTATTTCCTGCGCGAGATGCTCGCGGTCCGCGGGAAGTCCCTCGAAGGCAGAACCTGCGTCGTGTCGGGTTCCGGCAATGTCGCGCTTCATGCCATCGAGAAAATCCACCAGCTCGGCGGGAAGGTGGTGGCGTGCTCCGATTCGGACGGCGTGATCGTGCACGAAAGCGGCCTCGACCTCGCGCTGATCAAGACGCTCAAGCTCGTCGAGCGACGCCGGATCGCCGACTACGCTGGCTATCACGCGGAAGCCCGCTACATCCGCGGCGGCAACATCTGGGCGATTCCTTGCGAACTCGCGATCCCGTCAGCCACCCAGAACGAGATCAACGCCGAGGACGCCGCGCTACTGGTCAGGAACGGCTGCATTGCGGTCGTCGAGGGCGCCAACATGCCCACGACGTCGGAAGGCGTGCGGGTATTTCTCGCCGCGGGTACGGCCTTCGGTCCAGGCAAGGCGGCCAATGCCGGCGGTGTGGCGACTTCTGCGCTGGAGATGCAGCAGAACGCCATGCGTGATTCGTGGACGTTCGACCACACGGAGGAGAAGCTCGACCAGATCATGAGCGGAATCCACCAAGCGACCTGGGAAACGGCCGAAGAGTTCGGTTCGCCGGGCAATTACGTGGTCGGCGCCAACATCGCAGGCTTCCTCAAGGTGGCCAATGCGATGATGTCGATGGGGTTGATCTGAAGCGGAGTGCGCGTGGGGCGGCGAGCCTCAGGCACGAGGATCGGCGCCCTGCGCAGGGCATCTTCGCAGCGAGGAGAAAGCCGCCCGACCGATCCCCCCCCCATCGGAAACTGTACCTGTCCCGGGTTTTCAGGGGAGGTCGATGTGGGGGGCGGCCATGGAGGCTACGTCGATGCGGGCGCCGAGCTTGCGGTTGACGAAGACCATCTCGGGCGGCGGCGGCCGGCGCATGCCGCGCCGGAAGACGATGTCCATGCCCATGTCGCGGGCGCGTTCCGCAAGGTCGCTGGCCGCGAAGTCGTAGGTTCCCCGCTTCCTCAGCGGCTCGGTGATCATGATCATCAGGTCCGCCACCGGCGCCACCTTGTCGTCGCTCTCGTCCCCTACCCAGTCCCACTGGCGGAAGGCCTGCATCAGCCTGGCCTTCTCTCCGCTGCAGGCCAGTCGCAGCAGTTCGCGGATGCGCTCCTGAACTACCGGTTCAATCTCGATGGCCGAGCCAAGGTCGAGACAGACCAGGCGGTCCTCGTCCACGAGGAAGTTGCCGAAGTTGGGATCGGACTGCATGAAGCCGAACTCGAAGAGCTCGCGCAGCACCACGCCGAGCACCTGGCGGGCCACGCGGTCGCGGCGGTCGGCGCGCGAATGGCGCTGCCAGAGCTCGGCGACGGGAATGCCCGGTACGAAGTCCATCGCGAGCACGTGGCGCGTGGTGAGGGCCTCCATTGGTCGCGGCACCACCACGTCGGCGTCGCCCGCGAGCAGGTCGGCGTAGCGGGTCAGGCTGGCAGCCTCGCGGCGGTAGTCGGTCTCGGCTTCGAGCTGGCCGCGGAGCTGGTCCAGCAACGGGCCGAGGTCGTAGTCGGCCGGCACCACGCCCGTCAGGCGAAACAGCGTCGCCAGGTTCTCCAGGTCGGCGCCGATGCTGTCGGCCACGCCGGGGAACTGCACCTTCACCGCGAGGTCGCGCCCTTCCTTCGTGCGGGCGCGGTGCACCTGGCCGATGGACGCTGCCGCGAACGGCACTTCGTCGAAGGAGGCCAGGCGCGACTTCCAGCCTTTGCCCCAGGCCTGACCGAGCACGCGGTGGAGCTGGGCCTCGCTCATGGTGTTGCCCGAGGCCTGAAGGGCGGCGAGGATCTCGGTGAACGCGGGCGGTACGAGGCCGTCGAGTTCCATCGACAGGGCCTGGCCGAGTTTCATCGCGGCGCCGCGCATGCGGCCGAGGGACTTCAGCATGCGGCGGGCGTTGGCGTCGTTGAAGACGACGTCGCTGTAGCCGAGGGTCGCGCCGCTGACGACGCGGCGAACGCCCTCGCCGAAAGCCCCGGCCGCCAGTCCGCCGGTGAGGATGCCCCAGCGCGCCGCCCTCTCGATGCGGCCGCTCGGCACGCGAAGCGCTTCGCCGACGGCCGAGAGCAGGGCCGAGGCGGCGCTCGCCTCCTCCGCTTCGGTCGTCGCCTTTTTGCGCTTGCCGCCGCTTGCCATCTGCATGCTTCCTTACACGGGCTCGGGGTCCGATCCGCCTTCTTCACACGGGCTCGGGGTCCGATCCCTCTTCGATGCCGGCGAAGAGCGCCGTGGACAGGTAGCGCTCGGCGGTGTCGGGAATCATCGCCAGTAGCACCGCGCCGGGTTCGGCTCGCGCTGCCACCTGCATGGCGGCCGCTACCGTGGCGCCGCCGGAGATGCCGCAGAAGATGCCTTCCTCGCGCGCGAGCCGGCGCGCCCACTCGATCGCCTCGGCATCGGTGATGGGAACGATCTCGTCGGGCACCTCGCGGTTGAGGACGGCCGGCACGAAGTCGGGGGTCCAGCCCTGGATCATGTGGGGTTTGAACTCGCCGCCCGAAAGCAGCGGCGCATTGGCCGGCTCGGCCGCGATGATGCGCACTTCGGGCCGCGCCAGGCGGATCATCTCGCCGGCGCCGGTCATCGTGCCGCCGGTGCCCCAGCCGGTCACCCAGTAGTCGAGGCGGCGGCCGACGAAGTCGCTGAGGATCTCCGGACCGGTGGTGTTGCGGTGGTAGGCCGGGTTGGCCGGGTTCTCGAACTGGCGGGCCAGGAACCAGCCGTGCTTTTTCGCGAGTTCCTCGGCCTTGCGCACCATGCCCTGGCCCCGCTCGGCGGCCGGCGTGAGGATCACCTTGGCTCCCAGGCCCCGCATGATCTTGCGGCGCTCGATCGAGAACGTCTCCACCATGGTGGCCACGAAGGGGTAGCCCTTGGCGGCGCAGACCATGGCCAGGGCGATGCCCGTGTTGCCGGAGGTGGCCTCGACGACGGTCTGGCCGGGTTTCAGGGCTCCCGATCGCTCTGCGTCCTCGATGATGGCGATGGCCAGGCGGTCTTTCACCGAGGCCAGGGGATTGAAGAACTCGCACTTCACGAAGACGGTGACACCGGCGGGCGCGATGCGGTTGAGGCGGACGACGGGGGTGCGGCCAATGGTGTCGAGGATGCTGTCGTAGATCATCGTGGCTCCTGTCCGGAAAGAGCGAGGGCCCGAGGCCCCCGGCGCCTGGCGGCCGGTATAGCCGCCGCCTGCCGAGGACGCGAGAAAGCGGCCCTCCGGCGCCCGCCGCGGCGCCTTGCACCCCCGCTCCCGCCCCGCTACAGGAGCGCGCATGCCAGCCACCACGACCCGCCACGACTGGACCCTGGCCGAAGTCCGGGCCATCCACGACCTTCCCCTGAGCGACCTGCTCTTCCGCGCCCAGACGGTGCACCGCGAGCACCACGCGGCCAGCGAAGTGCAGCTCTGCACGCTGCTGTCGATCAAGACCGGCGGCTGTCCCGAGGACTGCTCCTACTGTCCCCAGAGCGCTCACTACAAGACCGGCGTGGACAAGGAAGCGCTGATGAACGTGGCCGAAGTGCTCGATGCGGCGCGCACCGCCCGCGAGGCCGGCGCCTCGCGCTTCTGCATGGGCGCGGCCTGGCGCGAGGTGCGCGACGGCGCGCAGTTCGACAACGTGTGCGAGATGGTGCGCGGCGTGACCGACCTCGGCATGGAAGCCTGCGTGACCCTCGGCATGCTCACGGGCGACCAGGCCCGCCGCCTGAAGGACGCCGGCCTCGTCGCCTACAACCACAACCTGGACACCTCGCGCGAGTACTACGACAAGATCATCAGCACGCGCACCTACGACGAGCGCCTCACCACGCTGCGCCACGTGCGCGAGGCGGGCATCACCGTCTGCAGCGGAGGCATCATCGGCATGGGCGAGTCGGTGGACGACCGCTGCGGCATGCTGGTGGAACTGGCCAACCTGCCCGTGCACCCCGAGAGCGTTCCCGTCAACGCCCTGGTGGCCGTCGAGGGCACGCCGCTGGCCGGACAGGTACCGGTCAAGCCCTTCGAGCTGGTGCGCATGATCGCCACCGCCCGCATCCTGATGCCGACCTCGGTCGTGCGCCTTTCGGCCGGCCGCAGTTCGCTGTCGGACGAGGCCCAGGCCCTGTGCTTCCTGGCCGGCGCCAACTCGATTTTCTACGGCGAGAAGCTGCTCACCACGGGCAATCCCGAGTGCGACCACGACCGCGAGCTGCTGGCCGAGCTCGGCGTGCAGCCCCTGGTGCCCGAGCACCTGAAGGGTCGCGAACAGGCCGCCTGAACGGATGACCAGCGCGGCTGACGACTTCGGAGCCCACGCCGCCCGCATCGCCGAGCACGGCTACACCATCGTCGAGAACGCGATCGAGCCCGCGCTCCTCGACGAGCTCGATCGCACGCTGCTGCATCTGGAGAAGGAACTCGGCGCCGTTCCCGCCGGCAATCCCTTCGAGGGCGCGAACACGGTGCGCATCTACAACCTGCTGGCCCGCGGCAAGGTCTTCGAACGCATCCCCGTGCACGCCCGCATCCTCCCCATCGTGGAGAAGGTGCTCGACTCCGGCTGCCTCGTCTCCTCCCTGTCCTCGATCGCCATCGATCCGGGCGAGATTGCCCAGCCCATTCACGCCGACGACCAACTCATTCCCATCGCCAAACCCCACGTGGCCACCGTCTGCAACACGATGTGGGCGATCACCGATTTCACCGAGGAGAATGGCGCCACGCGCATCCTTCCGGGCACTCACCTGAAGGACCGCTCGCCCACCTACCTGAAACACTACGAATCGATCCCGGCCGAGATGGCCCGCGGCTCGGTCCTCATCTGGCACGGCAGCCTCTGGCACGGGGGCGGCGCCAACCGCAGCGACAAGCGCCGCACGGGCATCGCGATGAACTACTGCGCGGGCTTCATGCGCCAGCAGGAGAACCAGCAGCTCGGGATCCCGGCCGACGTGGTGCGCGGCTTTGAGCCCCGCCTCCAGGAACTGTGCGGGTTCGGCGTGTACAGCGGCCTGGTCGGGCACATCGACAAACGCTCGCCCGTCGAAGTGCTCTTCGGCAACAAACCATCCGGCGGAATTGTCTGGGACGCCTGAAGCGCGATGCTTCGGGATCGCCGCGAGGCGGCGCCTCGCGGGAATCAGGCCCGGGAGGCCGTGCGACGCATGCGCTGCACCAGCACGCGCATCACGTGCAAGGCGAAGAAGGGAGTATCGACCACCATCGAGAGGAACTCGGACTCGTCCACGCGGGCCAGGCGGGACTCGGTGCGGGCCACCGCGGTGGCGCTGCGGTGGTTGGAATCGATGAGCGACATCTCGCCGAGGAGGTCTCCGGGCCCCGAAATGTCGATGAGCTTGTCGCCGACGAAAATGTCGATGGTGCCCTCGACCACCACGTACATGAAGGCGCCTTCGCCGCCCTCGGCGAACACCACGTCGCCGGCCTGGAAATGATCCATGGACTTGGAATCGGAGAAGAGCTTGTCGAGCCGGAGCAGAACCGATGGCATCGTAGACCTCGCGGGCGGGCTTCCGTCGGCGGGCCACAAGCACCGCCGCCGGCATCTTGTTTGCGGGTCGCGCGAATGACAAGCCGGGCCGGCTCCGAATGACGGCCCCGCGGGACAGTCACGGGACGCCCCGGACGATGTCGGAAGCGAGTCAGCAAACGTTCATCCAAGGACCGGCGGGCGTGCCGCGAAGCGTGCTGTGCGCCACACTTCTGGTGATGGCGGCCTTTGCGGCCAGTCGCGTTGCCATCCTCGGCGAGGCTTCCGAGCGCGAATACGACGAAGGTGTCTACCTGCTCTCGGCGCGCTCGGTAGTGGCCGGCCATCCCCTGTTCACGTCCGTGTTCTCTTCGCAGCCTCCCGCCTTCCTCGAGACCCTGGCAGCGGCAATGCGCCTGGCCGGCGACAGCCTGGAGACGGCGCGGATGCTGATCCTGGCCTTCTCTCTCCTGTCCCTGGCGGCCGTCGCGGACCTCGGACGTCGCCTGGCCGGGCCCTGGGCTGCACCGGCGGCCGCCGCCGCCCTGGCCCTTTCGGCACGCTTCGGCGACCTCGGCCACGTGGTCCAGGCCGAAACCCCTGCCCTGGCCATGGCCCTGCTCTCCTTGTGCGCCGCCCTGCACGCTCGCGCGCGGCTCTGGCACCGCGCCTGGCTCGCCGCCTCCGGCGGTCTCATGGCCCTTGCCCTGTTGTTCAAGCTCCTGGTCGCGCCGATGCTCCTTCCCCTCGGCCTCCTGCTGCTGTTCGCGCCCTCGCGCGGACCGAACGGCGACTGGGAGACGGATGGTCGCGGAACCTCCCTTTGCAGGCGCGCGGCGGCGCGTGCCTTCGTGGTCGCGTCAGGCGCCCTCGTCGCGCTCGCCCTGCCGCTGCTGCGCTACGACTCCGCGGCCTTTTTCGAACAGACAGTCGGCTTCCATCTGGCCAAGCGCGAGGTCTTCGGGCCGAATCCCCTCGGCAACGTTTGGCGCCTCCTCCAGCAGCTTCCGGCCGACGGAGTCGTCCTGGCCTCGGCCGTCGCCGGCGCGGCCCTCCTCGCTCGCGCACGACCGCGAGCGGCCTCGTGGCTGGGCGTCTGGATGCTGTGGATGTCGCTGGCCCTGGCCCTGCAGACACCCCTGTTCTGGCGACACTTCATCCTGTACGCGCCGCCCCTTGCGCTGGCGGCGGCTGCCCTTCCGGTATTCCTCGCCGAACGGCGGCGAAGCCGGACTCCCGCGTTCTGGGTAGCCGTGGCCGTCACGCTGTGGGCTCTTCCGCCGCTGCTGCTGCCGCGCCAGGTAGACGCCATGTTCCCGCTGATTCCCGAAGCGCCGAGACACGAGATTGCGGCGGAGTCGCTCCGGGACACGGCCCTTTGGATCCGCCGCCAAACGAAGCCGGACGAGATGGTGGGAGGCGACGACCCCATGGCGGTCTACCTGGCCGGGCGACAGGCCCCGCCCCGGCTCTGCGACACGTCGTTGGCCCGCATCGCGTCGAGATCCCTGGAGTTGCGCGAGGCCACCACACACAGCCTCGCCGCGCGAGTCCTCGTGCTGAGGCGCGAGGGGCGCCTGTCCAGATCCCTCCCCGGTTACCTCGCCTGGGTGAAAAGAAACTACCGCCTGGTTCAGGATCCCGCGACCGGACTCGAGCCCGCGCGCAGCGTGTGGCTGCGCAGGCCGAATGCCCGGCCCAGCCCGCTTCCCCGCAAGCCGCGCTGAAGAAGCGCGTCGCCCGCCGTCAGGCGGAAACCGAGAAGCGCACGACGAGGAAGGCGAGCATGGCAGCGAAACAGAGGAGGTGGTCGAAGAGGATGGCCCTGGCCAGGCGGCTCTGCTCGCCGATGGAGTCGGTTCTCGTTCCGAGCCGGATCGCATTGGGAAATACCCGAAGCAGGGCCAGCGTGATCGGCACTCCGCAAAGGGCCAGCGAGGTCGCCGCGGGCGCCGCTGCGGCATCGCCCGTCGTCAGCTGAAGCACAAGGACGAGGACCATGCCGGCCATCACCGCGCTGACCAGGTAGTTCATCGGGGAGGCCGTGGTGGTGACGCGCCGGTAATAGGTGGCGATGCGCGCCAGCGAGTCCTCGGGAAGCTCCGCGCCGTCGGGGCCGGCCGCGCGGGGCCCGACGGCCAGCGTGTCGAACATGAGATCCATCCAGATCACCGCTGCCAGGAAGCCGCCGCCGCTTGCCAGAAAAAGGTCCATCTCGTGGCGCTCCTTGCCGCCGGAGCCTGCATCCCCGAGAGGGGCAGCCCATGCAACCGCGCGGGCAGGCCCGGGGTGAAGCCCCGTGCTCCCCGTGCTAACGGGGAGCCATGAACGTTGCCCTCCGGATCGTTGCTTCCCTGCTGGCCTTGTTGGTCCCGGCTGCCGCCCTTGCCGACACCCCGAAAGAAAGGGAGTGGCGCTTCCAGGTCCTCCTCGACGGCTCTCCCATCGGCTCCCAGGTGTTCCGCGAAACGCGAGACGGCGAGTCCTCCCGCGTTTCCATTGAGGCCAGTTTCGACGTGAAGCTGCTGTTCTTTACCGCCTATTCCTACCGTCACCGCAACGAGGAGACCTGGGAAGGCGGCTGCCTGAAGAGCATGAAGTCCACCACCGACGACAACGGCAAGGCCTTCCGCGTGGATGCCAGGCCGGCCGGCGATGGGCTGGTGGTGGAAACCCTCGAAGGCCGCGAGGAGCTGCCCGGCTGCATCGACTCCTTCGCCTACTGGAATCCGACGGAGCTTCGTTCCCCTCGCCTTCTCAATTCCCAGACCGGCAAGTGGGAAGAAGTGACCCTGCGAGAGCGCGGGGAAGAAACGGTGACGTACAAGGGGCAGCCGACGCGCGCGCGCCGTGTGGCCATCGTCGGCAACGACCTCGACATCAATCTTTGGTACACGGGCGACGACGACTGGATCGCCCTCGAGTCCACGCTGACGAGCGGACGCAAGCTGTACTACGCGCGGCAGTAACTAACGCGGCTTCTTTTCGTTCTCCCTCCAACGACAAGGGGCGCCCGTGTCCGGACGCCCCTTGCCCTTCCAACGACGGGAGCGAACTCCTCAGGGGTTCATCGCGCTCACGCCGAGGACGGTCATCGACCCCTTGGTCAGGGTGCGGTTATCGCCGCCGGTCCAGCAGGCCAGCACGATGTTCACGCTGGCCGCCGCGCCACCGCCCGGCTGGTACTCGCCGCCGAGGGCGATCACGCCCTTGGCCGTCGTGGTCGAGTTGCCGAGCAGCAGGGCTTCCGAGGAATCCATCGTCGTCGGCACGCTGTTCTCCACGGCCACCAGGTTGCAGGTGACCTGCTTGTTGCCGTTGGCGAAGGGCGCGTTGACCTTGGCGTTGACGATGTAGGCGCCGGATCCCTCGACCTGCTGGGACAGCACGTTGGTGGTCAGCGAACTGATGGCCGCCGAGTTGAACTTCTGGATCCAGCCGGGAGCCTTTCCGTCCTGGCCGGGCGGGCCTTGGGCACCGGGAGGGCCGGGAATGCCGGGAGTTCCCGGCGGGCCGTCGGCCCCCGGAGGTCCGGGAATGCCGGGGGTTCCCGGAGGTCCCTGGAAGCCCGGAGGGCCTGGGGTGCCAGGGGTTCCGGGAGGGCCGTCGCTTCCGGGAGGGCCGGCTACGCCGTCCTTCCCATTCTGGCCGGGAGCGCCCGTGGGACCGGCGGGGCCCTGGGGACCGACCGCGCCCGGCTCACCCTGTTCGCCTTGTTCGCCCTGTTCGCCTTGCGGACCGGCCTCGCCTTGGGGGCCTGGAGGCCCTTGAGGCCCTTCCGGTCCCGGGGGTCCTTGGCAGTCGATCGCGCTGCAGAAGGTGTCCCCGTCCACGTCTTCCTCTGCGTCGCAGACCGAATCGCCGTTGAGATCCCAGCAGAGACCGCCAACTGCGGCGGGACAGGCAATCTGCACGTCCTGCCCGACCGCGAAGCGAAGCAACCGCAGCGCGTCGCTGGCCACGATACTTCCGTTGCTGTCGAGGTCGCCGCAGACGTCGCTCGCCGACGCTGTCGCCGGAACCCACAGCAGCGCCACCATCGCAGCAGCCACCAAGCTTTTCATGCTCATGTCGTTCCCCTTGTCTTCCGCCGGGCCCGATCGCTCCGGCGTCCCGAAAGCGTCCAACGACGTCCGGGTGCACCCACTCGACTACCCCCGACAGGCCCCGTTCGTAAAGATGGATACGACTCGTACTTTCAGGCGAGGAATCGGGAAAACGAGGGAACTCTCAAGGCCGGGGTGCCATTCCCGGCATCCGGCGCAGGAACGGCGGACGCGCTCCTGTGATGTGACTCACCATGCCGACCCCGGGTGCCGTTCGGCGCGAACGAGGCGCGTCCTTCCTGCCGCAGGTTCTGCGGCAGGAAGGACGACGCCGTCGCCCGGTAGCCGGCTCAGAGCAGCCGGCGTCCCTGGATGATACGGATCAGCACCACGACAACGGCAGCAACCAGCAGGAGGTGGACGAAACCGCCCATGGTGTACGAGGAAACCAGCCCCAGAAGCCAGAGAACGATGAGGATTAAAGCAATGGTCTCGAGCATACGACTGCTCCTTTACCGCTGAGGCGGCGCAAACGGGGGACGGTGCACCGGACGTGGCGGTCCTGCACGAAGCGACCGCCACGCCCTGGTCTCAGTTGACGGCGTCCTTGACGACGTCGAGCACCTTCTCAACCTTCTGCTTGATCTTGCCGACCACCTGGTCGGTCTTCCCTTCCTGTTTCAGCTTCTTGTCACCGATGAGCGCCCCTGCGGCTTCCTTCACGCGGCCCTTGAGTTCGTCGGTTTTTCCGGTTGCCATGATGGAACCTCCTTGGCTACGGCAGGAGCGAAGCAAGAAGCGCGCCCTCGCGGTGCACAAACGGATGTCCGCAATCACTCGCCTTTCCGGCCGCGGTTTCCAGCATCCGGGAACGCCCTTCCGCCTCCTGCGAGAAAAACCGCAGAAGCTGGCGCCGACGCCGAGGACTCAGGGGACCGGCGCGACCTGGCGCAGCACGGCGCCATAATTCTCGTCGTCGGTGCCGGCGTACACCTCGAGTGCACCGGCGTCCACGGGGCGGACCGCAACGCCTTCGATCTTGAAGCCGTCCTGTCGGGCAACGTTAGCGAACTTGCCAGAGGGGATGAATCGCGCCCTGCCGCCGCGGCCGGGCGCGAAACGGCCAATGCGCGAAACGTAACTGCGGAAGGGGCCGTTGTCCTCGCCGGAGTCGTAGGCGGTAGCCGCGTAGACCTGCCCCTGGTCATCGACATCAAGGGCAACGAGCGGGCGCACTCCCGGCCCCCGGGTTCTTGCGGCGTAGCGGAACGAGGAGAAGGTGCCGAACCGGAGCGGGGCCGTTTCCATCTTCGCCCAGCGAAGTTCCGTATGCGGCTGGCCTTCGGCCCTTTCCGCGAACACGAAGTACAACTGCCCGCCGACGTGAAACACGGCGGAGGCCTCCACGTTGAAGACTCCGTCGCACCCGCTGCCCGGCTCCACCGGCCAGGATACGACTTCGTCGATGGTCAGGTTGTACGAGCCGCCCAGCGTCGAGAGGAAGATGCGCTGGAAACCGCTGCAATCGTCGCCGCTCTCCACGAGCAGGAACTGCCGCGTGCCGGGGATGCGGGCGATGCTCTCGAGATCGTTCGACTCGCCCGTGGGCCAGGCGATCTCCAGGTTCTGGAAATAGAGGCCCTCGGGCGCTTCCCTTGCGAAGGCGGGAGGCGAAGTCACGTCGGCCGGCAGCAGGAGCAGGCTGGCCCGGGGCCAGTCCCTTTCGGCATCGCTGTTCTTGCCGTCATGCACCGCCAGGAAGATGTCGTCTTCCAGCCAGGCCACCCCGCTGATGTCCAGCAGGGTCGAGGCTCGTTCGGCCGGCGTGGACTGGGCGCGGGCGGGAAGCGCCGACAGGGCTGCCAGGCAGGCCGCCGCCAGCAGCGACCCCGGCGTCATGGGATAGGCGGGGTTTCGGGGTCTTCTCGAAAGCATCGCGACGTCTCCTGGACTCATCCGATTTGGGGCTGCGACTTATGCTCGGAGGAACGGCGCGACGCAATACCCTCTGCGCCGCCGGGACTGCCGCGGACCCGGGACAGATGGTTGGGAGACCGTGGCGCCGACGATCCCATCCGGCCGAGGGGTGAAGAACGCCGCATTTGATTGGCGCGTCGCCACGGGGTCTCTTGCGGTATCGTGGACTCTATCGAAACCCGCTGGGCAGCGATCGCACCGCGGTCCGTCGCGCTGCACGCAGGTCGAATCGCCTACCGCCTGGAGGGTCACGGACCAGTGCTGATGCTGGTGCACGGAATGGCCGGCAGCGGCGAGACATGGAAGTACGTGATGCCTGCGTTGGCCGAGCGCTTCACCGTGCTCGCGCCCGACCTGTTCGGCCAGGGCCTGTCCGACAGCCCGCCGGCCCACTACACCCTGGAAATGCATGCGAACAGCCTGCGCGATCTGCTCGACGTCCTCGGCTTCGGCCGAGCCACGTTCGTGGGACAATCCCTCGGCGGCGGCGTGGTGATGCAGACCGCGTATCAGTTTCCCGAGCGCTGCGAACGCCTGGTGCTCGTCAACAGCGGCGGCCTGGGCCGCGAACTCACCTTCTATCTGCGGCTGCTCAGCCTGCCCGGGTTCGAACAGATTTTTCCGGTGTTCTGCGGCCCATGGCTGCGCGATGCCGGCGAGCGCGTTGCCGGCTGGCTCGCCGACGCCGGCAGGCCGTCGTCCGCGGCCGGCCGGGAGGTCTGGAGAAGTTACGCCTCGCTCGTGAATCCAGGCAGTCGCCGCGCCTTCTTCAGCAGCCTTCGCAGTGTGGTCGATTTCAGGGGGCAGGCCGTCAGCGCCCTCGACCGGCTTCACGCGGCAGAGAAGATGCCCACCATGATCGTTTGGGGCGCCGAGGACCCCTTCATCCCCGTGAGTCACGCCTACACGGCGCACCAGGCGATGCCCGGGAGCCGGCTCGAGATCTTCCCGGGAGTGGGCCACTACCCTCACTGTGAGGATCCAGAGCGCTTCACCGCCCTGCTCCTGGACTTCCTCGCGTCCACCGAGCCGGCCAGGCTCCCGCCGCGGTCCGACGGCTGAAGCGGCAGTTCCTCCACGGCGGTTTCCGTCCGGGCGCCAGGTTTGCCGTCCCGACGGCAGGAGCCCCGGGCCGGCCACGGCTTTCGCGGGTTGCAAAGCTGTGGCCGGCCCGGGGCTCCGCCCGGTCCGAACGATCGAGGGGGCTGCTGCGCCTTTACGGGCAGCCCGCCCCGGGGCTGTACGTCGTCATTCCGCAGTAGCTCGTCAGCGTCGTCTGCTGAAGTAGACGGGCCGGCCCCGGCCGCCCCGACACGATGTTGACGCCGGCATTGGAAGACGGAGGCAGGCAGTGGGTGGCCGCCAGCACGGGGTAGTTCGGGTCGGAATCCCCGCTTGCCACGATGGAGTCGAGGAAGCACTCGCGCCTCTGCACCAGCGTGCACTCGCCAGCGTCCACGCCCACGGTCTCCGGCGCGCAGTCGATGTCCGCGGCGCACGCCAGGATCCCTTCGCCATTGGCCTTGGTGACGCCGTCGCAGAACCTGTCGTCGGGGCCGGTGGTGCACTCGCCCTCTCCGCCGCCCGCGTCCGAGCACAACAGGTCGTCGCAGCCGTTGGGGAGAGGGAACGAGCCGGCGAGACCTCCGGCGCTCGAGCAGGTTGAAGGATCGCAGGTCCCGACGTCCACCGCCGTGCAGTCGGCGTTGGTGGCGCAGACCCGCGACGTCTGCTTGCTGCAGCGCGAGATGAAGGTGATGCAGGGCCCGACATCGGCGCTGCTGCAGTCCCCGTCGTCCTCGCAGGTGAGATTGGCCGAGGTGCACTTGCCGGGCGTGGCGGCGCAGTCCAGGTCGCTGTTGCAGGCCACCGTCGTGTCGCCGCTGCACTGCAGGCAGGGGCACGAGAGTTCGGGGGCGACTCCGCCGCAGGAAAGATCGGCGTCGAGCTGGGACGCGTCCGTCCCCTGAGCCAGCGAGATCAACAGCCCGCTGCCGCTCACGTTGCTGCCCACCGTGGGCAGGCAGTCGAGGCTGTAGGAGCCTCCGCCTGTGCTGCCGGGCGTCGCCGGGAACGAGGCGTTCGTCGCCGAAGCGTCGCAGGACAGCCCCTCGTTGGCTCCACCGGTGCACGTGCCGCCACGCACGCCGTCCCCGGGTGTCGGGTCCACGCCGCAGGTGCCCATCGCGCAGTCCGCGTCGGAGGTGCAGAACTGCTCCGCGTCGTCCGAGCAGGTGCCGCCGCAGGTCGGACACGCGCCGAGCGTGGAGATTCCCAGGTGGATCGTCGCCCGGAGCATCGTGGAGAGGGCCATCTCGCCGGTATCCACGTTGAGGGTGCCGCTCACGTTATCCTCGAAGCGCTGCACCACGCACATCGGCGTGCCGCCCATGCTCGTGGGAACCGGAGCTCCCAGGAAGCAATCGCAGGTGCCTTCCAGGGATGCGCACTCGCCGCTGCAGTCCTGCGTGCTGTCGCAGGCAGAACCGTCCCCGCAGCGCTTGTCCGACAGCAGGCGGCAGGTTCCGCCGGGGCAGTCGCCGTCGGTGGTGCAGACGGTGGCGTTGTCGTTGGAACAGCGACGCGCGCACGCCCCGGCGTCGCAGTCCCCTGCCACGATGCAGGTGTCGCCCTGGAAGGGGCCCGCGTCGCAGGAGTAGGTGGCGGCGCAACCGTTGGAACTGAACGGGGTGTCACAGACCTGTCGAAGGTCGTTCGAGCAGCGGCAGTTGCCGGGTTCGGGCGAGAGGCCCTGCAGGGTACACTCGCCGCAACCGGGCGCGTCCGGACCCGGACAGTACAGGTGGAGACGCTCGCGGACTCCGTCGTTCGTGTCCGAGTCATGGGCCAGTCCCGTCCAGCCCTCGTCGTGGTCGGTCGGGGTGCTGCAGCGTCCCAGGGCGAGGTCGCAGGTGCTCGGGGCGGAGCAGTCGTTGTCGTCCACGCAGGCGATGTTCGAATCGCGGGAGTGCAGAAACAGATCGGCCGTGTCCGGACACTCGGGATCGCCGACGGCCAGCGTGGTGGTGGTGGTCGTCGTCGTCGTCGCAGTCGGCGCCGGAAGCTCCAGCAGCGCGGTCACCAGGGACGCGCTGTCCGTCAGCCCGTTGCTTCCGACGCAAGAAGCGAGCGTCGAGGTGTTGCCGGCGTTCCCGCAGGCGTCGAACGAGGCCTGGGGGAGCGGGAGCTCCGCGCACTTGCCGTCGGAGATCTTGCCGAGCGTTTGGGCGTAGGCGGTTGCGGTGAGAGTGTCGAAGTCTGTTTCCACGCAATCGGTCGTCGTCGTGGCGCCGTCCTTCTCCGCCTTGGCCTGGCACTTGGAGACGGTTTTGATGGCCGACTCGACCAGTCTCGAGCCGTTCTTGACGATGCTTCGGTGGCAGCCGGCCTCACCGGATTCCAGGGGCGCTACCGGCGATCCAAAGGCTTCCTGGGCGAAGTGCTCGATGCGGGCCCGGTTCAGGCAAACCAGGCAATCGGATACGTCGGAGAAGGTGGCGATCGTCGGGACGTCATCGGCACAGGTAGCCGGACAGGCCTCGTAGAGGGCAGCGGCGGGCGTCACGGTCGCGCAGCGATCCTCGATGAAGAGGCCGAACTTGGACTCGGCGCCGGGCATCGCGTTCTTCACGTCGGCCGAGGCAAGGACGTTGCAGTCGGTGCCCTCGAGGTCCGCGTCGCCGCCGCGCATCTTGTGGCAACCGGCGATCGCCTTGAAAGAGCTCTTGGCCAGTTTGAGGCCTGCCTTGGCCACGGCCGCGCGGCACTTCAATGTTTCTTGGTCGAACTGGGCCGAGGCCGGGGCGGCCAAAGCCAGGATGGTCAGAGTCAGCAGGGATGCCATGCTGGGGGCGATGGATCGCATCATACTGGAAAACTCCTTGTTTTCGTCGGCCCGGAGGAATCCCGGGCTATCCACTCGCTCGCTCCCCTCCGGAACGACGTTGTGGCCCCGGACCCTGTAGCGCCCCGTTCGAGGCATTGGCAAGCGGGCGATTGCTGAACCGACATTCCGGTGTGACCTCATGCAAAGTGGGGTCGGACGACCTTCGAACGTGTGCTTCCAGCGGTGAGCATGACTCTCACGGAGTGGGCGACCAAGGAGATCCGGGTCAAGCCGCCGACGAAGTGACGGCCGCGAGTGGTCGCCACGCATGGTCGCGACCGGCCGGGTGAGCGCCGACAAACTGGCCATCCCGGCCGGTCGCCTGTGATTTCCCGACGACCCGACATCAATTGGTCGTTGACTTGCGGAGCATGCCCACCGTAGATAGCCGGACTACCCACGATCAGGGGCTTTCCTCATGAAAATCACCCGTCCGAACTTCCCGGGGGGCCCCGCCGCCCTTCTCGTCCTGGTACAGTTGTCCCTCGCCCTGACGCTCGGCGGCACCGCCCGAGCCGCCACCCCGGCCCCGACCACCCCCGAAGACTTCAAGTACCCGGGCACCCAGCCCGGCACCATCACGGACCCGTTGGCGACCCCGTCGGCCTGCACGGTCTGTCATTCGGGTTACGGGTCGCCCGACAAGGAACCGTGGCGCACCTGGCAGGGGTCGATGGTGGCCCAGGCCGGACGCGACCCCCTTACCTACGCGGCGATGGCCATCGCCAACCAGGACGCGCCCCACTCCGGTGAGTTGTGCATCCGCTGCCACATGCCCAAGGCCTGGCTCGAGGGCCGCTCCACTCCGGTGGACGCCAGCGCGACCACCGCGGATGATCGCCAGGGCGTGCAGTGCAGCGTGTGCCATCGTCTCGTCGATCCCGACGGTTCGCCTGGCGCTCCCGCCTCCGACGCCGCCATTCTGGCCGGCCTGACGGCCCCCGTGGTCACCACCGGCGGCGGCCAGATGGTCGTCGATCCCGTCGATACCGTTCGCGGACCTTTCGACATCGTCGCCGACCTCGGCAGCGACCCGCACTCGCCGACGCGAACCGCTTTGCAGGCGCCCTTCCAGGAATCGTCGCAGATGTGCGGCACCTGCCACAACGTCCTCAATCCGGTCTTCCAGCGGAACATGTCGGGGGGCTACGACCTCGGCGCCTTCGATGCACCGGGCGATCCCGCCCTCGCCTTCCCCGAACAGCACACCTACACGGAGTGGACCCTCAGTTCGTACGCCGCGGGCGGCGTGTACGGTCCGCAGTTCGCCGGCAACGGCTTCGGGGTGGACGGTGACTACACGGTCGGCAGCTGCCAGAGCTGCCACATGCCGCGCATCACGGGCAAGGCCGCGTGGACGGGCATTGAACGCACCAACATGCCGAACCACGATCTCGTTGGCGCCAACACCCTGGTCCCGCTGATGATCCCCCTGCATCCCGTCTTCGGCGCCGAAGTGAACGCCGCGGTGCTCGAGGAAGGAGCTGCCAAGTCCCTGCGCATGCTGCGCCGCGCGGCCACCGTGGGCGCGTCGATCGACTCAGGCGTGCTCACGGTGCGTGTGACCAACGAGACCGGGCACAAGCTGCCCACCGGCTACCCCGACGGGCGCCGCATGTGGCTGGCCGTCCGTGCCTTCGATGCCGATGGCCAGGTGGTGTACGAATCCGGCCAGTTCGACAATGCCGATTCCGACATCGTCGGCTACGAGGCCGCCATGCTGGACCCGGACTACGACCCCAACCTGAAGGTGTGGGAAACGCTGCAGGGCATCGATCCGGTCGTCGCGATGGTCACCGGCCAGGACGCGGGCCCCGGCTTCCACCTCGCCCTCAACAGCGTCCGCGAGTTCGACAACCGCATCCCGCCGCGTGGCTTCACCAACGCAGCCTTCGAGGCGGAAGACGCCGAGCCGGTGGGCGCCGCCTTCGCCGATGGCCAGTACTGGGAAGACGTGACGTATCCCGTCGGGACCTCCGCCGTGCGCGCCGAAGTGCTGCTTCAGTACCAGACCACCACCAAGACCTACATGGAGTTCCTGCGCGACGAGAACACCACCACCAGCGACGGCGACATCGCCTACAACCTGTGGGAGCAGGCGGGCGAAGGCCTGCCGGTGGACATGGCCCGCGTCGTCGTCGACACCGACGTGAAACGCGTGAACGGCTGCCGCACCAGCGTGAGCAAGCTTCAGTCCAAGTACCTGAAGACCTTCCTCAAGCAGTGGGGCCGCTGCTACGCCGACTCCGCGGCCGGCGAGACCTGCGACACCGGCGCTGCCGGGACGGGGGCAGCCGAAGCCGCCGCCGCGCTGCGCGAAAAACTCGGCGGAGCATCCGACAAGAAGTGCGAGGGGGCCGGCCTGACGCCCGCGAGCATCGGGCTCGGCAGCTACTGTCCGGCGCCTTGTGCCAGCGTCGTGCTCTTCGACATGGACGATGTCGCCGATTGCGCCGTCTGCCAGGCCGACGCCGTGGCCAGCGCCGCCTTGGAGTCGGCCTACGGCGTGGTTCCTCCCGCCCTGCCGGCAGCGGTTGTCGGCAGCGCGCCGGCCGCCTGCCAGAAAAAACTCGGGAACGCCGCCACGACCCTGGCCAACAAGTGGGCGGCGGCCCTCCATGCCTGCGAGAAGAGCAATGCCAGCGGCAAGACCACGCCCGCCGTCGACTGCTCCACCGACCCCAAGGGCAAGATCGCCTCGGCCCAGGACTCTGCGGCCGGCAAGGTCGACAAGTGCACCGACTTCACCGTCATCGAAGGCTGCGCGGCCGGCGCCCTCGACAACGCCGCGTTGTACCAGTGCATCGAGGATGCGCTCGGAGCGACGGTGCCGGCCTCGGTCAGCGTGGCTTACCCCTGAGGGCGAAGTCCTCGATCGAAGCCTCTTCCCGGCAGTCCCCGCGAAATCGGCGG
>JBHEPB010000333.1:0-7638 GCA_046260515.1 Binatia bacterium
GACCTGGGGCAGGGGCGTGAGGCTCACGGTGGCGGTCGAGGCCACGGGGCCGGGAGCCTTGCCGGCCCGCCGAGCGCGCAGCGACGCGGGCGATCTCGCAGCCCGCGAGGTCGATGCCCTTGGCAACGCAGCCGATCCCGCGGCCGCCGAGGTCGATCCCCCCGCCAATGCAGCCGCCCCCGCGACGGACACCGGCGGCAACCCCACCGACGGTCTCGTCAGCGTGTCCCTGCGCGAAACCTCCCGGACCTGGCGCACCGGCGACCGTCTCGCCCTGCGTTCGCGGCTGAGGCGGGTCAGCGGCTTCGGCAACTTCGGCGAACTGGACTGGGCGGCCTACAACGCGAGGCGGGGCGTCTTCGTCACCGCCTACGCCTGGCGCGACGAGGACGTCACCGTGCTGGCGGCCGCCGACGGCGTGGTGGACGGGCTGAGGCGCCGCTTCGCCGAGGCCTGCGCCCGCGTCGGCGGCCAGGGCGCCGAAATCCTCGAGGCCCTCGTGATCGGCGACCGCGTCGGTATCGAGCGACCGGTCTCCGACGCGGTGAGGGACGCCGGGCTCGCCCACTTCCTGGCCATCTCGGGATCCCACATGGCCCTCATCGTGGTCCTGGTGGTTGCGCTGGTGCGCTCGGCGGCGGGGCTCAGCACGACCCTGCTCGAGCGCTACGACGTGCTGCGCGCGGCGGCCCTGCTGGCTGCCCTGGCGGTGGTGGCCTACGGCGCGGTGAGCGGCGGCGGCGTGTCGGTGGCGCGCTCGGTGCTGATGGCGCTGGCGGCGATGGCGGCGCTGTGGCGGGGACGGCCGGGCGACGACCTGCGCGCTCTCGGCGGCAGCGCCATCGTCCTTGCGGCGATCATGCCGGGGGTGGGCGAGGAGGCCGGCTTCCAGCTCTCCTACCTGGCGGTGCTGGCCCTCATCCTTCACGCGAGACGGCGACGGGAGGTGAGGCAGGCCGCCCGACTGCTCGCAGAGGGCCGGCCCCGCGGGGCGCTCTACCGGGTCCTGGATGTGACGCTGGAGGCCGTTCAGGTTGCTCTGCTTTGCTGGGCAGTTACGACGCCTGTCGTCGCCCAGCATTTCAACCGGATCTCGGTGGTCTCGCCGCTGGCCAACCTGCTGGCCGGGCCCCTGGTTTCGGCCATCGTCGTCTGCGGTTTCGCGGCCCTGGTGCTGCTTCCGCTGAGTGCCGCGGCGGCTGCCTGGCCCATCGCCCTCGGCGCCTGGTTGGCCGACGTGGTGCTCAGCCTGGCCGCCTGGTGTGCTTCGCTCCCGGGCGCCGCTGCGGTCACGCCGGCGCCGGGACCGCTGCTGACCCTGGCCCTCGTCGGCGTGGTTCTCGTGCTTCGCCTGCCGCCCCCGCGTCGCTGTCTCCTGCTTCCGTTGGCCGCGGTCTCCGTCGTGCTCGGGGCGGCCGGCGTCCACGACCGATACCGCAGCGACCGCCTCGACGTCTGGTTCGCATCGGTGGGGCAGGGCGACGCGGCCATCGTGCGGCTGCCCGGCGGCAAGGTGTGGGTGATCGACCAGGGGCCGCCGGGGCGCGGCCGCATGGTGGTGGGGCCCCTGCTTCGCCGTGCGTGGATGGGGCGCGTCGATGTGCTGGTGGCGAGCCACGTCCAGTCCGACCACAGCGGAGCGCTGGCCGAGATCCTCGAGGAGTTCGAGGTGGGCGAGGTGTGGCTGCCGGACGGGCCCTGCGCGGTGGAGGCGGGACGTCGGATCGTCGAAGAGGCGGGCAGGCGTGGCGTGCCGGTCCGCTTCGTTTCGAACCGGCAAGCGGCTGGTATCGAGACGACCGACGGCAAGGCGGACGGCAAGGCGGACGGCAATGCGGACGGCAATGAGACCGCCGGCGGCGAAGGGGCCGGCGGCGGCGCGACCGATGGCGACTCGACCGATCGCGAGGGCCGCGCCGCCGCCGTGGAAGTGCTGTGGCCGCCGCCCGGCGCTGCGGCCTGCAACGACAACGACCAGTCGCTGGTGATCGCTTTCGAGTTTGCGGGGCGCCGCCTGCTCTTCACCGGCGATATCGAGGCCGCGGCCGAAGCCAGGCTCGCCACTTCCGCCAACCTCCACGCCGATCTCCTGAAGGTCCCCCACCACGGCAGCCGCACGTCTTCCACCACCGCCTTCCTCGAAGCGGTGCGGCCGTCGCTGGCTGTGGCCTCCCTCGGCCTCGACAACCAGTTCCGCTTCCCAGCCGCCGACGTGGTCACCCGCTACGAAGCCCTCGGCGTCGAACTGCTGCGCACCGACCGCGACGGCGCGGTGCACCTGGTGGTGAACGCCGACGGATCGATGCGGACGCGGACGTTTCACAGCGCGGACCGGTGACGCGATGTCCCCGAGTCAATCCATCGCTCGGGTTCTATATTAGGCTCATCGCGGGTTGTTGTGGGTGATGTAACCGATCGGAAACCGCTTGCTGGCAGGCCCCGGGCGGCAGTTGCGGGAGGCGGAACCCCGGCGCGCTTCGAAGACGCCTCACCGAGCAGCCTCCGTCTCCCGGCATTCCCCGGGGAATGTTCGTGCAGCAGCGACGTTGCCGCGCTTGGCGTCCATGAAAGAGCGACCGAAGTCCAAGTCGGCCTGGTACTGGTTGTGTGCCGCGCAGCGCAGTTCGATGTTCTCCGGCGAGTGCCGCCCGCCCAGGGCAAAGGGGGCCCGGTGGTGGAACTCGACATTGCTCGTCGCGCCGCAGCGACGTCCGCGCGGATCCAGATAGCAGCAGCGCCCGCAATCGCGTCGCCAGACCTCGCGCCGCACGGCTGCCGGAATGCCTCGGTTCGGCTGTTTCGCCGTCGCGGCCGCCTCGGTTGCCGACACCGGCTTCGTTGCCGCCGCCTCCGTTGCCGACACCGGCTCCGTCGCCGACACCGGCTTCGGTCGATCGGTGCAAGCCGCCTTGCGCGCCAGGGTCCGGACCAGCAGGACATCAATCGCGCGACTGATGATCGCCGCCGGATCGCGCCCGGTCTCCGAACGACCCAGCAGGTCCTGGAGGGACCGCAGCCTGTCGTGCGTAGCTTCGTCGACGGTGATCTGGATCTTGTAGCGCCGCGGGCTGAGCGGAACGATCGGCTTCGCCGCGGTTCGCGACTCGGGTGTCCGGGGGAGATTGTGGATCTTGGCCCCGACGGCCGGGTCGCCGTTTGCCGGAGATGCCTCCCGCGAGGCCTGATCCCTCGACTCCTGCTCCCTTGAGGCCTGCTCCCGCGAGACCCGGTCCATCGTCTCCTGCTCCGCCATCAGCCGGCCGGCTGCCGTCGCCATCGGCCGACCGCCTGCCCCCACTGTTGGCTGATCGGCTACCGCCGCTTGCACAGTTCGAGGCCTTGGCATCGTGGAAATGCGCGACGCTGCGTCGGCTCGCGGAGCCAACTCGGCAACCAGCCGCTCGACCTCTCGCGAGCTCTTGTGCCTCGCGCGCTCGAGCACCTGTTCGTGATTCTCTGCGGTCAGGTGCCGGGCCAGCAGATGGATCGCAGCGAGATGCAACTCGCCGCGGGCGACCATCTCGAGAACAACAGGAAAGCGGCGCGCCGTGCGCGCAGCCCAGAGCCGCTTGGCGGTCACCTGCTCCGACATGTGAAAGCGCTCCATGCAGAAGATGAACATGGAGGAGCAGGCATGCCGGGCCCAGAGCTTGCGCTCGTCGATCTCGGCGATCGCGACGAGCAGCTCACTTGTCGTATGCCGGTCGCGAACGACGAGGCCCGTGAAGTGATCGAGCAGTTCCTGTTCGGAGAACTTTGCGACGGAATCGAAGAGTGTCGTCATGAAGACGCTTGTACCACGGGTTTTTTCTGCGTCGTTGGCGGAGAGGTTGGCGCCGTCGCAGGACTTCGCCTCCCGAAGCCGCGCGCGGGATCTGACGGGCGATGCGCTCGAGTTCGGCAAGAAAAGCGGTTGGCGGGATTTTCGCCCGCTACAGGCGGCCGGAGGAGGCGAGAAGTCGCGTCAAGAGAAATCGACCTCGCGACGACGTTTCCATCACAGGAAAGTCATGGCGGCCGATGTCCGCGCCCGGGTCCCGCCGACATTCCCCGGGGAATGTTCGTGCGGCAGTCGCCTTGGTGCTGGAGCCTCTTGGCTCGAAAGCCCGTCGGTGTCCACGAAACCGGGTCAAGCTCACCGAGGCCGCCACTTCCGACCTTGCCGCCCGACATTCCCCGGGGAATGTTCGTGCTGCAGTCACCTGCGTGCCGGAGCCGGGGCAGCCGCGCCCGATCTGACCTCCCGACCTGACCCTGGGAGATGCTGCGGCCGACCTGACCGCCAAGGAATGTCAAAAAGCCAGGGGTGCTACCCACACGAATCCGCGAAGCCTTCCGAAAGAGACGGGATCAGTAGCCCGGAACCAGGTCGGCCACGGCGACGGAGGTTCCCGGGAACGCGGCCAGCTCGACCCGCTCGCCGGGGCCGACCGTGCGGACCTCCGCGTACAATCGCTGCTGCGGATCGGGGCTCGCGTGCATCTCCAGGCGCCGTTCCCGCAAGTTCACGATCCAGTATTCGGGCACGCCGGCCCGTGCGTAGATGCGCGACTTGGTGAGGCGATCCTGGGGAAGCGACGAATCGGCGATCTCGACGACCAGAAGCGCGCGGTCGGGGTGACGATCGCGGTAGTCGCGCGGGCTGCCCGCGACGACGGCCACGTCGGGTTCCGGCACCGAGCGGGGGCCGGCGAGGAAAGGCATCTGGATACGGATCGAGGCGCGCTCGCCGACGGCTTTTCGCAGCGCCGCCTCCACGCCCATGGTGACCGAGGCATGGAGAGGGTTCTGGGGCGGGGAGGCGACGACGAGTCCCTCGAGGAGCTCGACGTGGTCGTCGTGATCGAGGAGGCCGCGTTCGACGAGGTTGAAGTACCCCGGAACGCTGAAGCCTGGATCGTCGCCCGCGGGGTTCATTCCTCGGTCAGGCTATCAATGCGGGAAGGCCCGGGGAAGGGACGGCACCCGCTTCATGACTTGCCTTGCATGGTTCCGGGGCGGGGAGGAGTCCGTGAGGACAAGGCATTTTTCGATGTCCTGTCCTCACGGTGGCACAGGCGCAGACCGACGCGGATCCGGGGGGACGGGCCGTCGCGATGGCTACGCCTGTACGCTGGACGCCCTGGCGGGGCCTACCTTGCGGCCTTGCTGGCGGTGTCGCGGGCGTGCATCAGGGCTTCCCTGGTGAAACCGCCCACGGGGACGCCATCGCTGCCGACGTAGATCCAGTCGTCCACGTCCTTGATCTTGACGTGCAGGGGCTGGCCCTCTTTGAGCGTGGTAAGGGCCACCGGTGCGTTGTCGAGAGTTCCGTGCACGCTGTCGGCATCGATCGAGGTGACTGACAGCCACAGGTGCTCGGCGTTGTCGCCTTCGGCGATGCGGCCGATGACGGCGAAGTTCTTGCCGGACTTGGTTTCGTAGGCACGCGCGAACTCCGGCCAGGCCTTGCGGGCCTTCTCCTGGGCGGCGCGAATCTCGGGGTCGTTGTCGCTGATCGCGATCGACTCGCTGTCGCCTGAGGCGTCGTCGAAGATCTCCAGCGGATCGTTGCCGACCATCGCCTTGGCGACGCCGTCGTTGTAGGCGCTCAGCTGCCCGGCCTCCGGGCTGTAGACGGCCATGGCATCGGGACTCGCGAGCGCCGCGGCGATCTTGCCGATATCAATATAGGTTGCGCGCAGATTGGCCGGCTCTTCCTTGCCGGCCCAGTCCACGGACATCCAGGCGCGGTGGTCGGTGACGGCCCGGCGAAGCTCCGGATCGGTGACCTCACTGGCGAGCTTCTCCGTGTTCTCGAAGTACGGGGCGGCGATGTTGTTGATCACGTACAGCCCGGACTCGAGCTCGATCTTGTAGTAGGGGGGCTTGGCGACGAGGAAGCCCTTGTTCACGGTGTCGGCCGCGGGCGCGATGCCAATGGCCTTGCTGACGAGCTGGGTGAGCTGGGCTTCATCGAGCTTGCGCGGCTCCTTGAGGAGCACGACGAGGGAGATGAGCCGGCCGTCCTTGTCCGGGGCGGCTTTCACCATGTCTCCGGTCGTGTGGCCGGTGACCGGGGGCGTGTCGCCGCCCTTGGCGGCCTCGTTGGCCCCGGCGTTGCCCGCGAGCAGGGCCGTGAGCAGGAACGCCGAGGAAAGTGCGACGTTGGTGCGGCGTTGTGTGGATTTCTTCATAGGGATGTCCTTGCCGGTCTAGCGGCGACCGACGTGGTCAGTACGTGACGATGGGGAGGCCGAAAAAGTTGTAGTAGATGGTGCGCTGGCCGTAGTGCGGCCGGGCGTAGGGATAGTAGCCTCTCGAAGGGCGGGTGTATCCGCGGCGATAGATGGTGCGGTCCTGGCCGCGGTAGCTTCGCGGAGCGTAGTGGTACTGCTGGTACCCCTGGCGCGGCACGTAGCGAGTCTCGGAATGAGCGACGCTGCTGAATCCGAGGAGCGTCGAGGCGGCAATGATCGTGGCCGCGGCGATACTCGTGAAGGATAATTTTGTCATGGGACTCTCCTCTGCCTGATCGAGACGGCACCGAGGGCTACAAGCGACGGAAAGTCGCCTGCCGAAACACCGTTGGGCCGGGGGCACGTTCCCGGCTGTACTGGGTTGTACAGCCGAAGAGCGCGTCTCGATAAGCTCGGGATTCTACTCGCGTGGTTCTACGCGCGTCGCTTCGTTCCTCTCCTCGAATCGGATAGACGCCGATACGGCAAGTGCACCGGTCCACGCCGAAAACCTCGTGCTTCAGCCGGTTGGTCGGCCGCGGAGTGGAGGCGGCTTTCCGAGGCGTGGGATGGGGTGCGATCGGGTTCGTTCGCCAGACGCGCGATTCTCATCGCGAAGGGAGACAGCCATGAAAAGCGTCCTCGTCGTCTTCGTCACCACTCTTTCCCTCGTCGGTTGTGCCCAGGAGGGCCCACCGCCCCCACCCGCCACCGAGGCGCCGGCGGCCGCCCGGCAGGAGCCCGCCGCTGCCCAACCCGCCAAGGCCCAGGCGCCGCGCCCCGACCTCGGCGGCACCGTGGTCGGCGTGGCCAGCGCGTCCAAGGACCATTCCACCCTCGTCGCGGCGCTGACCGCCGGCGAGCTCGTCGTTTCCCTGGCCAGTCCCGGCGGCGCCTACACGGTGTTCGCGCCGACCAACGCGGCCTTCGAGAAGCTGCCTCCCGGCACGGTCGAGAATCTCCTGAAGCCCGAGAACAAGGCCGAGCTGCAGCGCATCCTCAAGCACCACGCCGCGGTGCCGGTACTGCAGCTGAAGGACCTGCGCGATGGGGAATCGCTGGCGATGGCCGACGGGACCAAGGTCACGTTCCACGTGAAGGACGGCAAGACGATGGTCGACGGCGCGACGATCGTGGCCAGCGTGCCGGCCTCCAACGGTGTGGTCCACGTGGTGGATGCCGTGGTCCTGCCGGCCGCGGCCCAGTAACCCTGACCTCGGGGCGTCCCGCGCAGCTTGCGCGGGACGCCGTTCTCAGCGAACGGCGTCGCCGCGTCGCACGAGGACGAAGGCCGCCCACAGGGAAACGCTGCCGACGGTGGCCGGCCAGGCGAGTCCGAGCGAGTAGGCGAGGTTCGGGCCGAGTTCGTTGGCGATCCAGAAGCCGACGGGGCCGAGCACCGAGAGTTCCGGATCCACCG
>JBHEPB010000358.1:0-13089 GCA_046260515.1 Binatia bacterium
GGTGACGGTGACCGCTTTGGAAGTGGCGCCGCCGGCTGCGCTGCGAAGCGTCCTCGGCCAGGAGGCGGTCATGAAGCTGCGCCCCGTGGCGCCGCCGCCGGAGCGCATTGCGGCCTTGCGCGCTTCCATCGGCGCCGATCCCGACCACCGCGCGGTCTTCGACCTTCCGATCGGCCGCATGGTCAAGGCGCCGGCCGCGCTCCTGGACGCCGCCTACCACGGCCGTCCCACTTCGGCGTGCTACAACTCCCTGGTCCCGGCAACGGTGCGGGCCGTGGACGCCCTGCAGGAAAGGATGCGCCAGCCCGAAGGCGTGGCCGAGCTTGCCGCAGCCGGCTTCGGCCACGTGATCGAGCGCCGGCGCTCGCCGTCGGTGCCGCTGTCGCCGACAGCCTTCGCCGCACCTGCGCGTCTGCTCGTCTTCGAGGCCGACTTCGCGATCTGGGCGCTTCCCGAGCCCGGGCCCACGCACCGCGACCTTGCGAAGCTGGGTTTCGTCGCCGCGCGCGGCATGTCGCGCGACCGCGTTGACGCCGGCGTACCGCTTCACGAACTCCAGGTCGAAGTCACCAACCACGGCGACACGATGTGGGCGGCGGCCTCCGATCCCGAGCCCCTGCTGGCCGACGTTCGGCTGACCGCTGCGGGCGGCGCTGCAACGTTCACCGCCCGTGCCCGCGGCGTGCTTCCGCTGGCCCTGGCGGCCGGGGCCACCACGCTGATGAGACTGGAACTCGATGAGAGGCCCGTCCCGGGCGCCTGGAGCGGGAAGGTGGAAATTGCCGGCGGCGCGGCGGCGCCGACGGCCGCCGGCTTCTCCTGGACAGGAAGTCGCCGCTGAGCCTTTGCGCGGCCCGCTGCCGCGATTCAGCCGATCTCGAACTTCTCCAGCCGGTAGCGCAACGTGTCCTTCGACATGTCGAGAAGGCGCGCGGCCACCGTGCGGTTGCCCTCGGCATGATCGAAGGCCTGGCGCAGCGCGAGAGCCTCGATCTCCTCCAGCGAAATCGGTCCTCCCGAGAAATCCAGGTGGAAATCGGCGGGCGAGCGGATCGCCGCCGACGGCGACGCTGCTGCTGCCGCTTCGCCGAGACCGAAGACCCCGAGGTCGCCCGCGTCGATGGTGTCGCCGCGCGAGAGCACCACGGCCCTTTCCATGGCGTGGGCCAGTTCGCGCACGTTGCCCGGCCAGGAATAGGCGAGCAGGGCCGCGCGCGCGGCGTCGGTGAGGGAAGGCGCGTGGAGCCCGTACTCGCCGGCGTGGCGGGCCAGGAAGTGATTGGCCAGCAGCAAGATGTCGTCGCCGCGCTCGCGCAGGGGCGGCGACTGGATTCGAAAGACGTTGATACGGTGGAAGAGGTCGGGAAGGAAAGCTTCCCTTTGCACGGCGGCCGCCAGGTCCAGGTGGGAAGCGGTGATCACCGAGCAGCGCAGCACGCGGTCGCGGTTGCTGCCGAGGCGCCTCAGCACCCTCTCGTCGATGACCTTGAGGATCTTGGCCTGGAGGTCGAGGCTCATGCGGCCGATCTCGTCGAGGAAGATCGTTCCGCCCTCGGCGGCTTCCAGTAGGCCGGGCCTGGACTTCACCGCGCCGGTGAAGGCGCCGCGTTCGTAGCCCATCAACTCGGCTTCGAGGAGGTGGTCGGGCAGCGCTGCGCAGTTCACCTCGATGAAGGGAGCGTCGCGGCGAGGCGCCGCGCGGTGCAGGGCCCTTGCGATGAGGCCCTTGCCGGTGCCCGTTTCGCCGGTGAGGAGCACGGTGGGGCCGCCGCCGCCGCGCTTCTCGTGGGAGGCCAGCTTGATCACCAGCTCACGCAGTTCGCGGATGCCGGCCGATTCGCCGACGAGGCCGATACCGCCGCCGGCTTTGTCGCCGCCGGGGCCGCCGGCGGCGAGGTCGCGGTGACGGTAGTAGTCGAGTTCGTTGCGCAGGCCCTTGTTCGCCACGCAGCGATCGATGATGAGGCCGAGTTCCTGGAGGTTGACGGGCTTGGTCAGGTAGTCGCTGGCTCCCGCGCGCATGGCGGCCACCGCGTCTTCGACGGTGCCGTGGGCGGTCAGCAGCACCACCGCGACGTTCGGCCACGACTCCTTCACCGACTTCAGCAGGTCGTAGCCCGTCATGCCGGGAAGGCGGTAGTCGCTCAGGACGATGTCGGGCTCGCCCTCCTCGATGAAGCGCAGCCCTTCCTCGGCCGTCTCGGCCGCACGCACGCTGTGCTCGAGCTTCTGCAGCGTGCCCGCCAGGTAACGCCTCAGGACGTCCTCATCCTCGACCAGTACGATGTCGGCCATGGAGCCTTTTCCCCCGTGCGTGGGCATTTGCCCACCCGGGCTGTCTTCTCACCCGCCAATGCTTTGCGCGCAAGAGGCTAACTTTTTGAAAAGGCTGAGAGAAGGGCTTGGCATGGGCGTTGCTTTTCATGCCGCCATGGCTACGCCCCGCTCCGCCGAACTGCCGGTCGCCAGCGCTTCCCCGGCCCGGACCTCCCGCCCGGCCCCCACGGCGCGGCCGGGAGTGCGCGACCAGATCCTGGAGGCGGCCCTGGCCGAGTTTGCCGGCAAGGGCTTCCAGGAAGCCTCGCTGGCTGCCATTGCCAGGCGCCTCGGCGTTACCGCGCCTCTTGTGCTTTACCACTTCGGTTCCAAGGCCAACCTGTGGCGCTCGGCCCTCGAAGTCTTCTGCGCCGACCTGTCGGCGGTAGTGGACGAGGCCGATCGCGACGGCCGCGCCCTCGAAGGGCGCGACGCGCTGCGCCTTCTCGTTCGCCGCCTCGTGCAGTTCTTCGCCACCAACCGCGCCGCCTACCGGCTGCTGCGCGACGAAGGCGGCGAGGAGGACGGACCTTCCGAAGGCTTCACCTCGAAGAGCCTTCGCCCCGTCATCGCCAGGATCGAGGTCGTCTATCGGCGCGCCGTGGACGAAGGCGCGGTTCGGCCTGCACCGTTCGAGACGACCCTTTTCATGATCCTCGGCGCTGCTTCCTGCTATCTCGAGTCGCGCGTGCTCGCGGCTCGTCTTTTCGGTTCCAGCAGGGAGGACGAACACTGGGTCGAGGACTACGCTGAGCAGGTGGTCGGACTTTGCTTCGACGGCCTGTCGGCTGCGCCCCGCCGCATCGATGCCCCGCGGCCGGCGCTGGCTGCCCTGCGTGCCGCTTCACGTTCCGCCGCCACGAGCACCACCGCCACCACGTTGGCACGGGAGGCCGCACTCGCATGATTTCCACCACCGCAGATTCCGGGGACAGCGCTACTCTGGCCGATACCCTTCCTGCCGTCGTGACCCTCCTCGGAGGCGTTCCGACCCTAACCCTGCTGGCGATGATGGCCCTGCGCTACATCGCGAGCGGCACGATCTGAAGGAATCCCCGGAGGGCCGCCGGACGACTTCGGGGGAGAGACGCGCGACCGGCAAGAGAGCGTTCGATACGGGGGCGTATCGTCGACCGACTCTTCGCCGTTCGTGTGGGGCCGGGCAGCCGCAAGGTTGCCCGGCCCTTCTTTTTTCGGACCGGATCACGGGCATTCCGTCAACCTCGAGGCGGAACGTGCGATCCGCGGACGCCCCACCCCCAGGATGCCTACCCCAAGATGCCGGTTCCCGGATTGCGACCGTCTATATGCTGGTCTATATGGTCATGCCTATGAAGCAGGTCCTCATCGAACTCGACGACGAAACCGCCAGCCGTCTGGAAGTGGTCGCTCCGGCGCGCTCCCGCCGTCGCTCCGAGTTCATCCGGACTGCCATCGGCAAGGCATTGAGTGAGGCGGAGGAGCAGCGGACCCGAGAGGCCTATGCGCGACAGCCGGACACGATCGAAGATGCCTATGTCGATCCACGTGTGTGGGAATCGCCCGCCACCTACCGCAAGAAGCGCACACGTTCATGAGGCAGTACGAGATTCGCTGGGCAAGCCTTCCCGCACCCATTGGGCGTCGTCCGGTCCTGCTCCTCACGCGCAGTTCGGCCTACGCCTACCTGAACAAGGTGATCGTCGCGGAAGTGACGACGACGATTCGTGACATCGCGCAGGAGGTCGTGCTCGACGCGGCCGAGGGGTTGGCGAGTAAGTCGGTCGCCAATCTCGACAACATTCACGTCATCCCGACATCCATCGTGGGGGATCGACTCGGAAGTCTCGCGCCGCAACGGGAGCGCGAGGTCAAGCGCGCTCTCGGCCATGCGCTGGGCTGGCGGGAGTTGCAGGGCGTCTGACTCGGAGCCGGCCGCTTCAGCTCGTTCCCGCCGTCGTTCCGGGACAGCGGAACGACGGACGGAGCCCCGCGACGCCCGTCAGTCGGCGCGGCAGTCGGTGCCGAGGTGGGCCTGGATGACGGCCTTGTCGTCCAGGTCGGTGTCGCCGTCGATGTCGAAGTCGAAGACGCTCGAGAGCCCGGTGCCGACCGGCTGGGCGTAAAGGCTCCAGCCGTCCAGGTCTTTCTGGTCGACCACGAGGTCGATGTTGCCGTCGCCCGGGCAGTCGGGCTCGGAGGCCAGCAACGCCTCGAGTTGCTGTGAGAGTTCGTCGTAGTTCTGTTGCTGTTCGGCCGTCAGCGTGCCGGCCAGCAGGTCGTCTCCGTCATCGTCCAGGTTCGGTAGAGGTGCGGCCTCGTCGATCTCGTAGAACTCGGTCGTGGGTTCGTCCCGGCAAGGTTCTTCGGCCGAGATGTAATTCCTCGCCGTGTTCTTGACGATCTTGTAGCGGTCATTGCGGATTCCGACCGACGTGAGCGGCGTGATGGCGAAGGGACAGCCGGACTGGGTGGGGTCGCAGCCCTGCCGGATCACGAAGTCATTGACCTGGCAGCAGTACGTGAATCCGTCTTCCGGAATACCCGCCGTGCTCGGCGCGTCGTGCTCTTTTCCCCACCAGGTGCCGTTGTTGTCCTCGCAGACGCCCTTGGTCATCGGAATCTGCGTGCAGCTTCCCTGGATCGTGCACGGGCCGTTGATGGCGCCCCCGACCTGCAGGTTCACGCCGACTTCCGTGTAGTTCCACGTGCGGATGCTCGCCTGGTCGGGATTCACCACGTAAGGAAGCATCGGCTGCGCATCGACCGGGCGCGGCACGACGGCTTTCACGTCCTCGATGCCGGCGATCTCGCCGAACAGCGAGTAGAGGTCGGTGATGTTCACCATCTGCGAAACCGAGCGGTTCGGGCCCTTCACGAGCGGACCGGAGACGATCAGCGGCACCCAGACACCGGTCTGGTAGGCGGTGCCCTTGGCGCGCTGCGTGGCAAAGGGAGGCTTCACGAAGTTGCCGAGGCTGCCGTTGTCGCCGACGATGACGACCATGGTGTTGGTGCGCTCGGGCTCGTAGGTGAGAACACCGTCGTCGTTTCGCCGGGCGAGCTTGGTCTCGACGAGCAATCGGCCGATCTGCGCGTCGATCTGCGCGATCATCAGGTTGGACAGTTCTCTCTGAGCGAGGGGGTTGGTGCAGTCGAGGTTGGTGCTTGCGGCGTTGCCTCTCAGGTCTTCCGCGGCCGGCGGCTGCTGCAAGGGTGTGTGGGCCGACGCGTAGCTGAGGGTCGCCATCCATGGCTTCCGTTTTCCGGACGCCTGCTGCGAGCGCCTGTTGATCCAGGCGATGGCCTCGTCGGTGGTGTCGGTGGTGCGGAACCCTCGCGAGCGCGGATCGGTGAGCGGCACTTCCTCGATCCGGCCGTCGGCATGGTTATAGACCAGCGGCGAGACGTAGTGGCCGTTGAACTTCTCGAAGTCGATGTAGTCGGGAACCCGTTTCCTGCAGAGCTTCCCCGGATCGAAGACGCCGCCGTCATCGCGGCAGACGCGGCCCGGCGCCACGCCGTCCGCCTTCGTCTTGTATCTGCGGCAGCGGCCGTCCGGCTGGTAGCAGGCTCCAGTGTCGGCGCCGCCGGCGTCCGCGCCGGGAACGAATCCGCAGGAGTACGATGTATCCCCCGTCGCGACGCCACCTGCTGTCTTGTCGATCGACGACGGATCGCCCGATTCGTCCATGTAGCCGGCGAAGAAGTCCCAGCCGAGAGCATGAGGACCGCCGATACCCGCAGGGTCGTTGGAGGGCAGGGTGAGGTGGAACTTGCCGAACAGCGCGCTCTCGTAGCCCCGGGTCTTGAGCAGTCGGGGCACCGTCATTTCGTAAGGATTGACCATCGAGTTGGCGAGATCGGCGGGGCCGAGCGCGCCCAGCACATTGGTGCGGAAGGGGAAGCGGCCTTCGAATATGGTCGCCCGGCTCGTCGAGCAGGCCGGCATCGACCAGGCGTTGCGGAAGCGGATTCCGGCGTCGGCAATCTCTTCCAGGTTGGGCGTGGGCGGCGGCTGAGCGCCGCCGTACCCGAACATCTCCATCTGGTCCATGCCGACATCGTCCATCAGCACGAAGAGGATGTTCGGCGGAGAAAACTTCTGCTTGGGCGCCTTTCGACCCGGAGCGGCAGACACATCCGAAACGAGCGCAGCCAGCGCGACCGCGGTCAGCGCGAATCGAATGGTCATGGTGAGATCCCCCTGCGGGCGATTTGCCCTGGGGGGTCATATCCGCCGGACGAGAGCGAGACCAGCCGCGGACCGGACAATTCGCGGGGATGCGCCCATGTAGGCGCCGCCCGCTTCGTGGCGGGGCGGGCAGCGGCAGGCTTCAGCAGGCGTGCAGTCGGACCGGCATCTGTGAATATCCGCGCACGAAGTTCGATCGCACCCGGGTGGGAGAGCCGGTGACTTCGACGCGGGAGAACCGCTTCAGGATCTCCTCCCACAATACCCGCAGTTGCAGACGTCCGAGGTGAGCGCCGAGGCAGAAGTGGATACCGGTCCCAAACGCTAACTGTTCACGCGCATTTGGACGGTCGATCTGGAAGCGGTCGCCGTCGGGGAACACGTCCTCGTCACGGTTGGCCGAGAGGTACCAGAGAACGACCTTGTCGCCCTGCCGGAATGTCGCACCGCCGTACTCCACGTCTCTGGTGACGGTTCGCCGCATGTAGGCCAGGGGCGTCTGCCAGCGGATGATCTCGTCGACCATGTTGGGAACCAGGTCGTGGTTCGCGCGCAGCTTGTCGTACTCCGCCGGGTACTCGTTCAGCGCCAGCACGCCCCCCGTCATCGAGTTCCGCGTCGTGTCGTTGCCGCCGACGATCAGCAGGACGATGTTTCCCAGCAGTTCGAGCGGCCGTGTGTTCATGTCCGCCGTGGCGGGTGCGTGGGCCAGCATGGACAGCAGGTCGAAGTCCGGCTCGGCCCCGGCGCGCTCGTCCCAGATCGAGAGGAACGTCGTCAGGCAGTCGTTCAGCTCGGCTTCGCGCTGTTCCCATGAGCTGATGATGCCGTCGCCGGGGACGGCCGTGGTCACGTCGGACCAGCGCGTGAGCTTGCGCCGGTCCTCAAAGGGGAAGCGGAACAGCGTGGCGAGCATCTGCGTGGTGAGCTCCACCGAAACCCGGTCGACCCAGTCGAACTCCTTCCCGACCGGGAGCGAGTCCAGGACAGCCCCCGCTCGTTGGCGGATCAGGTCTTCCATCTCCCGGACCTGTTTCGGGGAAACGCTCGGGCGCACGGCCTTGCGCTGCACGGTGTGCCGCGGAGGGTCCATGGTGATGAAGCTGCTGAGTTCCCTCATGGAGTCGCGACGACCCTCGAGGCCATCGAACAGGACGATGCTCGGCTCTGACGAGAAGTGTTCCCAGTCGAGTTCGATCGCCTGGATGTCCTTGAAGCGGGTGACGGACCAGTACGGCCCGAACTCGCTTTCGGGGCAGCGGTGAATGGGGGCCTCGCGCCGGAGACGCTCGAAGTAGGGCAGCACCGTATCGGTGAGAAACAGGTCGCGATCGGCCACGTTGAGGGTGGCCAGCGGTTCCTCCCCGGCGCGAACCCTGGCCGCTCCCAGCGCTTCGGCGTGCGGTTCGAAGATCTCAGGTCGTCCCATCGAAACTCTCCTCGGCGACGCAGACCGGCGGTCGGTGCCGGTGGCGTCGCGTGCGGGAGCCCGGCCTGCTCCCGCGGCAAAGCAGGATCGGTCCGCTGCTCACCTCGGCATCAGCAGATCCTGATACTTCGAGTAACACACCGCCAGCAGGTAAATGTTGGCCGCTCCCACGAAATAGCCCGGCCCGGCGCCCGAAGGATCGAGCACAGCGTGGAAGAGCACGATGTTGAGGGCCACCGGCGCCAGCACCACGGCGGCCAGTGCCACGAAGCGCCCGGCGACGAAGGCCGCGCCGCAGACGATCTCGACGATGGCGATGATGGGGAACATGTAGCCGGTTGCCGCCAGGGCGCCCATGAAGGCGCCGCCGGCCTCGTTGTGCGGGGGATTGGGCATGAAGGCGAGGAACTTGTTGAGGCCGCCGACCAGCAGCAGCAGGCCGAGAAGGATGCGGATCACTTTGGTGGGAATGGATTCCATCGCGGGGTTCCTTACCGGGCGGCCTCGCGGCTCGTATCACGCGGGCAGCGGAGAACCATCTTGAACACCGCAGGAGGGCTTGTCGACTCGAACGGGGCGCCGGAGTTCTCCAGCATCGCCTTCGCCGGCAGGACAGGATCCATCCGGAACCGGATCCTTCCCACCGACGGCACGCTTCTCAGGAACCAGCTTCGCCAGAAAACGGCGTGAGGCCCGGCCCCCCGGTGTGTAGCGCGTCGGCGTAGGCGTCCAGCACTTCGCCGGCCGCGCCGGCCGCGGCGACCTTGCCGTGTTCAATCCACAGGCATCGGTCGCAGAGGGCGGCAATGGTCGCCGCGTCATGGGAAACCAGAACGCAGGTGCGGTCGGAGCGGATGCGGTCGCGCATCGCCGCCGCCGATTTCTCGTGGAAGGCCGCGTCGCCGGTGCCGAGGGCTTCGTCCAGCAGCAGCAGGTCGGGGTCGGCGTGCCAGGCCACCGAGAAGCCGAGGCGGGCGCGCATGCCGTCCGACCACGTGGAGATGGGGTCGTCGATCACGGCCGCCAGTTCCGCGAACCCGACGATGCTGTCCATCCTCGAAGACACCTCGGCCTGGCGAAGCCCGGCGAGCATCCCCGTCAGCATCGCGTTCTCGCGTCCCGTCAGCTGGGAGAGAAAACCCGCCTGCAGGCCGAGCAGCGAGGTGCGCAGGCCCGGCGCCCTGGCGATGCTGCCGCGGTCGGGACCGAGAATGCCGCCGAGGAGACGAAGCAGCGTGGTCTTGCCCGCGCCGTTGCGCCCCACGACGCCCAGGGTCTCGCCCCGGTGCACGTCGAAGCTGACGCCGCCGAGGGCCCAGCGCTCGCTGCGCCCCCGCGAGAAGATTCGGCCGCGCACGAGGTAACGCACGGCCACGTCGCGCACGCGCAGCAGGGGAGCGGCGCCGCTCATGCCGGAAGCCTCGGGTACAGCAGTTCGCGCCTGGCCACGAAGACGCGAGCGCCGGCGATGGCCGCGAGCGAAGCCAGCGCCACGACGGCCAGCGCGCGCGCGTCCGGCCACGCCCCGTGCATCAGCACGTCGCGCCAGGCCGCGATCACGACGGCCATCGGGTTCAGCGCCAGCCAGGAGCGCAGTGGCTCAGCCACGCGCCCGATGTCGAAGAACACGCCGGAGGAGAACATGCCGAAGCGAAGGCCCACGTCGAGTCCGACAAGCACGCTGCGAAAGAGCGGAACCACCGCTGCTGTCCAAAGTGCGACGGCCGCGATCAGCAGGAACTGCACCGCGAGCACGGCGGGAAAGGCGATCCACGCGGCCGTCGGCCGGAAGCCGTCGGCCGCGAGGAAGGCGAGGAGAACCACGAGGCCCACGGCGAACTTCGCTGCGTCGGCCAGCAGCACTGCCGCCGGAAAAACCAGCTTGGGCACGAAGACCTGCATGGCCAGGGGCTGGTTCTGCAGGATGGAAGGCGCCGCGCGCGTGACGCCCTGGGCGAACCACCGCCAGGAGACCAGGGCGCAGAGCAGGAAGGAAAGGTAGTGGTCGATGGGTGAGCCGAGGATGGCGCCGAAGACGACGTAGAGAAGGGCCATCTCGAGCAGGGGCTCGACGGCCCACCACAGGTAGCCGATGTAGAGGCGCTCGGACTCGATGCGCAGCAGGCACCAGGCCTGGTAGAAGAGGATCTCGCGCCAGCGCGCGCTCATCACGGTTGCAGGATCGTGCTCTTCCACGCAACGCGGCGCTTGCCGGCGCCGCTGGTCGGGCCGCCGCCGCCGCGCACGCGCGTCATCAGCTCGCGCTGGTGAAGGCGGGGTTCGGCGCGGGTCCAGAACTCGATGGCGTCGGGGACCACGAGATAGCCGATCCAGTGCGCAGGGCGAGGGATGTCGCCGTCGGGGTACTCGGCTTCGAGGGCCGCGTAGCGCTTCATCAGCAGGGCCCGCGAAGCGATGGGCCGGCTCTGCTCGGAGGCGGCCGAGGCGTAGCGGCTGCCGATCGGCCTTTCCTGCCAGTAGGCGTCGGCCTCGCGGGCCGTCAGCTTCCTGACCTTGCCCTCCACGCGCACCTGGCGGCCCGTGACGTCCCAGTAGAAGACGAGGGCCACGTTGCGGTTGGCGCGCATGTCGTCGCCCTTGCAGCTTTCATCGTTGGAGTAGAAGACGAAGCCCCGCGGCGAGGCTTCCTTCAGGAGGACGTAGCGGGCGGAGGGGCGGCCGCGGCCGTCCACCGTGGCCAGGACCATGGCCTCGGGGATGGGGGCTCCGGCCTTGGCGGCGGCGCGCATCCAGGAGCGAAAACGGGCGATGGGGTCTGGCATGAGAGTGGCCTCTTCTAAGGAGACCGGGTCCGGGGGTCAAAAATACCCGTTGACCGGCCAGTGTTAACCCTGTTAACTTCCGCCCCCATCCCCTCCCGAAGGAGACCCTGGACATGAACGGACTCGACACCGCCCCTTCCTCTTCCACTTCCGCCCGCCCCGCCGACCGCACCCCGGACACCCGCCGCTTCTGGATCAACGCCTGGCGGCCCTCCACCACCGAGACCAGCTACCGCATCACCGACATCGAGGGCGAAGTGCCGCGCGAACTGCACGGCACCCTCTACCGCAACGGCCCCTCCCAGCAGGTCCTGCCCGCCCAGGGCTACCAGGCCCTGCATCTGTTCGACGGCGACGGCCTCGTGCACGGCTTCCGCTTCGACGACGGGCGCGTCGACTACACCGGCCGCGTCGTCGAGCATCCTTCCACGCTGCGCGAGAGGGCCGAGGGGCGCTTCTGCATGAACTCGGTGGGTCTCAAGGTGGAGGATCCCGTCGATCCCTTCCGCGTGCAGCCGAACACCAACGTCGTCTTCCACGGCGGCAAACTGATGGCCCTGGTCGAGAACGCGCATCCGTTCGAGATCGACGCCCGCACGCTGGCGCCCATCGGCACCAACGACTTCCAGGGCAAGATGCTCGGCATGAGCACCACCGCCCATCCCAAGATCGACGGCCGCACCGGCCAGATGGTGATCCACGGCTACCAGCCCTTCGAGCCCTTCCTGCAGTACTACGTGGTCGAACCCGACGGCACCTGCTCGCTGGCCGAGAACGTGGACGCGCCCTACTGCGTGATGGCCCACGACATGGCGATCACCGAGAACTACGCGATCTTCATCTGGGGAGCCATCCACTTCGACGGCATGGCCATCATGAACGGGGGCGGCTTCAAGGAGGCCATCACCTGGAAGCCGGAGCTGGGGCTGCGCTTCGGCGTGCGCCGCCGCGAGGCCGGCGCGAAAACCCAGTGGTTCACCGCGCCGACGCCCGGCTACATCTTCCACCCCGGCAACGCCTACGAAGAGAACGGCAAGATCCTGATGGACGCCTGCACCTACCGCGACGGCGCGATGCTGCTGCAGACGCTGGAGCAGGCCCGCGACGGCCGCCCGGTGCCGGGCTTCTCCTCCGTGCCCTTCCTCTACGAACTCGATCTTGCCACCGGCGTCTGCAGCGAGCGCCAGCTCGATGAGCGCGGCGCCGAGTTCCCGCGCCTGGACGACCGCTACGTGGGCTACAAGAACCGCTACGGCTTTGCGGCCCTCGATCGCAACCCGGGCGGCGACCCGGCCGACACCTGGTCCACCATCGTTCGCTACGACCGCCAGGGCGGAAAGAACATGATCCACGATTTCGGCCAGTGGCAGTGGCCGAGCGAACCGGTCTTCGTGCCGCGCTCGAAGGACGCCGCCGAAGGCGACGGCTTCGTGCTCTGCACCGTGTACGACGGCAACACCGACGGCAGCTGCCTGGCCGTGCTCGACGCCCAGAACCTGGGCGCGAAGCCGCTGGCCATGTGCCGCCTGCAGCACCGCATCCCGCTCGGCTTCCACGGCAACTTCGCCGGCGGCGTGGTCTGAGGTCGGGGAGGGGCGGGCGACGGCATTCCGCCGCCCGCCCGGCGACCGGAACCGCCGCCCGCCCGCAGAACGGATCCTCCACCGGCCCGCAGGGCGGAGCGTGGAGGGTTGACTCCAGCCTCTACGCCGCGTAGAGGCTGCGACCGTGCCCGTTCCGACCCCGTCCACCCTTCAGACCGACATCCTCGCCATCCTGGACCGCATCCAGCCGGCCACGGTCCGCGACGTGGTGGACGAGCTGAAGCCGAGCCGCGCGTTCACCACGGTGGCCACCGTCCTCGGACGTCTCGTGGACCAGGGGCGCGTGCAGAGGGCGTCGGCCGGCGGCCGCTGGGAGTACCGCATCGCCTCCGGCAACAACCGGCAGATCGGGCAACGCATCGCCGGCCTGCTGGGGCACGTGGCGGGCGATCCCGAGCCGCTGCTGCAGGCCCTCGTCGGCGGCGTCGAGGACCTCGATCCCGCGCTGCTCGATCGCCTGGAGACCCTCATCGCGAATCGCCGACGGGGGAAGTCGTGACGGCCTTGCTCGTCGTCGCCTTTGTAGTGGCCGCGACGGTGCTCGTTTCGAGCGTTGCCGGCGCGGGCCTCGGCGCCACCTGGCAGCGACGCCGCCGCGAGCGGGAACTCCACCCCTGGGCCCTGGCGGCGCCGAAGTTGTTCCTGGCGGTGCCCGTGGCCGGATTCGTCACGGCCCTCGCGTCGCTGGTGCCGTCGGCTCCGCGCGCTTGGTTCGAAGGGCTCTGCGCGTGCGAGGCTTTCGCGGGTCTCCACGTCTGCCCTTTTCATTTCTCCGAAGCTGCC
>JBHEPB010000003.1:0-2734 GCA_046260515.1 Binatia bacterium
TGGCGGGCCTGCTTGGTGCGATGCGCCGCGAACTGGACGATGCTCCCGGCGGCGCGGGAGGCAACGGCCACTCCATCTTTGACGGCGCGACGCGCGAGGTGGCCCTTTGAGCGACCCGGCGCGCCTGCGCATCGGGATCACCTGCTATCCCACCTTCGGAGGGAGCGGCGTGATTGCTGCCGAAGTGGGGCAGGAACTGGCGCGGCGCGGCCATCGCGTGCATTTCATCTGCCAGGACCTGCCGGCGCGGCTCGATCACCTGGCGCCGAACGTGTTCTTCCACGCGGTGCAGCCGCGCGAATATCCGCTGTTCCAGGACCAGCCTTACACGCTGGCCCTGGCCTCGCGCATGGTGGAAGTGGCCGAGTACGAGGGGCTCGACCTCCTCCACGTCCACTACGCGGTGCCGCACGCCACCAGCGCCTATCTTGCGCGCCAGATCCTCGGGGCGAAGGCGCCGCGGCTGGTGACGACGCTGCACGGCACCGACATCACGCTGGTGGGCAACGACGCGAGCTACCTGCCCATCACGCGCTTTTCCATCGAGCAGAGCGACGCAGTGACCGCGCCTTCGCGCTACCTGGTAGAGGCCACGCGCAGGGAGATCGGCATTCGCGACGACGTGGACATCGAGGTGATCGGCAACTTCGTGGACACGGATCTCTTCGTTCCCGACCGAAGCCGGCGGGCGGAGACGCTGGCGTGGATCTTTCCAGACTCGCTTGCGGGCTCGCCTGCCGCCGATGTGGCGGTAGTGGTCCATGTTTCCAACTTCCGTCCCGTCAAGCGCGTGGACCTGGTGGTGAAGGCATTTGCGAAACTGGCCGCCACGAGGCCGGCGTTGCTGGTGCTCATCGGCGACGGGCCCGAGCGCGGGCCGGTGCAGGCCCTCGTGCGTTCCCTCGGCCTCCAGAAGCGATGCTGCTTTCTCGGCAACCGCGAAGACTGCGTGCCCGCCCTCCAGGCCGCGGACCTCTTTCTCCAGGCCAGCGACAGCGAGAGTTTCGGTTTGGCCGCGCTGGAGGCCCAGGCTTGCGGCGTGCCGGTGGTATCGACGGCGGTGGGCGGCGTGCCCGAGGTGATTCGCGACGGCGAGACCGGGCTGCTCGCCGGGAGCGGCAACGCGGATGCGCTGGCCGACGCCGCCTCGCGGTTGCTGGGCGACGCGGAGTTGTGGAGGAAGATGTCGGCCGCTGCGCGGCGCGGGGCCGTGGAGAACTTCGGGCTGGCCTCGGCGGTGGACCGCTACGAGGACTGTTACCGGCGGTTGCTGGCGCGTTATCGCTGAGAGGCCGGCGCCGGCTGCTTCGGGTTGCGGGGCGCGAGCGGGGCGCACGAAGCCGCGCGTGACCGGAACGCTGCGATCAGGTCAGAACCCGTTGACCAGAAAGTCGAGCGCTCCGACGATCGCATCGCGATGCGCGGAGAGGTCCGCTACCTGCTCACCGAGGGCCTTTCGAGAGACGCCCGCCAGCTGCGGCGTGATCATCAGGTAGCGTCGCCCCTGCACCCGGAGTTCTGGCGTAAGCGAGGTGATGGCCTTGCCCCCCACCAGGGTCGGGGCGCACAGCGGCACCACGACCCTCGTGCCGAGATCGGAGAGAAGATCGTTCTGCACGTCGAGCAGCAGCGGAAACTCCGACTGGGTCGCCGGGTTCGGGTTTCGATGGACCGCGAACTGACCCATCAGAACCCCCGCAACCCGGCGCTGAATTCAGGCGTCTCGTCGAAGCGGTCGTTGTAGGAAGCAATCGCCGCGCGATTTTCCTCGACCCAGCGCCGGCGCCCCTCGACTCGAATGGCCTCCACAAGAGCCGCGTCCAGCGTGGCTGAGAGGTTCACCCCGAGTTCGCGGGCCCGGACGAGGAGGTCCTCCCTCACGCTAAGGTTGGTGGATCGTTTCGGGCTCTTGGAATTGCCGGTCACGGTCTTTCTGCTCATCCCGCACGGTGGATGCGCATTGAGTATGCGCATCCACCATGCGGGTCAAGCGGCAGTCGGCCACGATCCGCCGTCTCAGTCCGCCTTCGACCCCCACTCCTTGATCGACTTCTCGACGTCGTCCTTCCAGAAGTAGTACTCGGCCTTGAGGCCCAGCTCGTGGGCCTTCTTCGCGGTGGTCGTCGCTTCGGCGAAGCGGCCGTTGGCGGCCTGGGCGCGGGCGAGCACGTAGGTGTTCACCCAGCTCGGGTCCACGCGGGCGGCGTTCTCGGCCAGTTCGAGGGCGAGGGCGGGCTCGGTGCCGGAGTCGAGGAAGTAGCGGGCCGAGGCCGAGAGATCGCCGGCCGACGCCTTGCTGCCGGCTGCGATGTTCTCCTTGGCCTGGACGGCGGTGTCGGCCTCGATCGGAATCACCAGCGCGAGCTTGTCCCACTCCAGCACCAGCTCGGTCTTGTCGTCGGTGGTGTTGGCGAAGAGGAAGGTCATGCGCTCGCGGCGCGAGACGGAGCTCGAGGCGATCTCGGCGCGCAGCACGTCCTTGGCCTGGTCGTAGCCGCGGGTGCCCTGGAGCTTGGTGTCGCTGCTCAGGATGAGGGTCCACTTGTTCTTGCGGGGGATGGTCAGCACGGCGTAGGTGCCGGCTTTCACGGGGGCGCCGGCTACGCGGACGTCCTTGCTGAAGGTGATCTTGGTGTTGGCGTTGGCGCCGGTGCGCCACAGCTCGCCGTAGGGGACGAGCTCGCCGAAGATGGTGCGGTCGCGCTTTCCGGGGCTCGCGTAGTCGACCGTCACC
>JBHEPB010000027.1:0-6890 GCA_046260515.1 Binatia bacterium
GTACAAGAGGAGCGTCCACGGCCGGGCCCTGCTCGAGAAGGGCGACACCGGCGCACCGGCCTGCAACGACTGCCACGGCAATCACGCCGCCGCTCCCGCCGAAGTCTCGAGCGTGGCCCAGATCTGCCGTACCTGTCACACCCGGAATGGAACGCTCTTCGACGGCAGCCGCCACAAGGCGGCGTTCGAAGAGCACGGCTGGCCCGAGTGCGAGCAGTGTCACGGCAACCATGCCATCGACAAGACCAGCGACGAGATGCTCGACACCTCGGCCGGCGGCCTGTGCCGCGACTGCCACGACGAGCACGCCGAGGACAAGCCGGAGTGCAAGGAGACCGCCGACCATTTCCGCCGGTCCATCCAGGCCCTGGCCTCGGCGACGACGGCCTACGCCACGGCTTCGCACCAACTGGCCGAACTCGGCCTCGACGTGGAGCCCATCGACGACGAACGCCGCAACCTGGACGACGTGCTGTCCCTGTCGCGCTCGACCATCCATGCCTTCGACCGCAGCGACTTCGACGAAGTGGCCGCCCAAGGCGCCGCCTCCGTCGAGAAGCTGAGGTCCCTGGAGGAGGCCGCCGAGGCCGAGTACGCCGAGCGGCGCCGCGGCCTCGGCCTCGCGGTCGGGTCCCTCCTGCTGCTCGTGATCGCGCTGTGGCTCAAGATCCGCAGCTTGGAGCGAGCCCGGGAAGGCGACGACTGACCGGCCGTTTCAGGGCTTGAGGGCGATCACCCAGTCCACGAGCGCGCCGATCTGCGTGTCGTCGAGTTTCCCGTCAAAGGCCTTCATCCTTTCCTTGCCGGTCTTCTCGTCCTTGATCCCTTCTTTCACCGTCTGGATCATCTTGTCGCGCGAGAAGTCGGCCTGGATCTTCGGGTCGGTCAGGTCCTTGACGTCCTTCATCTTGCCGGCCTTGGTGTCGCCCTTGCCGTCCTTGCCGTGGCAGCTCGCGCAGTTCTTGGACCACAGGGCGGACACGTCCACGTCCGCGGCGCAGGCCTGCGACGCGCCGAGCACGCCGCCGAACAGCAGGACACCGGTGAGAAGGGAAAGGTACGGGATCGGTTTCATCACGATGGTTCTCCTTGCGGCAGGGCCGCGGCCGTTCGTTCTCGCCCGTCACGCATCCTGCTTCTGCATTCTCGATGCAACGATCAGCGCCCCACCGTAGAAGCCGAAGGCCAGGAAAAGGTTGACCGGGTCGCCGTAGCGCAGGTCCTCCCACAGCAGGCGGACCCCGTTGGCGGCCATCAGGGGGTAGACCAGCCAGGCCAGATCCTGGAGGGACCAGCGACGTCCGCCCCAGGCCAGCGCCGCGGCCAGCGTCGAAAGCAGGCAGGTGCGCACGGTCGCCAGGTAGGCCGCCCGGTCGAGGCCGCCGGCTGCCGCCAGCAGCAGCCCGGTGAGCCACGGCGCCAGCAGTCCCGCCAGTCCGGTCAGGGCCACCGCGGCGACAATCAAGCGCGGGATGCTCCCCGACCAGTGCGGATCATCGCGGGCCACACGCGACGCGAACATCGCGTAGCAGGCCATGCTCGCCAGCATGACGCCGGCAGCCGGCGGCGACGGACGGATCCACAGGGCGTCGAGGGGTCCCACCAGGCCGTGCACGGCGACCGTGGCGAGGCCCGAACAGAAAGAGGCCGCCGCCAGGTACAGCGCGCCGTGGAGGCGAAGGGTGTTGCGCCCGTGTCGCACGCCGAGGACGGCTCCCGCCACCCCCAGCACAAGCCAGGTCCAGGCGAGCATCTGCGCGTCCAGCAGCAGGGCCGTGCCCACCGCGACGAGGATTCCGGCGAAGCTGCTGTAGGCGTAGAAGTTGAGCCGGGGGTGCTCGGCGGCATCGATGGAGCGGAACGCAACCGCGTAGCAGACCGCTCCGACGAGGACGACGGGAGCGGCGATCACCACAGGGTTGCCGCCGTGGAAGGCCATCGTGACCAGCGCAGTGCCGATCCCGAACAGCAGCGAGGCCGCGACCTGCACGAGTTCGAAGCCGGAGATCGCCCGTCGGTGCCAGAGCGTGGCCGTCGCCACGCTTCCCAGGTAGACGACGGGGGCGAGCAGCGACACGACCAGGATGCCTCCCGGATCCAGCCTGGCCACGGCCTCCTGCGACATCCGCGGCTGTGAGACCAGCACCGCGAGCAGGGCCAGCACGAGGTCCAGCACGGCGGCCGGCCCCCAGCGCAGCTCCGGCCATCGGCCGCGAATCCCGAACCACTCGACGACGCCGGCCAGCGCCACCAGCACCGCCGTGTAGAGCACGAACTCGCGCGTGCTCAGCAGCAGGGCCAGAGTCGTGGCCAGCGAGACAGCGACCGATGCCCACGACAGCAGCCGCAGGTCACGCCGGAACGATACGAGCAGGCCGGCGCCGAGGAAGGCGACCACCGCCGGCCCCGCGACCAGCCCGGGCAGGAGGTGGAAGCGACTGGTAGCTTCCCAGATCAGCGGGCTGGCGATCGCGAGCCCGCTCAGCCCGTGGAAGAAAGCCCCCGTGCGCTGGCCACGCGCCGCACTGCGGTCGGCCTGCCATATCCACAGCGCCGCGTAGAGCAGGCCGAGTAGGGGACCGCTGACATCCGGAAGAAGGGCGGCCGCGCTGACCGCGCGCAGGAGGAAGGCGCCGCCGAGGACGACCAGGCTGCGGCCGGCCAAGCCGACGATCTCCGCCGGCCGCGATTCCGTCAGGAACGGGAACGACGGGCCCTCGGCGGTCCCAGGAATGGGAAGCGGCGAAGCGCCGACGACCTCGAGCTCCAAGACCCTCCGGCGCAAGTCCGCGAGTTCCTTCGCCATCGACTCGATCCTGGTCTCGATCTCGTCCCGGCTTTGGGCCATTGGCAGTCCCTTGCAGCAAAAGGTCGGCCGCTGAGGGGCTGGTGAAGCAATCCCTGTGCCGCGGGAAGTCTAGGTATGGAGCGTGTCGGGACGGGGAAGCTCACGAAACGTCCTGCCGCTTGCCGGCCGTAACGCAACGGGTTACAGACAGTGGGGTGGCGATCCGTAGCTTCCGACACAAGGGACTGCAACGGTTCTTCACGACCGGAGTACGCAGCGGTATCCAAGCCAAGCATTCGGTTCGGTTGCGACTCATCCTCGGCCGCCTCCTTGTAGCGGTCGAACCGTGCGGGGTGGCAGTTGCGAACTCGACCCCCGCCAAGGCGGGCGGGGCAGGGTGCCTAGTTTACGGATTGCACCTTATCGGACACCTCGGCCGAGAGAAGACAGGCTCTTGAAATTCCTTCCATGCTCCATACTGATGCGACTGAACAATGAACTCTCGCGCCTCGCGCGAGAGCGCGCGAACGCGAACTTCAGCGGACCCGCACGGAGCTCGAACGGACGCTCGAAGAGTTCATGTCGCGCCAGGCCTCGGGGGTCGCGCGAAAGGCGCCGCCACCAACGAGGATCGCGACGTCCGGACCGTAGCTACCGCGGATATTGTCGATCAGCTCCGCCACGGCCGGCAGGCGTGTCCCTGCCCTGGAGGGGCCGTTTCGGCTCGGCACGTCGCATCGGAGCCCGGTTTACCCCGTCGGGTTTGGCGGACGTGTCGTAAGTTGTTGATTTCCCGAGGTGGCCCGGCCGCAGAGAGGCGAACCGCTGGCCATGTTCGCCAAAGGTTCGCCATGAGACCCCGAAAGGAAGCCCCGTAAATCGATGGAGAGCCCCGATGGGCCGGCCAGCCGACCTGAGGTAGCTGCGGCCCCCCGGGGCCGATTGCCGGAGCGACCCCTCATTTGGGTGGTACTGCGTCCGGGAGTCCACCCCCCGCGATTGGCGTTGACCTCCGCCCCCGAACTTCGTCATGGTCAGTCCGCCACGGGCACGGCCGATTCCGGAGCGTCGCCCGATCCAGCGTTCACAACAAGAGGAGAGGCTCATGAAGGCAATTCGCGCCGTAGGCGCCGCATTCGCGGTGCTCCTATCTTTTACTTTTTCTGAAGCCGCGCCGTCTGCCGCGCAGCAGTGCCTGGCGGCCAAGGAGAAAGCGCTCGCGAAGTACGAATCGTGCGTTTGGAAGGTGCACGCCAAGGGCGTCATCAAGGATATCTTCGCGGATAGCTCGCTGTGCCGGACGAAGTTCGACGACGCCTGGGCCAAGGCCGACACCAAGTTCGGTTCCGATTGCCCCAACGCAACGGTCGAGACGATCAAGGCCATGTTCGACGATTACCTCGCTTCCGTACTGGCGGAGATCGAGCCCGAGCCGGGGCAGTGCAGCGCGCACGACCAAGACTGCCCGGACGGTCTTGCCTGCTATCCCGGCGGCGCCGACCAGACGGTCTGCGCGCCCCCCGGGACCACTCCGGAAGGGGGCGCGTGCACGGCGCCCAACGACTGCATGGAAGGCTTTGTCTGCGTGAACAGCGGCATGGCAATGCAGTGCCGGGAGATCTGTCGGCCGAGCAGCCCAGCGTGCTCGACGCCCTCGACCAGTTGCGTCTCGCTGTCCGGCTTCGAGGACACCGGGGTCTGCCTCTAGAGAACTCGCACGGAGGGCCCGCGGAATCGTGCTGCGGGCCCTCCTGGACATCGAGTAGCTCTTCTGTCGCGCCGGGAAGCGGCGCGGCCGCTCGATCGTCCTCGTGCGGGTGGCAGTTGCGAACTCGACACCCGCCAACATCGCTCGTCGTCGCTCCGTCGGCGGCACAAGCCAAGCGGATCAACCTTTCCATGAACTTCAACCAGGACGTGCTCTTGGCGAAAAACGGTCCAGTGACGCTTCGCGCCAGCTGTATCGAGAACGACGGGAGCTACCTCACGGCGGTCACGCCCCCGGATCTCTCTGGGATCGCGAGGGTCGAAGTGGGTACTGGCCAGGAACGGGTGTTCGGCTCCATCGACGGCGGCTACGTCCTCAACATCGAGAGCATGCAGGGCTTCGTGGTTCGCGTGGAGTCGTCGTTGCTTGGCCTCAATACGGGCGGAGACGATCGAGGCCCGCACGTTCTTCTTCCTGAGCACGGTCAACGATGCCGGCCATCCAACGGTCTCGCACAAGGGGGGCGCGCCGGGGTTCGTCAGGGCGGTTGACCCGACCACGATCGTGTTCCCGAGCTATGACGGCAACGGAATGTTCCTTTCCATGGGCAACATTACCGGAAACGGCCGCATCGGGCTCCTCTTCATCGACTTCGACACGCCCCACCGGATGAGGGCCCACGCTCACGCCGTCATTGTCAGCGACGGGGCGCTGCTCGAGAGCTATCCGGGAGCGGACCTCGTGGTGCAGGCCACCATCACCGAGACATTCATCAACTGTCCCCGCTACATCACCCGGCAGGCATCCTCCGTACCAGCCAGCCACGTGCCGGACGAGAAGGGCCACGCCCGCCTGGCCGAGTGGAAGAAGATCGACCTTCTCCAGGACGTGCTCCCTAAACGATTCCGCAACCTCGCCGATACGCAGGGCGGCACGATCACCGCCGAGGAGTACAACGAGAAGGTGCTCAAGGGCGAAACCTGGGGCATCGCGAAGTAGCCGTGGGCCAAGCCCTCACGCGCGTCGAGCCGCGCGATCCACACCGGGGCGGTGCCTTAGCAGCGGCTCGGCCGATGCCGGGTCCGCCTCTTCCGGTGCGACTGCATGTTCCGGGTCGGCCCTTGCAAGGGTCTGGCCCGGTCGGCGGACTGCTCTGGTCCTCGTGTAGACGGAGACGGTCTCACGCCTGCGAATTCCCCGTGTTCCGGTTCCCGTTCTGGCGAGCGAGCGTCGCCACGCCGAGGACCGTACCCTGGCAGAAGGCCCGTCGCGTCCCAGCTGACCGACGGGCGCACCGACCACCGCGCCCGGCACGTTAAATGCACGTTTGATCTCGGGACCGACTCCGCGGCGGCGGTGCTTCTCGCGGCCGGCCTGAGCGCTGCTTCGCGAAGGCGCCGAGGAGGGTTGTATGAGGATTCCAACCAAGACGATTGCCGTGGGCGCGGTCACTGCCGCACTGGCGCTGACCTCCGCCTACGCCGACACCGCGCCGATCTGCGGGGACGTGAATGTCAACGGGCAGGTCCAGGCGTCGGACGCCCTGCTTGTGCTCAAGAAGGCCGTGGGACAGCCGGTCGATCTGATGTGCGCGTCCTCGGCACTACTGCTGAAAACCGGCGAGACGACGAGCTTCGGTCCCGGCTCGGACGGGAGCCTGCAGGCCGGCGTCCCGCGCTCGCTGACCGACAACGGCGACGGGACCATCACCGACCACGCGACCGGCCTGATGTGGGAGAAGAAGGACCAGGGAGGATCGGTCCACGACGTGGACCTTTTCTTCACGTGGACCAGCGGCTCCACCCTCATGGACGGCACGATGGTAACGGAATTCCTCGAGCTGGTGAACGAGGACGCCGGCTTCGCGGGCTACACCGATTGGCGCATCCCGAACCAGTTCGAGTTGTTCTCGATCCTGGACTTCGGCGAGGCGAACCCCTCGGTCCCGGCCGAGTTCGACACGAACTGCAACGATCCTTGCACGTACGCCACGTGCAGTTGCACGCGCTCGGACTACCACTGGTCGTCCACCTCGGTGGAGGAGCTTCCCGGGAAGGCGCGGAGCCTCAGCTTCGGTGACGGTGCTACGGAGCACGCGCCGAAAGGCGCGAGCCTCAGCCTGCGCGCGGTCCGCAACGCCTGGTAGTCCGAGCAGCGATGCCGATAGGCCGACCTCAGAAGGGGAGGCCGATGCCGAGGATGTGCGTGATCACCAGGTAGCCGCCTGCGCCGATGAAGACCACGCCGGTAGCCACGCGAGCGAACTTCTCAAACCCGGTCATCGCCTGAAACGCCGTGGCCACCCCGCGGGCCCCGAGCGCGATGAGGACGGCAAAGATCACCACCGGCAGGCCGGTGCCGATTCCGTAGACCACCGGCAGCACCACGCTCGAG
>JBHEPB010000055.1:0-10436 GCA_046260515.1 Binatia bacterium
GCCGGCCGATCAGCCCGCGGTGATCGGCTTGTGTCCCGGCTGCTCGCGGACCCGTTCGAGCCACGCGCGGATCGCGCCGAAAGGACTCAGGTCGAAGCCGCCCTCGTCGGCGACGTGGGTGTAGGCGTACAGCGCGATGTCGGCGATGGTGTAACGGCCGGAGACGAAGAACGTGTTCGTGGCGAGGTGTTTCTCCATCACCTGGAGGGCGGCCACCCCGTCCTTGATCTTCTCGGCGTAGCGGCGGCGGCGGTGCGAATCGAAATCCGTGTGGCGCAGCCAGAAGCGCGAGGTGGCGATGTTGGGTTCGTGGCTGTACTGCTCGAAGAACATCCACTGCAGCACCTGGGCCTTGGCCCAGCGCTCCTCGGGAAGGAAGGGCGTGCCCTCGGCCAGGTAGACGAGGATGGCATTGGACTCGGCCAGGCAGCGGCCGTCCTCCAGCTCGAGCACGGGGATGCGCCCGTTGATGTTCTTGCGGAGAAATTCCGGGGTGCGCGACTTGCCCGTGAGGATGTCCACCTCGACCATCTCGTACGGGATGCCGAGCTGGCCGAGGAGGAGCCTCACCTTGTAGCCGTTGCCGGAGTCGTGGAAATCGTAGAGGCGCAGCAAGGATGGTTTACCTGTGGGTGGTTGGCCGGGAGCCTTCGCTCACCGGTCGGGAAAATGCTTCTTGGCGAGCCCTTCGAGGCCATTGCGGAAGATGCGCTCGATGAAGAGGCGCATCAGCCATCCGAGGCCGGGAATGCGCGAATCGAAGCGGCAGCGCCAGGTGACCAGGGTGCCGTCGTCCTCGGCCTCGAAGAGGACTTCGCCGTAGTGGTCCTTCATCGGCAGGCCGCCGCGGGTGATGCGATAGGCGAAGCGCCGCGGCGTATCCCACTCGACCACTTTCTCGTACACGTTGACGCCGTTGGAGCCGAAGCCGCGCACGCAGCCGAGCCCGTTGCGATCGGGCTTGCCTTCGGTCTCGAGCCAGGAGTCGCTGAAGCCGGCCCAGTGTTTCCAGCCGGCGTGGTCGGTGTAAACCTCCCAGACCTTCGCTACCGGGGCGTGGAAGCGACGTTGAACGTTGACGTGTTGCATCGGGGTGGTGGTGTCTCCTGTCCTCGCGACCGTTGCCCGCTGCTCAGGACGTTGCCGAGCGGGGCGGAAGGGGGAGGAGGGCCGACACGCGCCGCATGTGGTCGCGGTAGCCGGGCCGCCTCGCGGCGCTGCGTTCGTCGAGCAGCGGGATGCTGACGAAGACGAACATCACGGTCATGGCGATGGCGCCGGCGCAGGTCCAGGCCTGGGGACCGGCCGCCAGGCCGAACAGCGCCAGCCCCCACCAGAAAGAGTTCTCGCCGAAGTAGTTCGGGTGGCGGGAGTACTTCCACAGGCCGGTGGCGAGGATTTCCTCGTGGCTCGTGCGGCGGTCGAGGTAGGCGCGCAGTTGCTGGTCGGCGACGGCTTCGATCACGGTGGCGCCGACGGCGACCGTAAAGGCGACGAGGTCGAGGAGGCCGAGCGGAGCCGGCGAAGTCATTGCCGTGTACACCGGCAGCAGCCCCGCGAAGACGATCAGCGTGGGGAAGAAGTGGACGCCGGCCAGGCTGGCCAGGGGCCAGGCCTTGCCCGACTTGTTGCGGATGTCCACGTAGCGCCAGTCCTCGTGGCCTAGCCCGTGCCAGCCCCGGTACCAGTTCCACGTGAGCCGCGCTCCCCAGAAGGCCAGCGCGAACAGCACCAGGCCCTGGCGCACCGGATTGGCTCCCTCGGAGCCGGGCGCCACCGACCAGTACCAGGCGATGGGGAAGGGGGCCACGCTCCAGTAGGCGTCGTAGAAGCTCGAATTGTCGAAGGCCATGCTGAAGGCGAAGATCGCGATGGTGGCTGCGGCGTCGGCCGCGAGCGCGACGGCCAGGGGGTGGGATCCCGCCATCGCCCGGCCGACGATGAGGGCCAGTGCGAGAGCGGCCACGTAGGCCAGGACGACGAGGAGGGTGGCCCGGCGCATGGTCTTTTCCTATGGTGCGATGCACGCGCCGAGGCAAGCCGCCCGGCCCTGCGAAGAGAAGGATGTGCGCTGGCGCGGCGGCCTACTCGGGATACTCGACCACGCAGTCGTCGCCTTCCGGCACGGCCTGGCAGGTGAGGACCCATCCTTCCTCGACCTCGGCCGCGCTCAGGAAGTCGTTCTGGAGCATGCGCACCTTGCCGCGCACCAGCTTGGCCATGCAGCATCCGCAAAAGCCGCTCTCGCACGAGGAGGGCGGCTCGAGCCCTGAGCGCTTGGCGGCGTGGAGCACGGTCTCGCCGTCGCGGACCTCGAGGACGTGGCGGGCCCCGTCCAGGGTGATCTCCGCCTTGCGCAGGGCGGCGGCATCGCCGGCGCCGGCGTCGTCGCCGACCAGCGAGGTGAAGCGCTCGATGTGCACGGCCGCGGCAGGAAAGGCCGCGGCAAGCAGCGTCTTCTCGACGGTGTCCATGAAGGGGCCGGGGCCGCAGATGAACACCTCGCGCCCGGCGCAGCCTTCGCCGTGGCGGCGGACGGCCGCGTCGTCGATGAAGCCGTCGCGGATGTCGAGGCGGTGAATCACCTCGAGGCGGTCCGGGTAGCGGGCCGCCAGCGCGTCGAGCTCGCTGCGGAAGATGATCGAGGCCTCGTCGCGGTTGGCGTAGACGAGCCGCACCCGGCGCGAGGTTTCGGCCAGGGCCGTCTTCAGGATGGAGACCACCGGCGTGATGCCGCTGCCGCCGGCGAACAGGAGGAGGTCGGCCTGGCCCTCGCCGAGCACGAAGTGACCGGCCGGGGGCAGCACCTTCACCGTGTCGCCGGCCTTCAGGTTGTCGCCCAGCCAGTTCGAGATGCGGCCGCCGTCCACGCGCTTGACGGTCACTTTGTGCTCGCCTTCGACCGCGGGCGAGCTGGCCAGCGAATAGCAGCGGTACAGCGTCTTGCCCGCGAAGGGCACCTGCAGGGTGAGAAACTGGCCCGACCGGTAGCGGAAGACATCGGCCAGGGCGGGAGGGATCTCGAAGACGATGGAGTTTGCGTCGGCGGTCTCGGCGATCACGCGACCGACGCGCAGCTCGTGGTAGTGGTGGCGGGCCGCTTCCCCCTCGGGGACCCCGCCCGTTCCGCTCACGATGGTATTCTGGCTCATGCTTCTCTCTGCGGACGGCCGCCGGCGTTCGCCTTGATGGAGGATGGCAGCGCGCCTTCGTGCGCAAGGCGGTTGCGACGCCGTATCTACGGGCTAAGAGTCTCCGTCACAAACCGTCGACGCCCGGCCGGGCCGCGCCAAAGGGATCGCCCCGCCGCGGTCCGCCGGTTCGCGCGCGAAGGCGGACGAGAGCTGCGGGCACCAGGATGACGGTCTATCGACTGGGAAAGACGCTGTCTTTCCCGCCGCCCGAGGAGGCGGAGCCAAGCGGCCTGCTCGCCGTCGGCGGCGACCTTTCCCCCGACCGCCTCCTGCTCGCCTACGCGATGGGGATCTTCCCCTGGTACACCGACGAGACTCCGATCCTGTGGTTCTCGCCCGATCCGCGCGGGGTGCTGCTGCCCGGCTCCCTCGTCGTGCACCGCTCGCTGGCCAGGAAGGCGCGCTCGGGCGCCTTCGAGGTGACGCTGGACCACGACTTCGCCGGCGTGATCCGCGGCTGTGCCGCTTCGCCCCGCGACGGCCAGGTGGGCACGTGGATCACCGACGACATGATCGAGGCCTACGAGGCCCTGCACGCGCTCGGGTTCGCCCACAGCGTGGAAGCCTGGAAGGACGGTTTCCTCGTGGGCGGCCTCTACGGCGTCTCGCTCGGCAATGCCTTCTTCGGCGAGTCCATGTTCACGCGCGAACGCGACGCTTCCAAGGTGGCGCTGGTCCACCTGGCCGCCCAGCTCGAGCGCTGGGGCTTCGAACTGATCGATTGCCAGGTGCGCAACGACCACCTGGCCAGCCTCGGCGCCGAGCAGTGGAAGCGCGAGCGCTTCCTCGCTGCGCTGGCGCGCTGCCTCCAGGCTCCCACGCGCCGCGGGGCCTGGTCCTTCGACGAAGGCTTCTCGTCGCGGTTCCCCGAATGAACCTCGTGCTGCTCGAGCCCGGCGAACTCGACGGGACGACGGCCGTCGTCGGCGGGCGCCGCGCCCTCCACATCACCGGCATTCACCGGGCGGAGGTCGGCAAGACGCTGAAGGTTGGCGTCGTCGGCGGCCGTGTCGGCAGCGGCACCGTGACGGCGATCGACGTACATCGCGTTTCCCTCGCGGTGGACCTCGTTGCGGATCCCCCGCCGCCGGTGCCGTGCACCCTGGTGCTGGCCCTGCCGCGGCCGCGGGTCCTCCATCGCGTGCTCGGCGCGGCGGCGTCCATCGGCATCAAGCGCATCGTGTTGTTCGGTTCGCGGCGCGTGGAGAAGTCGTACTGGCAGAGCCCCGTCCTCGCGGGCGACGCCGTGCGCGAGCAACTCCTGCTCGGGCTCGAACAGGCGGGCGACACCGTGCTGCCCGTCGTGGAGACGCACCGTCTGTTTCGTCCCTTCGTCGAGGACGTTCTTGGCAGCATCGCCGGCGGCTCCCTCGCGCTGGTCGCCGACGCTGCGGCTGCCGTCGAATGTCCCCGCGCCGACGGCAGGGCCGTCACCCTGGTGGTGGGCCCCGAGGGCGGCCTCGTCGACTACGAGCTCGAACTGCTGCGCGGGCAAGGATTCCAGGCCGTCACGCTCGGGGCGAGGCCGCTGCGGGTCGAACACGCCTTCGTCGCGCTGCTCGGCCGCCTGTTCTGATCGCGATCGGCGACGGCGCCTTTGCTTCCTTCCGTTGCCTTGACCTCGCCCGGCACGGCCCCTATGCAGGCGCGTCATGCGACGTCGCCCCGGGCCCCTCAGCGGTCTTCGCGTGCTGGAGATCGCCGCCATCGGGCCCGTTCCTTTCGCGGGCATGCTGCTCGCCGACCTCGGCGCCGACGTGGTTCGCGTGGACCGCACCCGTCCCGACCCCGCCTCCACCTGGACCGAACCGCGCCTGGACGTGCTCGGCCGCGGCCGCCGCTCGGTGGCCGTGGACCTGAAGAGCGATCGAGGCGTTGAGGTCGTGCTGCATCTGGCCGAAGACGCCGACGTGATGCTCGAGGGTTTCCGTCCCGGCGTGGCCGAACGTCTCGGCATCGGTCCCCACGCCTGCATGCTGCGCAATCCGCGCCTGGTGTACGGACGCATGACGGGCTGGGGGCAGAAGGGCCCCCTGGCCGCCGCCGCGGGCCACGACATCAACTACATCGCACTCACCGGCGCCCTGCACGCCATGGGCCCGGCAGGATCCCCGCTGCCTCCGCTCAATCTCGTCGGCGATTTCGGCGGCGGCGCCCTCTACCTGGTCATGGGCGTGCTGGCCGCGCTGCTCGAACGGGTGCGTTCGGGAAAGGGCGACGTGGTGGACGCCGCCATGGTTGACGGCGCCGCTTCGCTGATGTCGATCTTCTACGTGATGCAGCAGATCGGATTCTGGCAGGACCAGCGCGCCTCCAACTTCCTTGACGGCGGGGCTCCCTTCTACGGCACCTACGAAACTTCGGACGGAAAGTTCGTCGCCGTCGGCGCCATCGAGCCCCAGTTCTGGGCGGAACTGCTCGCCCGCCTCGGCCTCGACGCGACAACTTTCGGCTTCCAGCACGACCGCGAGGCGTGGCCGGCCATGCGCGAGGCGGTCGCGGCCGTGTTCCGCACCAAGACGCGCGACCAGTGGTGCGCGCTGCTCGAGGGCAGCGACGCCTGCTTCGCGCCCGTGCTGTCCATCGGCGAGGCAGCAACGCATCCCCACCTGGCCTCGCGCGGCACGTTCGTGCAGGCGGGCGGCGTCACGCGCCCGGGGCCGGCTCCCCGCTTCGAGCGTATCCAGGTGGAAGGCGCGGACACGGCTCCCGTCCTCGGCGCCCACACGCGCGAAGTGCTGGCCGAGGCCGGCTACGCCCCGGAGCAGATCGAATCGCTGCTCTCCTCCGGCGCCATCGGCGAGGCGGCGTCGTGAGAAAGCCCGGTCTTGCCGGCCTGCGCTCGCTGGCAGCGACGCTGGTTCTCGCGGCTGGACTTCTTGCCGGATCGCCGGCGCCGGCCGTCGAACTGAAGCGCGAGGCGACGAGTGGGCTCGAGTACCTGGAGATCGTGACCGGCGGCGGCCTCGCGACCGATCCCTTGCCGGTGGTCGTGGCCATCCACGGCCTCGGCGACCGTCCAGAATCCTTTCGCCTCTTCCTCGACGACTTGCCCACCAAGGCGCGCGTGATCCTGCCGCGTGGGCCCATGCCCCACGGCGGCCACGGTTTCTCCTGGTTCGATTTCCATACCGACGACGAGGAAGGCGCTCGCCGCCTCGGAGAAGGCGTGCGCATCGCAGCGCTTCGCGTGGCCGACCTGATGATCGCGCTCGCCGCCGAGCACGGCGGACCGGCGCGGGGGGTGGTCTGCGGCTTCTCCCAGGGCGGGATGCTTTCGTTCGCCGTCGCGGCGACGCGCCCCGACCTGGTCGCCGTGGCCGTCCCGGTGAGCGGCTACCTGCCGACGGCGCTGTGGCCTTCCGAGAGGCCGAAGACGCGGCCGCTCCCGCGGGTCCTGGCCCTGCACGGCGAAACGGATCGCGTGATTTCCGCGGAGTCGGCGCGCTGCACCGTGGAGGCCCTGCGCAGCAACGGGTTCGACAGCAGCCTGCGGGCGTGGCCCGGAGTGGGACACGGGATGGTTCCCGATATCCGAGCGGCACTCGTGGCAGCCGTCGTGGGCGCGGTCGAAGAACTCTCGGCTCCGGGCACCGTACTCGAGGGGCCGCCGGCGCCGTTGCCGGTAACGCCGACACCGAAGGCTGCACCGCCCGATGCAATGCAGCTCACACCGGATGGCACTCCGGGCAACGCGCCTTCCTCACCGGCCGCCGCGGCGTCCCGCTGACCCTGCTTCCGAAGCGCACCAACGCGGCGGACAGCCGCTCGACATCCCGTCGTTCGCCGTTATTCTTCCCCCATGAGCTGCGGGGGCTTTCCCTTCGACTGCGAGTTGAAGAAGCGCGTGATCGGCAACCTCGGCACGTTCGAACGTCGCGCCTACCCTCGCTCCTGCCTGAAAGCCGCCGCCGTGGCGGTCACCCTTCTCGCCGATGAAGAGGGACGTGCCTGTTTCGTGCTCACGCGCCGGGCCGCGCGAATGCGGGCCCATTCCCGGCAGTGGGCCCTGCCCGGAGGGCGCCTGGACCACGGGGAAACCGCAGTCCAGGCGGCGCTTCGCGAACTCGCAGAGGAAGTCGGCCTCGAGGCCGGTCCCGAGCGCGTGCTCGGCCTCCTCGACGACTATCCTACCCGGTCGGGCTACGTGATCACGCCGGTGGTGGTGTGGGCCCATCGCGACGCGCGCCTCGTGCCCAACCCGGCGGAGGTGGCCGAGGCGTACCGCATTCCTATCGCCGACCTCGAGCATCCCGAGGTTCCCCAGTTACGGCGTATACCAGAGAGTCCCCGCGAGGTGATCTCGATTCCGCTGATGGGCACCAACGTTCACGCGCCCACGGCGGCCGTGCTCTACCAGCTTCGCGAAGTCGCCATCTGGGGTCGCAGCACCCGGGTTGCGCAATACGAGCAACCCGTCTTCGCCTGGAGCTGAGGCGTCCGTCCCTCCTGCGTCGCGTCCTTCCATGCACCGTCGCCCCCTCCTCGGCCTTCTCGACAGTTACGAACCTTTCCGTGCAGAGGACGCCGCTGCGCGCGACCGCATCCGCAACTTCGTCGAGGCGCGGCCGGATTGCTTCGAGCGCAGCCTCCTCGAGGGGCACGTGACCGGCTCGGCATGGATCCTGGACGGCACGCGGCGGCGCTGCCTGCTCACCCATCATCGCAAGCTCGACCGATGGCTGCAGCTGGGCGGCCACGCCGACGGCCAGGCCGACGTTCTGGCGGTGGCGATACGCGAAGCGGAGGAGGAGTCGGGGCTGCGTTCCCTGCGCCTGGTGCGGGCGTCGATCTTCGACTGCGACGTCCACCTGATCCCTGCGCGCAAGCAGGAGCCGGATCACTGGCATTACGACGTGCGTTTTCTCCTGGAAGCGGACGCGGGCGAAGCCCTGGTGATCAGTGAGGAGTCGAAAGAACTGGCCTGGCTGGATCTCGGCGACGTGGCCTCGCTCGGGACCGACGTCTCGGTGCTGAGGATGGTGGAACGGACGCGGAGCCTCTTCCCGGGCCCCGCTTCCTGAAGGCCCGGTCTCTCTCCGCGCAATCTTGATCAGGAAGGCCCCGTTCCAGCGACGGCGTCCCCTTGGAAGGCTGGTATCTGGCCCCTGCTCTGCATACTGTCCGCCGGCCGGCCCGCGGATGCGGGCCTGCCCCGGGCAGGGCGCCGGGCATACCAGCCATCGACGGCGAGCAGGGGACCAGGGCCCCGTGCCCGCCACCAGCACCTGGCCACGGCCGCGTGCCTGCCGAGAAGGATCCCGCATGTCGAAAAAAGATGACTCCATGAGGCGGCCGGCCAAGGGCCCCCGTATCGCTCTGGCCCAGATCGCGCCCGCCCTAGGCGACGCCGCTTCCAACATGGAGCGCCACCGCGCCGCCGTAGACAAGGCCGTCGCCGACGGTTGCGACCTGCTGGTCTTCCCCGAGCTCGGCCTGGCCGGCTACCGCCTGAAGGACTCCGTTCCCGACGTGGCCGTTTCGCGCGGCAGTGACACCTGGAAGGAACTCGAGAAGCTCTCCGAAGAGGTGGCCCTCGTGGTTGGCTTCGTCGAGGAATCCCCCGACCACCTCTTCTACAACTCGGCGGCCTACTTCGAGGGCGGCAAGTGCCTGGCCGTGCACCGCAAGACCTACCTGCCCACCTACGGGATGTTCGACGAGCAGCGCTACTTTGCCCGCGGTCGCGGCATCGCGGCCTTCGACACCAAGTGCGGCCGCGTGGCCATGCTGGTCTGCGAGGACATGCTGCACCCGAGCGCCGTCACCGTGGCTGCCTGCGACGGTGCGACCCTGCTGGTGGTGCCGTCGGCCAGTCCCGCACGCGGCGTCACCACCGAGGGCGAGGCCGACTCGAACGCCCGCTCCTGGGAAGACTACCTGCACGTGATGGCCCGCTCCTTCGGGGTTTGGGTAGCGTACTGCAACCGCGTCGGCGTCGAGGATGGCGTGACGTTCTGGGGCGGCTCCGAGATCGTCTCTCCGGCCGGCGAGCGCCTGGCCAAGGCCGCCTACTACGACGAAGATACCGTCAGCGCCGTGCTCTCCGACGACGCCGTGCGCCGCCGCCGCATCGTCAATCCCCTGGTGCGCGACGAGGATCTCGACCTGACGATCAACGAACTGTCGCGCATCCGCGGCCGCGCCGTTCCCAAGGAAGCCGATGCGCCCAAGGCCGCGGCGCCCGGCGACCGTGGCTTCGAGGAGAGGGCCCCGCGCGGTCGCGACTTCGACAAACCGCCCGGACGCTTCGCGCCCCGCGACGGCGACGCGCCGCCGCGGCGCACGGGCGGCGAGGCGCCGCCCCGCGGGATGAACCGCGGCGACGACCGGCCGCGCACGGGTGGCGGCTTCCGTCCCAAGGGCCCCTTCGAGGAGAGGGGAGGCTTCGGCCGTCCGCGCTTCAACGAAGGCGGCGACGACAAGCCCCGCTTCGGCGGCCCGCCTCGCGGCCGCGACGATGCTCCGCGCGGCGGATTCGGCGCGCCGGGTCGCGATCGCGAGGACGATCGTCCGCGCGGCGGCGGCGGCTTCCGTCCCAAGGGACCCTTCGAGCAGAGGGGAGGCTTCGGCGCCCCGCGCTTCAACCAGGGCGGCGACGACAGGCCGCGCTTCGGGGCTCCCGGACGCGACCGCGACGATGCCCCGCGCGGGCGTTTCTCCGGTCCTCCGCGCGGTCGCGACGATGCGCCGCGGCCCCGCACCGGCGGCTTCGGTCCGCCCCGCTCCGGCTTCGGCGCCGCGCCCCGCGGACGTGACGATCGCGGCGGCGGTGGCGGAACCTTCGGCGGCAAGCCCCGCTTCGGCGACGGCGCGCCTCGCGAGAGACAGAGGCCCGAGCCGGCTCGCAAGCCCTTCCACAAGGGCGGCGGCAAGCCGCGCGGCCGCAAGGACGACTGATCGTGGCAACGACGGCGAAGAAGAAGCCTGCACCTCGCGCTGTAGCGGCCGCCGAGCAAGCTGAAGAAGCAGCGCAGGCCGTGGATGCCGCTGCGGTCACGCCCGCTGCCAAGGCAGCGGCGAAGCCGAAGGCGGCCGCGAAGTCGAAAGCACCCGAGAAGCCGAAAGCGGCCACCAAGGAGAAGGCTCCCGCGAAGGCGAAGGCTCCCGCGAAGGCGAAGGCACCCGCGAAGGCCGAGGCTCCTGCCGACGAGGCGGCGACGGACGAGACGTCAACCGTCCAGACCGTGACCGCGAAAGCGAAAGCGCCGGCCAAAGCCAAGTCTCCTGCCAAGGCCAAGG
>JBHEPB010000057.1:0-9154 GCA_046260515.1 Binatia bacterium
CGTCGGGGGTATCGTCACTGTGCGTGGGCATGGGGACGTGGGCGGCATGCTACAGCGTGCGCAGCGGAAAAGAAGGTGCGCAGACGCGGCACCCACCGGAGAACAGGCCGGCCCCCGGCGGATCACGCTGGCCGCCACGGCGCCGGTGCCCTGGCGGGGCCAATGTCGGCCCGCGCGACCCGTCCCGGCAGATCGCGGGGAGGTCCCGTCCTCGACCGGGTGGCCCGCGAAGGCAGCGTGTACGGTGGATGACGTCATCCTGAACAAGGCGGCGACCATCGAGCGCTGCCTGGTGCGTGTGCGCGAGGAGTATGCCGGGGAGGAGCACAACCTGGAACGGACCAGGGCAGTGCAGGCATCCTGCCCGTCAGGCAGAACTTGGGATGAACACTGCGCAGCGAGTTCGATCGACGCGGCGACGCACCGCAGTTCTTGTGGTTGTCCTCTCTAGCGTCACATTCGTCGCCTCTCTGCCTCATCTTCTGGAAGACTCATCGCGGGTTGGTGTGGGTGACTTGACCGATGGAATCGATCGGAACCCGCTTGCCGGCAGGCCCCCGGGCGGCAGTTGCGGGAGGCGGGAACCCCGGCACGGTTCGAAGACGCCTCACCGAGCTGGCTGCGTCTCCCGGCATTCCCCGGGGAATGTTCGTGCAGCAGCGACGTTGCCGCGCCTGGCGTGACCTTACCCTGGGTGATGCTGCGGGCGACTTGACCGCCGGAGAATCCTCGAAAAGCAAGGGGTGGCTACCCACACGAATCCGCGAACGCCCTTCTGGAAACGCCTCGCTTGAACTCTACACACGGGCAATCGAGAACTCGCTTCTCTGAGGCCGATCGTCCGGGAGATGCAAGTGAAGCGGGCGGCGTAACCGCGGCGCCGTCACGCGTTGCGGATGAGCACTCCCCCGTCCACCACCAGCACTGCCCCCGTCGTGAACGTCATCGACGGCAGGCAGAAGTTGAGGGTGGCGTGGGCCACTTCCTCGGGCTCGCCGTAGCGGCCGAGCACGGTGCGGCGCCTCGCGAAGACGGCCTTGGCCTCGTCGGGGATGGCCTCGGTCATGCCGGTGCGGATGGGACCGGGCGCGATGCAGTTGACGGTGATGCCCTCGCTGCCGAGTTCGACGGCCAGGGAGCGTGTCAGTCCGATCACGCCGTGCTTGGCGGCGGTATAGGCCGAGCCGTACTTGGTGGCGCCGAATCCTTCGGTGGAAGCGATATTGACGATGCGGGGGCTCTGCGACTTGCGCAGGAAGGGCAGGGCGGCGCGGATCACGCGGGTCTGCCCGGTGAGCAGCACGTCCAGCGATTTGGCCCACAGTTCTTCGAAATCGGTGGCGTCGATGGGCGTCATCCAAACGATGCCGGCGTTGTTCACCACGATGTCGAGGCCTCCGAAGTGGGCAGCGGCCTCGGCGACGACGCGGCCTACGGCAGCGCTGTCGGTGACGCTCATCTCCCAGCCCCGGGCCGAGCCGCCGGCGGCGCGGATCTCGCCCACCACCGCATCGACGCGGTCCTGGCCGAGGTCGGTTACGACAACATGTGCACCTTCGTCGGCGAAGAGGTGGGCCGTGGCGCGGCCCATTCCCGACGCGGCGCCCGTCACCAGGGCGATCTTTCCTTCCACCGAACGGCTGAGCCTGGAGAGTCTCGTCTTGCTGGAACCCATGTTGCCTCCGCCCCGGCTGCATATCCCCGGGACGCCGGTTCGCCAAGCTGCGGCGATCGGCTACCCTCGGCCGCGATGAGCGTCGAACGCCGCAGCATTTATTCCGGCAGTCCCTGGGAGGGGAAAGTGGCCTACTGCCGCGCCAAGCGCGTGGGGGATTTCATCGCGGTGTCGGGAACGGTGGCGGCCGGCGACGATGGCCGCGTGGTGGGCCCCGGCGACGTCCACGCCCAGACCCTTCACGCCCTTGGGCGCATCGCGAAGGCCCTCAAGGAACTCGGCTCCTCGCTGGAAGATGTCGTGCGCACGCGCTGTTTCCTCACCGACATGGACCGCTTCGAGGACTTCGCCAGGGCTCACCGCGAAGTTTTCGAAGGCATCGACCCTGCTGCCAGCGCGGTCGAAGTTTCGCGTCTCGTCCCGGGGGGTTTCCTCGTGGAGATCGAAGTGGACGCCATCGTGGGAGAGTCGGACGAAGGTTTGCGCGGCGAAAGGGTCGACCTGCCCGACGCGGTCGAGTAAACCTTTCCCGACAACGCCAGACGCCGGGAGTCCCATGTCGCTACGAACCGCCATCCAGCCTCGCATCACCGGGCTGATCACGAGCCCGGGTACCCGCGATCTTCGCCGCCGCCTGGCGGAGAACCTTCGCTTTCTTACCGGCGGCCCCCACCTGGTCCGCTACTTCCACCAGGTGGACGATCCCTACAGCCACCTGGCTGCCCAACTCCTTGATCCGCTGCTCCATCGCTACGACATCGAACTGCAAGTGCATCTGGTGGGCCCTCCGGCCGACGACGCCGCTCCCGACCGCGAGCGCCTCGTGGCCTGGTCGCGCATCGACGCTGCCCAGGTGGCGGCGCTGCGCGGGCTGCAGTTTCGCGACCCGGGCGCCCAGCCTTCGCCGGAACTCGTCGAGCGCGCGACGCGCATCCTCGCGGCCTGTCCGTCGCCGCGGGCCTTCGCTGTCCTCGCGCCGCGGGTGGGCGAAGCGCTGTGGAGCGGCGACAGCGAAACCCTGGAAGCCCTCGGGCGCGACCAGGGCGGTACCGAAACCGTCGATGTGCGCGCCGCCCTCCAGCGCGGCGAGGCGCTGAGGAAGAAGCTCGGCCACTATCTTGGCGCGGTTTTCCACTACGGCATGGAGGTCTACTGGGGAGTGGATCGCCTCGGCTACCTCGAGGAGCGCCTGCTCGCCCTCGGCGCCTCGCGCGAGGCGGCAGGCGAGCCGCTGGCTCCCCGCCTCGACGTTCGCGGCGACCGCATCGACGCGGCGTCAGCAGGACTCACGCTTGAGTTCTTCGTCTCCCTGCGCAGCCCCTACAGCTACATCGCGATGCCGCGCACCTTCGACCTGGCCGCTCGCACGGGCGTCACGCTCCAGCTGAAACCCGTGCTGCCGATGGTGATGCGCGGCCTGGCGGTGCCGGCCGCCAAGCGCATGTACATCACGCTGGACACCAAGCGCGAGGCCGAGTCGGTGGGAGTGCCCTTCGGCCGCATCTGCGATCCGGTGGGCCGTCCGGTCGAGCGCGGCTTCTCGCTGTATCCCTTCGCGACGTCGAAGGGCCGCGGCGCCGAGTACCTGCTGTCGTTCTGCCGGAGTGCTTTCGCCGAAGGCGTGGACACCGGCAGCGACGAGGGACTTCGCCGCGTGGTGGAGGGCGCCGGACTCTCCTGGGACGAAGCGCGCGCCAACGTGGACCCCGGCGGCTGGAAGGCCGAACTCGAAGCCAACCGCGAGGAGATGCTGGCGATGGGACTGTGGGGTGTACCCAGCTTCCGACTGAAAGGCGGCGGCGCCGACTACTGCACCTGGGGACAGGACCGCATCCGCCTCGTCGAGGACGAGATCCGCCGCCGGGCGAGCGCGCGCTGAAGGCAAAAAAAGAGCCGGGCAGCCGTGGGGGGGACACGACTGCCCGGCGGCAGGACCGGAGGTTCGCGGGTTAGGGGGAGGGACCCTCCCGCGAACCTTTCGTCCGGTTCAGGATGGCAGAGGGGACGCCATCCCAGTGTGCCGGAGGTGGAAGAAAAAGGAGGGGAAACTTCCACTCGTTCCGGCTTCGTGTAGCTAGACGGGAGGCTCGGAGCTTCATTCGATGATCGATGTGATTTTTTCCGGGACCGGCCCCCTGCGCTCCCTCGCCCTGGTGGCAGCGGCCGCGATTTTCGCGGTGGTTGCGCCCGCTTCCGTGAGCGGAGCGACCGGCGAAACAACCCTGCCGGGACGCATCGTTTCCCTGGTTCCCGCCATCACCGAGACGCTTTTCGCCATCGGGGCGGGTCCCCGCGTGGTCGGCGTGTCCACGTACTGCGACTATCCGGAGGCGGCCGGCCCCCTGCCCAAGGTGGGGACCTTCACCGAACCCGTGGCCGAGGTGATCGTGGCCCTGCGTCCCGACCTCGTGCTCACGTCCCCAAGCCCCGGCAACGAGACCTCCGTGAGGGCCATCGAAAGGACGGGCGTTCGGGTAGCGGTGGTCCAGAGCGAGGGCGGCTTGAAGGAAGCCCGGTCCGCCATTCTCGAGGTTGCCCGCCAAGTGGGGGCGGGCCCGGCCGGGGAGGCCCTCATGGCCGGCATCGACGCCCGTCTGGAGGCCGTGAGACGGGCTTCCGCCCCGCTCGATCGGGTGAAAACGGCCGTGGTGGTGGGCAGGGAGCCCCTGGTCCTGGCCGGTCCGGCAAGTTATCTCGGCGAACTCCTCCAACTGGCCGGGGGTGTCAATATTGCTGGAGAAATGGGCGGACGTTGGCCCCGAGTGGGGATGGAGTTCCTCGTCCAGGCGGCTCCCGAGGTGCTGGTGGACCTGTCGGCCTCCATGGGCGAGACGCCCGCCGGCGGCGGCACCCCGGTCTCGAACTGGTCGGCTCTTCAGTCGGTGCCGGCCGTCGCCAACGGGAGGGTGGTCGCCGACCGTGCCTCGGTGATGCTGCGGCCCGGGCCGAGGCTGGCTGAGGCGGCCGAAGCCCTGTTCGTGGCCCTGCACCCCGGGGTCGCCATCCCCCGGTCCCCGTCGCTGGCCACGCCGGCGCCGGCGCCGGCCCTGCCCGCCCGTTCCGCCGCGACAACCGGCGAAGGGGCCAGGTAGCCGTCGTGAGTTCCATGGCAGGAAGGCTCACCCCGGCGCGCCTCGGGCTCGGGTTGGCGGCCACGCTGGCGGCGGCCGTCGCGGCCATGGTGGTGGCCCTCGGCATCGGCAGCGTCGCCATCGACTTCGGCGCCCTCGTGGCCGGGGACGCGGGAGCGAGAACGATCTTCTTCGACCTTCGGCTTCCGCGTGTGCTGCTGGCCGCCATCGTCGGCGCGGCGCTCGCCGTCTCGGGCGCTGCGCTGCAGCCGACCCTGCGCAATCCCCTGGCCAGCCCGGAGATCATCGGCGTGTCCGGCGGCGCGGCCATCGCCGCGGTGCTGGCCCTGGCTTTTCTCCCGCCGGGCGCCATGTCGGCGGGGCTGGTGCCGGTGATCGCCTTCGCCGGCGCCACCGCCTCCAGCCTGCTCGTGTTCCGTCTCGCGCACGTGCGCGGACGCCTCGATCCGACCACGCAGGTTCTCGTCGGCGTCACCTTCAACACCTTCGCTGCGGCTCTCATCCTCCTCGTCCACGCGCTGGTGGATCTCAAGCGTTCCCACTCCATCGTGTTCTGGATGATGGGCGGCATCGCCATCGAACCTTATCCGGTGGTGGCGCTGGCGGCCGTACTGGTGGTGGCGGCTACGTCGGTGCTGCTGCGTGAGGCCCGCGCCCTCGACCTGCTCGCCCTCGGCGACGAAGCGGCCAAGGCCCTTGGCGCCGATGCCGACGCCGTGCGCCGCCGCGTCTTCCTCGCTTCCTCCCTGCTGGTGGGCGCGGTCGTTTCGCTGTGCGGCATCATCACGTTTGTCGGCCTCGTCGTGCCCCACGTGCTGAGACGCCTGCTCGGCAGCGACAACCGCCTGCTGCTGCCCGCGTCGTTCTTCGGCGGCGCGGCCTTCCTTGTGGCCTGCGACGCGCTGGCCCGCTGGGTGGCAGCGCCGGCCGAACTTCCGGTCGGCGCCATCACGGCCCTGGCCGGCGCGCCCTACTTCATCTACCTGCTGCGCCACGGCCGTCACCGCCAGGGAGGGCTCGGGTGAGCCGCGGCACGCTTCGCTTCCGCGGCGTCGGCTTCTCGCACCCGGGTTCGGCTCGCGGCGCGGCGGGGCTGCGCCTGGACGGTATCGACCTTGCGGTCGAAGCGGGCGGCAGCCTGGCGCTGGTGGGGCCGAACGGTTCCGGCAAGACGACGCTGCTGCGCCTGGCGGCGGGCGAGTTGACGCCGTCCTCGGGCAGCATCCACGTGGCCGGCCTCGATCCTGCCAGCGCCTCGCGCCGCGAACTCGCGCGCCGCGTGGCGGTGGTGGCCGCGCATGCGACCGTGGGTTTCGGCTACACCGTCGAGGAAGTGGTGCTGATGGGCCGTGCGCCCTGGCTCGAAGGCTACGCGCTCGAAAGCGACGAAGATGTCGAGATCGCCCGCGCGGCCATGCAGGCCATGGACGTCGTCCATCTCGGCGGACGCGTCTTTGACAGCCTCTCCAGTGGCGAGAAGCAGCGCGCGGCCGTGGCCAGGGCCCTGGCCCAGCAACCTGAACTGGTGCTGCTGGACGAGCCCGGCGCTTTCCTCGACATCAAGCACCAGGTGGAGCTGTACGACGTGCTCCTCGAGCGCAGCCGCGAAACCGGCCTCACCGTCGTCTCCGTGCTCCACGACCTCAATTTGGCAGCGCTGTATTTCGGGAACGTCGCCATGCTCCACGGCGGCCGCATCTACGCCCAGGGACCTCCCGACGACGTGATCACTTACGCCAACGTGCGCGAGGTCTTCGAGACCGACGTGTACGTGGATCGCAACCACCTGACCGGTCACCTGAACGTGCTGCCCCTTCCGCGCCGGCGCGGACCGGAGGCCGGGTGAGCGGCGACCTGTTGTTCTGGCTGCTCAGCGTAGTCGCGTTAGCGGCGGCGCTGGCGCCGGCGTGGACGGCAGATCGCTTGCGCAGCGTCCGCGCGTTGGGGGTTACCGGACTGGCGGTGGCGGGGCTTTTCGCGCTGCTCGGGGCCTGGCTGGCGGCGGCGCTGCTCGCGGCTTCGACTGCCGGCGGCTTGCTGCTTTCTCGCGGCGCTGCGGCCGGCCCCGGCACCGGGCAGGCGACGGCGTCGGCTCGCCTTCGATCCGCCGCCGTCGTCGTCGCTTTCCTCGTCGTCGTCGCAAGGGCCTTGCTGATGGCACGCTGGCCCCTGGCGGCGGTCACGACGACCGGGCCCGCTGCCTTCGCTGCGGTGGGACTTCTCCATTTCCTGCTCGCGGCCCTCGTGCTGTTCGGGGCCGGATGGCTGGCCGCAATGACGCAACGCCGCCTGTCGGGCATCGCCGCAGGCGCGGCGACGGGTGTGGTGTCGGCTGCTCTGGCCGTCGCGGCCTCCGGGCGCTTCGTGGGCGGAGCCGCGGAAGCCAACCTCCTTGCGGCCGTCGTCGTCGCCCTTGTCGCGACCGCCGTCTTTCTCGCCGCGCGCTTCGTTCCGTCGTGGAAGGATGCGATCGCCGATGACGGTGTCGCCGAAGACGCCGGCGGGACGCTTTCCCTCGTGCTGGCGGCCGTCGCCCTCGCGCTGCTGGCAGGAGCCTGGTGATGCGGCCTCGGCGGCGAAGGCGCCGGCGATGAGCGGTGCTCTCTTGCAGATGCCCGGGCCTTTCCTCGGAGAGTTCGTGCTCGCGGCCGGCGCCCTGCTCCTGCTCGCCTTCGGTCGCGGGACGGCGGGCAGGGAAAAGGCGGCCGACCTCGCTCTCGTCGTCGTCGCCGCCAACGCGGTGGGCACCGTGACGTCGATGGACGCGGCGCCCGGTTACGCGGGCGGCGGCGCCCTCGTGGTGGACGGCCTCGGCGGCCTCGTGAAATTCCTGATGTCGATGATGGCGCTGGCTGTCGTGTGGATGTCCACGAGGGCCCGCGAAAGACCGTACGACGGCGGCGGCGTGGGCTGGGCCCTCTTCGCCGTATCCCTCCTCGGCCTTCAGTTGATGGTCTCGGCCGTGCAGATGGCGGTGCTTTGGGTCGCCTTCACCGTGTCGAGCGCCGCCGGCGCGCTCTGGGTGGCGGTACGCTGTAGCGAGAAACCGGCGGACGGGTTTGCCGCGAGGTCGGGAGTCGAAGCTGCCGCCTCTTCGGCCCTGCTCCTCTTCGGCATCGCGCTGCTTTGCGGGTTCAGCGGCGCCCTCGACTACGCCACCATGGCCGGACGCCTTTCGGCGTCCCTTTCGGCTCCCGGAGCAACCACCGTGGCGCTGACTTCCGCCGTGTTGATGGTGGTCGGCATCGGCCGCGCGGCGGCGATGCTGCCCTGGCAGGGATGGCGGGCCGATCTCGGACGCGACGCCTCGCCGGCCGTTGCGGCATGGTTCGTCACCGTTCCCGCGCTGGCGGCGCTGGCCGTTGTGGCGCGCCTGCTTCGCGGAGTGTTCTCGAGCGCGGCCGCGGACGGCGCGTGGGCGCCGCTGCCGGGGGTGGAGTGGGCTTCCCTCGTCTCTGTGGCGGCGATGGCGACGATGTTGGTGGGGGCCGCCGGAGCTCTTCGCGAAACGCGGCTACAGCGCTCGCTGGCGTGGTGGTCGGTGGCCCAGGCCGGCTTTCTAATCACGGGCCTCGTGGCCCTCGACGACGCAGGCGTAAGGGCCATGCTGTTTCACGCGGTCGCCTGCGCGGCGATGCTGCTGGGAGCCGGGACGGCCTTCGCACCGCTGGTCGAGGCGTCGGGCCTGCCCGACCTGGAAGCCTTGCGCGGTCTGGCGCGGCGGCGCGGCAACGCGAAGCCGCTGGCGGCGGCCATCGCCGTCTTCATGCTGTCGCTGGCGGCGATGCCGCCCCTGGCCGGCTACACGGGGCGCGTGTTCCTGATGACGACGGTCTTCGAAGCGGAGCGCTGGATGCTCGCGCTGGCGGCGGTGCTGGCCGGTCTTCTCGGATGGCTAAGCTGCATCCGCATCCTGGTCACCATGGCCGACCGGCCCGCCGATGCCGACGAGAACGTGCCGCTGGACTTCGAGTCGGTGGTGCTGATGGGCCTGCTTCTGGCGGGCACGCTGGGACTCGGGTTGTGGCCGGGAGGCCTGGTTTCGTTCGTGGAGCGCTCGGTTTCGTTCTTCGGCGGTTGAAGCCCGACGAGCGGGGTTCAGGCCTGGCCCGCCCCAGCAGCCCCGGCCGCTGCCGCGCTCGACGCTGCGCGCGACGAGCACGACGCCGTGGCGGATGGCGCCGACCGGTTTGGCGGCGGCGAAGAAGTCGGCGACGAGGCGCTGCAGCACGGGGCTTTCCAGGTACTCGTGGCCGAGGCCGCGAAGCACCTTCCAGCTGACCGCGGCCTCGGTAGGGTCGAAGTCGCGGGAGGGCAGGGGAACGAGGACTCTCGCCATCAGGTGGCCGTGATGATCTCCACGCGGTAGCCGGTCACCGTCGTCACC
>JBHEPB010000059.1:0-2850 GCA_046260515.1 Binatia bacterium
GGCCCTCGAGGGCCGCGCGGTTGCGGGCCATCGTGCGGATCACCGCCGTGAGGTCGTCGGCCTGCCAGGCGCCGTCCATCCAGGCTTCGCCGGCGCCGACCACGCCGCGCAGGGCGCAGGCGGTGTAGAAGGAAGGATCCAGCACGGTGACCGTAGCCACCGGATCGTCTGCCGCGGCGGTGCTGCCGAAACTCGTCGCGCCATCGGCATCGCGCACCGTGAGCCTCGCGCGCTGGAGGCCGCCGAGGGCACGGTGCAGGGCGGCGCGGCAGGTGCGCTCGAGGAGGCTCGGGCTGCGCACCGAAGCCGGCGCCGACTCGGCGGGCAGAGGGAAATCGGGGGAGGAAGGATTCCTGGAACCCAGCGTTTCGATCAAGGTCGTCTTGCCTCCTGGAGGTTGGCCGCGAGCGCGGCGGGAGAGGACCCCGCGGTCTGGGCGGGGTGAGGATGATAGGGCGCCTTCTTGCGCCACAGCCGCAAGGCCTGGAAGTAGATGGCCACCAGCACCCGAGCTGTCATCCACGGGTACAGAAGCAGCACCGACGCCAAGGAGGCGGTGGAGATCTCGCGCCTCTCCATCCTCAGGCCCGCGGTGAACACCGTGCGTCCCTGGCGACGGTCGTCCAGCTTCACTCTCAGGTCGCCGGCGGGCGCGGTGAATCGGAACTCGTGCGTGAGGTCCATGGGCAGGAAGGGGGAGACGTGCAGGCGCTTGGCCGCCGATCCCCGCAGCGCAGCTACGTGGTCGCCCTCGTTGCGGGCGACCACGTAACTGTGTGTTTCTCCCCACGGTGTGCTGGTCACGTGGGCGACGACCGCTTCGAGGCGCTCGCCGTCCTTCGAGAAGCAATAGAAGAAGCTGACCGGATTGAAGCCGAGGCCGAGGTAGCGAAAGTTGGTGAGCAGGCGCACCGGTCCTTCCGGCCTTTGCCCCGTGGACGCGGCCACCATCGAGCGGATGGTCTCGGAAAGCGGCTCGGAAGCGTGCCCCGGGTAGTCGCTGCGGCGAAAGCGCGCCGGGGCAGGACGCGAGGCCGACCAGAACAGGCGCCGCGCGAACAGCCCGGGCAGCTCGTCAAGGTCGAGGTACATCATGAACAACCGGTAGCGGAAGTCGTGGCGCACCGGTTCCAGGCGGCTGTGCTCGACGTGGCCCACGTAGATGCAGCTCTGCATCCGGCCGACGGGCCCGCCGTCGCGCGTTTCGCCGCGAACGGACTCAGCCATGGTCCATCTCGATGCCGAAGCGGCGGCAGACGGCCAGCGCGCTCTGGACGCCGTCCTCGTGGAAGCCGTGGCCCCAGTACGCGCCGCAGAAGCTCGTTCGTGCGGCGCCGTCGATCTCGCAGCGGGCTTGCTGGGCGCGCAGCGCGGCATCGTCGTAGAGAGGATGGTCGTACGTGACGCGGGCCAGCACGCTGGCCGGATCGACCGACTCCGCGGAGTTGAGGCTGACGAGCAGGGGCCGCGTCGAGTGGATACCCTGGAGGCGGTTCATCCAGTAGGTGAGGCTCACCGCCTGGCCGTCGCCGGCTTCGCGGTAGTTCCAGCTCGCCCAGGCCCGGCGCCTCTTCGGCATCACGGCGGCGTCGGTGTGCAGCAGCACCTCGTTCGGCTGGTAGCGGATGGCGCCGAGCACGGCGCGCTCGGCGTCGGTCGCGTCCTCGAGCAGGGCCAGGGCCTGGTTGCTGTGGCAGGCCACCACCACCTGGTCGAAGGACAGGGCCACGCCGTCGGGCAGTTGGATCTCCACCCGGTCGTCGTGGCGCCGCACACCGAGCACCGGGGAGCGCGTGCGGAAGCGGGCCCTCGTCGCTTTCACCAGGGCGTCCACGTAGCGGCGCGAACCCCCGCTCACGGTGCGCCAGGCAAGTGTGGCGCGATGGTCGAGGAGGCCGTGGTTGTCGAAGAACGATAGAAAAGTGCGGGCCGGGAAGTCGAGGAAGCGTTCGGGCGGAGTGGACCAGATGGCCGCCCCCATCGGCACCAGGTAGTTCTCGATGAAGTAGCGCGAGTGGCCGCGCTGCTTCACGTGCTCGCCGAGGCTGGGCCCGCCGGCCGCGCCGGCCTGCTCGGCCAGCAGGGCGCGGGACTCGCGGTTGAAGCGCAGGATCTCGCGCACCATGACGTGGAAGCGCCGATCCACCAGGTTGCGTCGCCTCGCGAACATCGCGTCCAGGGAATGCGTGGCGTACTCGAAAGCGCCGCCCGCCGAACTCACGCTGAAGCTCATGTCGCTCGGCTGGGTGGCCACGCCGAGGCGACCCAACAGGCGGCAGAAGCCGGGGTAGGTTTTCTCGTTGTAGACGATGAAGCCGGTATCGACGTCGTGGCGGAGGCCGTCCACTTCCACCGTGACGGTGTTCGAATGGCCGCCGATGCGGTCGTCGCCCTCGAGCACGGTCACCTCGTGCTCGAGGCCCAGCAGGTGGGCGGCAACCAGTCCCGAGATTCCGCTTCCGATGATGGCGATGCGCATCGTGTCCTGCTCCGGGACCCGTTCGGCCCCCCGTCGTCAGGATGTGATATTAGGTCAAAAATATTTTCTTTCTACGAACAATGCGGGGCAGCCGCCATTTCGTTTTCCCCCGGGTGGCCGGTCGGGTCCTTCCTTGTCGCCTGCGGAAAACCGGGAGCGTGCGGCCCGCCTTTCCGCACCCGGCCCGACCAGGACGACGGCCGATTGGCTTCGCCCTGCCAGCGGAATAGGACCAGCACTGCGATCCACGCCAGGCGAATCCCGCCGGGGGGCGGGAACGGACGAGCGCGTTCAGTGACAAGCCGGGATGGCCCTGGGGCCGGCCCGGGACAGGGGAGGGCCGGAGTTCCGCGCAGCGGCGGGGCCTCCGG
>JBHEPB010000069.1:0-13649 GCA_046260515.1 Binatia bacterium
CGCTCTTCTCGGTCTGGGCCGACGTGTTCCCGGCCCTGCGCTTCTTCGAAAAGGTGGAGATGTGGAGCGTCGAGGGGACGGTGGAACAGACGGTGGGCACAGGAGACGCGGCACGCGTCGAGTCGCTGCCCGTCCGGGTGCCCGTCACCCTGGCCAACCTGATGATCGCGCTGCTCGGGGCCGTGCTGGCGGTGGTCGGCGCCCGCAATCTTCCCGGCGTGCTGGAGCTGACGGTGCTGTCGCGCCTCGGGCTCGACCGCGGGCTTCGCTACGCGATCGCGATGGTCTCGCGCTACACCGTGTTCGTCGTCGGCGCCGTCGTCGCCTTCGACAACCTCGGGGTCGGCTGGAGCAAGGTGCAGTGGCTGGTGGCGGCCGTTTCGGTGGGCCTCGGTTTCGGCCTCCAGGAGATTTTCGGCAACTTCGTCTCGGGCCTCATCATCCTCTTCGAGAGGCCGGTGCGCGTCGGCGACATGGTCACCATCGACGGGATGACGGGGACGGTGCACCGCATCGAGATGCGGGCCACCACCATCCTCGATTTCGACCGCAAGGAGCTCATCGTCCCCAACAAGGACCTCATCACCGGCAAACTCCTCAACTGGTCCCTCCACGATCCCATGGTGCGCATCGTGATCCCCGTGGGCGTCGCGTACGGCAGCGACACGACGGCCGTCCAGCGCATCCTCCTCGAAGTGGCCCAGCAGTGCGCGACGGTGCTCGTGTCGCCCGCGCCCATCGCAGCCTTCACGGCATTCGGGGACAGCGCGCTGGAATTCGAACTGCGGGTTTACCTCACGAGTTCGGACCACCTCGTGACCGCCCGGCACGAGATCCTGATGGGCATCGATCGCAGGTTCCGCGGCGCCGGCATCGAGATCCCCTTTCCCCAGCGCGACCTGCACGTGAAGTCGGTGGACGCGGCCATGGCCACGACGCTCGCGGGTTCCCGCCAGGCCGGGCCCGCGGCATCCGGTTCCCACAGCGAGCGGACCGCCGGGCGGGCGGCCGAGGCCAACGCGGGCTAGGCCAACGCGGGCGGGACCAACGAGGGCGGGGAATGATCGACGCCGCCCGCCGCCTAGCGACCGAACTGGAAACGACGCCCTACGCCGCTCGCCTCGGGCTGCGCGCCGGCGACATCCTCGCCGACGCCGTCAGCGCCTCGCTGCCCTATGCGGCGACTCTCGCCAACGCCCAGGGCTTCGTGCACGGCGGTGCCGCTGCCTCGCTCTCGATGTGGGTGGCGATGCTGGCGGCGGTGGCCAGCGACCGCGAAGGCGCCGTGTTCGCCGCGCCCGTCTCTTTCAGCGTGGGTTACCTGGCTGCTGCCCGGGAGGAAGACCTGCACGCCAACGGACGTATCGCCTCGCGGGGGCGCGACCTCGCCCACGTCGAAATCGAAGTCTCCAGCGACCGCGGGCGGCCCGTAGCGGCCGCCCAGGCCGTTTTCCGCACACGAGCCGCCCGGCTGCGCCCAGGCGGCCCTCCGCGCGCGCCGCAGGCGGAGGCGGAAGGCTCCGCGCGGCAGATGATGTCGCCCTTCTCCCGCGCCATGGGCATGCACCTGCGCTCTCACGAGCAGGGCGTGGCCACCATGGCAATGCCTTCGCAGCCCAACGAAGGCGTCGGCGGCGCCGTCGATCCCGCGGCGCTCGTCTCCCTGGCCGACACCTGCGCCGCCCTGGCCTGCATGCCGTCGCTGGACGAGAGGCGGGGCGGCAGCGCCACCCTGTCGTTGTCGGCGGTCTTCGGCGGCGAGGTGACGGGAAGCGTCGTGGCCATGGGGCGCCCCGTGGCCGAGGACGCCGGGGTGCGCAGCGCCCTGGTGGAGGTGAGGGGCGAGGCCGATCCTTCGGCGACGGCCAGGTCGCCGCGCCACGCCGCGCTCACCGCCTGCGTGTCGTACCGCTTCCGCGCCGCCGAGGCCGCGCGCTGAGAACCCGATGAACAACCTCGAAACCTTCAGCTTCTCGCGCGTCACCACCTTCGAGCAGTGCGCGCGCCGCTACCGATATCGCTACGTGGACGGCGTGCGCGAGGCTTTCCAGTCGATCGAGGCCTTCATGGGCCAGCAGGTCCACACTGCCGTCGAGTGGATGTTCCAGGAGCGGGACGGGGGCCGCACGCCCGCGGCCGACGAGGCCGTGCGCTACTACGTCGCCGCTTTCGACCAGGCCTGGAGCCAGGCGCGGGGCGGGCTCAAGGTGATCAAGCAGGGCACGGCGGTGGAGGACTACCGGCGCTCGGGGGCGGAGATGCTCTCGGACTTCCACAAGCACCGCTTCCTGGCCGACCGCCTCGAGACCGTGGGGCTGGAGAAGCATTTCGTGCTGGAAATCCAGCCCGGGCGCCGCTTCCAGGGTTTCATCGACCGCCTGGCGCGCGACGGCGGAGGCACCATCCACATCATCGACTACAAGACAGGAGGCCGTCCGCCCATCCGCTTCGGCGGCAAGGACGGCGACCAGCTGGAAGCCTACGCGGTGGCGATGTTCGCCGAAACCGATGCCGAGGAACTGGTCCTCCAGCTCGAGTATCTGCGCAACGGGAGCACCCAGGTGCGGCGCATCCGCCGGGAGGAGACGCAGGAGACGGCGCGGCGCCTCGGCGCACGCATCCAGGTGGCGGCCGAGGCCACGGCGTTTCCGCCGACGGCGGGCACGCTCTGCGACTGGTGCGGGTTCAACGATCTCTGCGAGGCCTACTCGCCGCGACGGCGCTGACGCCGGCGCCGCGCGGTCGCCCGCCCGTCTTCGCAGCGTGCCGTGTCAGTCGAGGTCGCCGGCCAGTTCGATCAGAACCGCGGCGGGATCCCAGTACGACATCACGGTCTGGATTCTGCCCTCGCCGTCCACCTCGAACACCGTGATTCCGCTGAAGTTCGTGCCGCGGCCCTCGATCGAGGACGCACGCGCCGACCAGCTCGTGGCGGCGCCCGAGCCGGAGTAGAAGACTTCGTCCACGTTCATCTCGAGCTTCTCGAAGGGGCCGGTGAATACCTGCCACACCTGCTCGAGTCCTTCGCGTCCTTCCGCTGGCGATGCGCCGACGGGTTCGTGCAGGACGGCGCTCTTGTCGAAGAGCTTCACCCACGCGTCCTTGTTGCGAGTGCTCACGTTGTGAAAGTACGCGCCGACGGCGGCTTCGACGCGGGGATCGTTCAGTGCCTGCATCGGTCCCTAGTGTCGGACCACGGGGTCAAAGGCAACGCGGCCGGCCCGCCGGCGGCCCTCCCGGCCGTGGCCGCCATGGAGGCCGGAACGGCTCCAGGAATTTCGTCTAACATCCTGAATATGCTGGCCTTTTGTGCGCTGCCTCGAGCGTGGACCGAGACTTTTCGAGGGTTGTGGAGGCCCTTCCAATTCCCCTTTGAACTCAGGCGTTTGCACGAAGCCATTCGCGGCCCGTCCCTCCGCCGACCCGTGGGAAGGGGGGGGCCCGGCAGGCGAAGCCCCGGGAAATGCGTGCTTTGCGAGACGGCCCGGAGAAACTTTGAAATGGCTGTTGGCTGCGGGTCCCGTCGGCGGCAATCTTGCCTCGCGCCTCTTGCCTCCTTCGGCGCAACCGGGCGCCTTAACGGGTGGGGCCCGGCAGGGCCCCACCCGGAAGGCGTCTTGGATCTCCCCCCAAGACGCCGGAATCAAAGAGCTTTCCTGCACACCCGGCTCCAGCCCTGCCGAGCCGGGTGAGACAACCTCCCCCAGACCGCATCCCGGTCGCTGCCTTCCCCGGACCGCCGCGGCCGCTGTCTGCACAGCCCCGTCCACACGCCCTCCAGGACCGTCGCCGGAGCCTACCGGGCTTCCCCGGGCGCCTGCCCGCCGTCCCTCGCGGCCGGCTGTTGAGCCTCGGCGCGGCTTTGAGTAGGTGCGCACCATGAAGACGACGAGTGAACACGACTACGACCTCGTGGTGATCGGCGCCGGCAGCGGCGGCCTGGCCACTTCCAAGCGCGCAGCTTCCTACGGGGCCCGCGTCGCCATCGTCGAGAACGACAGGGTCGGCGGCACCTGCGTGATCCGCGGCTGTGTCCCCAAGAAGCTGATGGTTTACGCCGCCGAGTTCGCCCATGCCTTTGAAGATGCGGCCGGCTACGGCTGGAAGGTCGCTACGCCGAGCCTCGACTGGCCGGCCTTGGTCGCGGCGCGCAACGCGAACGTTGCGGGCCTGGAAGCCACCCACGAAAGGCTCCTGCGCGAGGCCGGCGTCGAACTCCTTCGCGGTAGCGCGCGCGTCGTCTCGCCCCACGAGGTGGAAGTGGATGGCCGCCGCCTGAGCGCCGGGACCATCCTGGTCGCTACCGGCTCGCGGCCCATGGTCCCGGACATCGAGGGCATCGAGCACGTCATCACCAGCGACGGCTTCTTCGAACTGGCCGAGCAGCCGAGCGAAGTCGCGGTGGTGGGAGCCGGTTACATCGCCTGCGAGCTGGCCGGCGTGCTGCAGTCCCTCGGAACCCGCGTCCACCTCGTCTACCGCGGCGACCTCCCCCTGCGCGGCTTCGACGGCGACATCCGGCGGGAGCTCGACACAGCCCTGCGCTCCAGCGGGATGCAGATCCACGCGCGCACCGTGGTGAAGAAGATCGTGAAGACGGGCAGCGGGGCCTTCGAACTGAAGATGGAAGGTCCCGACGGCGCCTGCGGGCTGGCCGTGGATCGCTGCCTCCTCTACGCGACCGGTCGCCGTCCGAACACCGAGGGGCTGGGCCTGGCCGAAGTCGGCGTCGAACTGGGCGAGGACGGGAGCGTGGTCTGCGCCGAGGATGCCTCGACGGCTGTTCCCAGCATCGCCGCCCTCGGCGACGTGACCGGCCGCAGCCCACTGACGCCCGTGGCCATCCAGGCCGGTCGCCTGTGGGCCGACCGCATCTACGGCGGTCGCGACATCGCGATGAGCTACGAGAACATCCCCACCGCCGTCTTCACCGACCCGCCCATCGGCACCGTCGGCCTCTGTGAGGAGGAGGCCCGGGCCCTTTACGGCGACGACAACCTGCGCGTCTATCGGGCCCGTTTCCGCCCCATGCTCCATAGCCTCAGCGGGCGGTCCAGCTACACCCTGGTCAAGCTCGTGGTGAGGGTGGACGACGACCGCGTGCTCGGCTGCCACCTGATCGGAAAGGACGCCGCCGAGATCATCCAGGGCTTCGGGGTGGCGGTGAAGATGGGTGCCACCAAGAGGGATTTCGACGCCACCGTCGGCATCCACCCCTCCACCGCCGAAGAACTCGTGACGCTGCGTTAGTGCAGGGTGCGGGGCATTTGCAGGAGGAAGCGGGGGATCACGGCCTGGAAGCCGGTGCCGTCCTCGCGGCGCATCTCGTAGGTGCCGTGCATGCTGCCCACGGGGCCCTGGAGGATGGCGCCGCTCATGTACTCGTGGGTCTCGCCGGGGGCCATGATGGGCTGCTCGCCGACCACGCCCTCTCCTTCCACCTCGCGCACGGTCCCGTCGCCCTCGGCGATATACCAGTGGCGGCGGGTGAGCTGGACGGTGACCTCGGATTCGTTGGAGATCCGGATCCGGTAGGCGAACACGTAGCGGTCCAGGACGGCGTCGGACTGCTCCGGGACGAAGTAGGACTCCACTTCCACCGAGATCCCCTCTGTCGTTTCCTTCGTCACGGCGATCAATAAACCGAAAGCCCACCGGACGCGCAAGCGGGTGCGCTGGCCGACCCCGACCAACGCCCGGACCGTCGGCAGCGGGTCTTGCCCTCTCTCGCTGGATGGGGACGAAGGGCATCGCTCGGAGCCCTTCCACGAGGTGGTGGTCCATGGAAGGATCCGCGCATGCCGCGCCACCACCGCACCTGCAACCTTTGCGAAGCCCATTGTGGACTGATCATCGAAACCGAGGGGAGGAAGATCCTCTCGATCCGCGGGGACGAGGACGATCCCCTCTCCCGCGGTTACATGTGTCCCAAGGGTAACGCGCTGAAGGACGCGTACGAGGACGCGGACCGCATCCGCCGGCCCATGATCCGCGAGGGCGAGCACTGGAGGGAAGCCTCCTGGGACGAGGCTATCGCCCACGCCGCCCGCGGCATCCACGAAGTCCAGAAACGCCACGGCAATGACTCCTTCGCCAGCTACGTTGGCAACCCCAGCGCCCACAACCTCGCCGCGATGCTCGCCCTGCCGCCCTTCCTGCGCCTGCTCGAGACGAAGAACCGCTTCAGCGCCTCCACCGTAGACCAGTATCCCCAGATGCTGGCCGCCTACCTCGTTTTCGGCGCCCAGCTTTCGCTGCCCATTCCCGACCTCGAGCGCTGCAACTACCTGATGATCCTCGGCGCCAACCCCCTGGTCTCCAACGGCAGCCTGATGACGGCGCCCGGCATGAAGCAGAGGATCCGCCAGATCCGCGAGCGCGGCGGCAAGATCGTGGTGCTCGACCCGCGCCGGAGCGAAACCGCCGAGGCCGCCACCGAGCACGTCTTCCTGCGCCCCGGCAGCGACTCGGTCCTGCTGCTGGCCATGCTGGCTGTTCTCTTCGAGGAAGGCCTCGTGAGCCTCGGCGCCGCCGAGGGCCGCGTGCTCGGCCTCGAGCAGGTGGAAGCCATCGCCAGGCGCTTCGCGCCCGAGCGCGTGGCCGCCGCCACCGGCATCGACGCCGCCGACATCCGCCGCCTCGCCCGCGATTTCGCCGGCGCCCCGGCTGCCGCCTGCTACACCCGCATCGGCGTCTGCGTGCAGGAATACGGCACCCTGGCCAGCTGGCTCGGCGACGTGCTGAACGTGGTGACCGGCAACATCGACAAGCCCGGCGGCATGATGTTCACCGATCCCGCCGCCAGCTACTCGTCCAAGGGCAGCTACAAGCGCTGGCGCTCGCGCGTGCGAGGCCTGCCCGAGTTCGGCGGCGAACTTCCGGTGGCCTGCCTGTCCGAAGAGATCGAGACGCCGGGCAAGGGACAGATCCGCGGCCTCGTCACCCTGGCCGGTAATCCTGCCCTGTCCACTCCCAACGGCGCGCGCCTGGAAAGGGCCCTGGCCAGCCTCGAGTTCATGGTGAGCATCGACCCGGCCCTCAACGAAACCACGCGCTTCGCCGACGTGATCCTGCCTCCCCGCCACGCCCTGGAGAACGACCACTTCAGCCTCGTCTTCCACAAGCTGGCGGTGCGCGACACGGTCAAGTACTGCATCCCCGTCTTCGAGCCGGGCGAAGGCAGCCTGAGCGAAATGGAGATCTGCGGGAAACTCTGCGCCGAACTCACGCGGCTTCGCAGCGAAGACTCGGAAGCAGCCGGCGGGCCGCCGGTCGAGAATACGACCGACGCTCTCTACTCGACCACGCCCGAGCAGTTCATCTCGCTGCTGCTCGCCAGCGGCCCCTCGGGCCTCACCATGGAAGACCTCAAGGCCCAGCCGGCCGGCATCGACCTCGGTTCGCTGAAGGAAGGCGGCCTCGACCGCGCCGTGCGCCACCAGGACGGCAAACTGCACCTGGCCCACCCGGAGATCGACGAGGAAGTGGCTCGCCTGGAAGGCGCCCTCGCCGCCGGTGCATTTGCCACGAAAGCCGGCTCTCCCAACGGCTTCCTGATGATCGGACGCCGCCAGTTGCGCTCGAACAATTCCTGGATGCACAACTGCCCGACGCTGATCAAGGGACCGGAGCGCTGCACGCTGCTGATGAGCCCGGTGGACGCCGAACGCCTCGGCCTCCAGCACGGCCGCCTCGTGTACGTGGAGAGCCGCGTCGGCCGCGTGTCGCTGCCCCTGGCCGTCACCGACGAGATGATGCCGGGAGTGGTCAGCATGCCCCACGGCTTCGGCCACACCCGCCAGGGCGTGCGCATGAAGAACGCCGCGGCCCGCCCCGGCGCGTCGATGAACGATCTCACCGACGAGAACGTGGTCGAGGGCATGGTGGGCAACGGCGTGCTCACCGGCGTTCCGGTTCGCGTCAGTGCTTGCGAGCCGGCGGTGGCTTGAGGGGGCGGGCGGGGTCGGGTTGGGGCCACACGCTTCTAGCGCCGTGGAGATTGCCGTCGGCCCGTATGTGATCTATTAATAGTCCGCAATGGTCCTCATGGGCCGTTTATGGACCATGAGCAAGGCTCCCCTCCAAGCGCTTTCTCTCTACGCCCGCGACGCTGCGGTGCTGCTCGGTCAGTTGATCCGCAGGGCGCGGATCGAGCGCAGGCTCACCACCGCCCAGCTTGCCGAACGGGCGGGAGTCTCACGCGGACTCGTGCAGCGCATCGAGCGCGGTGACCCAGGCTGCGCCATCGGCAGGGTGTTCGAGTGCGCCGCCATCGTCGGAGTGCGACTCTTCGACCTCGACCGCATTGCGCTCGAGGACGCGGTCGATGCCGGCCGGCGAACGTTGACGCTGATGCCGAAGTCCGTCCGCGCGGCGCGCGACGAAGGCGACGATGACTTCTGAAAATCGCTACCGCCAGGCCTACGTCTGGATCTGGTTGCCGGGAGAAACGTCGCCGGTCGTCGCCGGACGCCTCGCGCCCGTCGGTGCGCGCTACGTGTTCCGTTACGGCAAGAGCTACCTTGCCAGGGCGAACGCCATCTCGATTCACCAGCCGGAACTCCCTCTCCAGGCTGGCCCCCAGCCTCCGTTGCACGGCCTCACCATTGCCGGCTGTCTGCGCGATGCCTCGCCGGATGCCTGGGGACGGCGCGTGATCCTTCATCGGGAACTCGGCCAGCGCGGTCCCGGAATCGATCCCGACCACCTGAACGAGATCGCCTACATGCTCGAATCGCACTCGGACAGGACCGGGGCCCTCGACTTCCAGCGTTCACCGACCGCGTACGAGCCGCGCGAGGTGGGACAAGCCGATCTGGGCGACCTTCTGGAGGCTGCCGACCGTATGGAACGCGGGCTGCCGCTCGGGCCGGAACTCGAGGCGGCCCTGCTCCACGGCACGTCCATCGGCGGCGCGAGACCGAAGGCGAGGATCACCTCCGACAAGGGCAAGTTCGTTGCGAAGTTTTCCTCCCACAACGACCTCTACAGCGTCGTGAAGGCCGAGTTCCTCGCGATGCGCCTCGCCGCCGAGGTGGGTCTCGACGTGGCGCCCGTCGAGTTGCGCCGGGTGGCGGGAAAGGACGTGCTGCTGGTTGCTCGTTTCGATCGCCGGAAAGCCGAGGACGGCTGGCAACGCCGCGCGATGGTGTCGGCGCTCACGCTGCTGGAACTCGACGAACTGATGGCGCGCTATGCGAGTTACGAGAACCTGGCGACGATCGTGCGTCATCGCTTCACTGCGCCACGGAAGACCCTGGAGGAGCTGTTCGGCCGGATGCTGTTCAACGTGCTCTGCGGCAACACCGACGACCATGCCCGCAATCATGCCGCGTTCCGGGACGGGACGTCGCTGTCGCTGACGCCCGCGTTCGACATCTGCCCCCAGGCCCGGAGCGGCAACGAAGCAACCCAGGCCATGCGAATCGTGGGCGACGAGAGCTGGAGCAGGGTGGAGACTTGCCTGCGGGCCGCGCCGGCCTTCCTTCTCGGACGGGAACGCGCGCTGGCCATGGCAAGAAGCCAGGTGGAAGGGATCCGCAACAACTGGTCGGCGGTCTGCAGCGAGGCCGGCCTCACCGAAGCGGAGCGCAGCCGTTTCTGGCGACGCCAGTTCCTCAATCCTTTCGTGTTCGAGGGCGGGGCCGAGGAACTGGAGAACCTGCTCTGAGGATGCGTGCGCGGCGATCCCTCAGTCCCGATCCCCCGGCGTCGCTTTCATCGCCGCGATCTGCCCCTGGCGCGCCAGGTCGGCCGCTTCGCCGAGCACGCGCGCCGCTTCCTGGGGCGCGTGGAAGCCCATCGAGTTCTCCGCCGCGATGAAGTCGAGGCGCCACTGGGCCTGGCGCTGCAGTTCGAGGGCCGGGGCGAGGGCTTCGGCGCCCGCGCCGGCCGTCTTGGCCGCCCCGATGGCGTCGAGCTGGTCCATCAGCGCCTTGCCCGCGTTCTGCAGCAGCTCATGGTTGCGGTCCTGGATGAGGGCCACGCGCTCGAGCAGCTCGTTCTCGTCGAAGTGATGGCAGGTCTGGCAGGCGCGGTTCACGTTGAGCAGGGGACTGCGCACCCAGTGGTCGGAACCCTTCGACGCGCCGTCGCGCATGTAGGGCATGTGGCAATCGGCGCAGGCCACGCCGCTGCGCGCGTGCACGCCCTGGCTCCAAAGCTCGAACTCCGGGTGCTGGGCCTTGAGGATGGGCGCGCCGGTTTCCTGGTGCTTGTAGTCGTAGAAGCGCTCGCCTCCTTCGAAGGTGGTGGCGTTCCAGGTCTTTTCCATGTCGTCCACGTCGAGCCCATTGGCCCAGGGAAAGGTCAGCTTGAACTTGCTCGAGCAGTAGTACTCCACGTGGCACTGGCCGCACACGAAGGAGCGCATCTCCGTGCGGGTGGCGTCGGTATTGGGGTCGTAAGGACGGTTGCGGGGACCCGCGCGCCAGCGCTCGATGGAAGCGAGGTGGGGCACTTCGCCCTCGCCGGCGGCCAGGGCCTGGACGCCCTGGAGGAAGCCGGGCCTCGTTACGCGCAGCGCCATGCTCGCAGGATCGTGGCAGTCCACGCAGGAAACAGGATGGCCGTTGCCGCCCTTGTGCAGCAGCTCGTTGGTCTCCTGGTAGGTCATCGCGTGGGTCTTCTCGAAACCGGTGGCCGCGTCCCCGTTGCCGAGCCGCCGGTAGAGCGGCATCACCGACGCGTGGCAGTGCAGGCAACTGCCCGACTGGGGCTTGGTGAGCCTCTCGGTGCTCTCCTGGTCCTGGAGCATGTAGGCGTGGCCGCGCCGGTCGCGGTAGTCGATGGAGAAGGCGTAGCCGAGGAACATGCGCTTCAGCCATGGGTCGCGCTCGATCTTCTCGGCCGGCATCGCCTCGCTGCCGCCGTGCCCGCCGAAGCGCGTTCGCGTGGACTGGGCGGTGAGCAGGTAGCTGTCGTACTGGCGCGGCCAGTTCTTGCCCCACACCGCGGGGTCCGTCGTGTCCTCCGTGACCTCGACGGTGCGCACGAAGGGCTGGCGGCCCTCGGCCTTGCGCTCGGCCACGCTCAGCGCGATGGCCGTGGCGATTCCGGCGCCGGCGGCGAATACGAGGGTGAGCGCGACGTAGGGCCAGAAACGGTCAGTGCTCGGCATGGGCTTTCTCCTGGGGCGATGCGTGGGCTTCGCGTTCTTCCTCGCGCCACGGTCCGCCCAGGCCCACCTGTTCCCCGTGGCCGACCGCGACGTGGCAGCGGACGCAGAGCGGCGATCCGGACGCGGCCGACACGTCGTGGACGATGTCGGCGTGGCAGCGCAGGCAGTTGGCCTGGAGGATCTCCGCGTTCGGCGCGGTGATGAGGATGGGCTCGGGGAAGTTCTGCAGCGTGAAGGCGCTGGAATGATTCCAGCCGTTGCGGGCCTTGGCGATGTACTTTTCCGGGAAACCGTCGGGCAGGTGGCAGCCCGCGCAGGTGGCGGCGGTGTGGTGCGAGGCTTTCTGCCACGAGTCGTACTGACCCTGCATGATGTGGCAGTTGGCGCAGGCCCGCGGGTCGGTGCTCAGGTAGGAGAGGCCCTCGGCGTAGTCGAAGCCGACCGCGGCGATGCCGAGGGCGATTCCGAGGGTCGATGCAGCGAGGGCAGGGGCGAGGCGCACGGTGACGGGATCCTTGGCCGGGGATCCTTGCCGATCGTCACCGCGTCTTCAATGGCCGCGGCCGCGTTCAGGCCGGCTTGTCGTGATGGGTACGCCAGATGAAGGAGTACACATCGACGAGGTCGCGGGGCTTCTGCCCGGCTTCCTCGAGCAGCGTGCGGGTCCTGGACGCAACGTCGGCGAACTGGAGGTAGCCCGCGGCCGTCACCGGCTGGGCCTTCTCCACCTTCAAGCCGAGGGTGGCCGCCTGGCTCGCGAAGGCAGTGGGCTTCACGCAGACGAAGCGGTCGGGATGGACGAAGGCGCCGAACACGGTCGCGAAGGGCCAGGTGACCGACTTCGCCTCGCCTTTCTTGTCCTGGAGTTTCACCGCGCCGGCGAAGGCCTGGAGGCGGTCGCCGTAGTCGCCGTCGCCATGGAGGAGGTTGCGCAGGGCGTCGAGGGCGACGGTGCGGTTGGCGGCGTCCATGCCCGCGAAGGGAATGGCGCCTTCCATGGGGAATACGATGGCCGTGGCCTGCAGCAGCTTCCTGGCGCTCTCGAACAGGTCCTCAGGATCGCCGTTCTCGAAACGTTCGAGGGAAAGATCGCGCTGGGCCAGGGCCAGGGCGGTTTCCCGGCGGCCGTTCTTGCCCGGAGCGCCGGCGATGCCGCGTTCCTGCTCGACGAAGGTGTCGCCCTCGAAGCCGCCGGGAAACGTCTTCTCGAAGAAGGCGAGCTGCTCGGGGAAGGAAGCGAAGCGCTCGACCGCGGCGCGGGCCGGGCGCAGCGCCTTGGCCGCCTGCTTCGCGCGGGCGTCGGCGCGGGCGTGACGACCGAAGGCTTTGAGCTCGAGGGCGGTGAGCTCCGCGGGTGAAATCGTCACCGGCACCAGCCCGGTGGCCAGGCTCTTCACGAACTTCCGTTCACCGCCGTGATCGAAGAACAACTCCCAGTGCAGGGGCAGGTCGCGGACCACGAGGCCAACGCCCCAGTCCGGCTGACTCTCGAGTTTCATGACGATGGTCTTCGGTGCGACGGCTGCTCGGGATGAAATCATCCGACACTGTCCGCTCTTTCGGCTCCCGAGTCCATGCGAGGTCCTGAACGGGGAGGCTCGTCGCCGTCCGGAGGGCGAACAACGGCGAAACACATCGCTCGAGGCGAAGGAGCCGATTGCCGCCTGGTCGTGACGCTGGGGTCGCGCAATCGCTGAAGAATCGTAGCGAAAAGAGGTGCGCCGACGGCGCGGCGCGTAGCGCGTCTCCGCTTCCAGGACAGGACGCGCGGGCCGGAGGAAAGGTCTGCTCAGGCGGCGGTCTTTTTGCGGCGTCGCTTGGGGACGTGCAGCGGGATCGCGAATCGTATCACCAGCCCCTGGCCGCCGTCGCCGGGCTGCTCCATCCAGATCCGCCCCCGATGGGCCTCGAGAATGGAGCGGCTGAGAGCCAGCCCCATGCCGAGCCCGAGGGTCTTCGTCGTGAAGAAGGGGTCGAACATCCGCGCAGCGCCGGCGGCGTCGATGCCCACGCCGGAGTCGCGCACGCCCACTACGGCCTGTCCCCCGACGGCCCTCACGCTGAGCTCGATGAGACGTTCGTCACCGCCCGTCTCCTGGATCGTATCGACGGCGTTGTGGATGAGGTTCACGAGGACCTGTTCGATCTGGATACGGTCGGCGCGCACCGGCAGCGGCCCCGAAGGCAGGTCCACGTGAAGTTCGGTGCGCGCCAGCTCGAGGTCGCGCAGCAGGAGGTGGGGAACGTTGCGGACCACGTCCACGAGGTCCAGCTGCTGGAACTGGGACACCCCCTTGCTGACGAAGCTGCGCAGGTGGGCGACGATGGCGGCGGCCCTCAGGGATTGGTCGGAGATGTCAGCCAGCAGTTCCAGGAGCTTGTTCGAGTCCGGGCTTCCTGAGCGGACGTAGCGGGAACACGCTTCGGCCAGGTTGGCGATCGAGACGAGGGGCTGGTTCAGCTCGTGGGCCAGGCCGGAGGCGAGCTCTCCCACCGTGCTCACGCGCAAGGCGTTGGTCAGGGCGAGTTG
>JBHEPB010000138.1:0-31577 GCA_046260515.1 Binatia bacterium
CTCCAGACGCGGCGGCGATGCAGCAGGAGGAACCGTTCACCGTCCGGCGCGGGTTCGTGGCGCCGGTTCAGGCGGTCGATGGCCGCGACGGCCGTCGCCAGCAATTCCTCGTCTCTGGCGGTCGTCTCGGTGGCGGCGTCGGTCCAGTCCGACAACAGGGCAAAGCGGATATCACCCTCGGCGTTGGCCAGGTGCCGCACTTCCAGTCGTTCGACCTGCTCCTCGATCTCGGCCGCCGATGTCAGCAGGGTGGGAACGACGACGATCGTCCGCAGTTCCTTCGGCACCCCGTCGCGCAGTTCGAGCCCCGGCAGGATCTTCGCTCCCAGGCGGTGCGTGACCATGTGATTGACGAGGGCCACGGCGGCGTCCGAAGCCACGGCCAACGCGAGCACGGCGAGCACGGCCAGGTTCGGCGCCGGGATCCCGGCTCGGGCCAGCAGCAGCAAAGCCCAGGCGAGCACGAGGGCCGTGACCACGCTGATCGCCGCAATGTAGGCGACGACCTTCGTATCGGGCCGGACACGCCCGAGGCGGATTTTCGGGGAGATACGGAATCCGATTTCCGACTCGAGGGCCGGTCGTCCCTTGGAGATCAGGTAGTACCCGGGATCCTGTTCGCGGCCGTCGCTCGGGCCTTGCCCGCCGGGCGGCGTCCGCGGCTTCGCCTGCCGGGCGGCGTGCAGCGCCTTCGCGGCCACCTCTCCTTCGTTGCGCCCCGACCCGCGCGCCAGTTCTTCGATCGCGTGCCGGTAGCGGTCGCGGGTGGCGAAATCCATGGCCCCGAAGTGGGCGTCGGTGCGCAGCACTGCATCGACGAGGCTGACGCTCTCGAAGAACTCCGCCCAGTCCACGGCCGACATCAGCCGCATGCTGGTGATCACGTTGCGGACGGTGACGTTCATCGCGCCCTGGCGCTGGTGTTCCTCGCCGACGACCTCCTCGGCCGTCGTCGCCTGGGCAGCCAGGCGTTCGTCGAGCCAATGCAGGGCCGGCGTCACGGCGGGGTCCTGGTCGCGCAGGCGCTGGACCAGCTGCACCGCCATCGCGCGCGGCAGGGGCGCCGGTTCGAGGGAGCGCAGCACCAGATCCAGGGATTCCGCCTCCTCTCCGTGCGTGCCCAGCAACCGGTCGGCCAGTGCGTCGGCCTGCTGGCGCTCCGCACGGCTGCTCTCGATCAGGTCGGAAGCGCGCCGGAGGTTCTCCACCAGCACGATGCGAAGCGTGATCGCCACCGCCCACAACTCGCCGATCGTGAGAGGCTGGATCCGCTGGTAGGCCCGCACGAAACGCACGAGGGTCTCGGGCTCGAAGTGACTGTCGGTGTGGGCGACGTAAGCCCACGCCAGTCCGAAGACGCGGGGATAGCCTTCGAGAGGACCCGTCTCCAGTTTGGGGAGCTGGCGATAGTAGCCGCGCGGGAGATCGTCGCGAATCTCGCGGATCTGCTCCTCGACGATGTGGAAGTTGTCCACCAGCCACTCGGCCGCCGGCGTGATGGCGCGCTCCTCGCGGATGGCTTTGCCGATGTCGCGATAGACGGCCAGCAGGACACGGCCGTTGTCGCCCAGGCGGGAAACGAGCTCGCGGCCGGCGCCCGGACGCCGGGTCACGCCCTGGGCGGCCGCCAGGCTCTCGGCATGCTGCTCGAGCCTCTCGATGCTGAACAGTTCGCTGCGAATGAGGTCCTGGGGCGGCGTCGGCGACCCGGAGGAAAGACGAGGACGGAGGCGAGAGAGGAGATACTTCAATATGGCCTTTCCACGCGGAAACCCTGTGGCTCCCGGGCGTTGCCGGCACCCTAGCACGCTCCCGGAAAGCGCGCCTTGCCCAAAACAAAGGCACGCAGCGGGGCCTTTCCTCTTCGACTGTTCCCGCCGCCACACCGCCCGCGAAAACTCCCCGGTGAACCCCTTCCCCACGGTTGCGGCCGGCGGATACCCCCGCTACCCCAGCCTTGCCGCCCTTGCACGGAGCCCAACGCGACCCCGTCCACACGCCGTGGTCGTCAACGAGGATACCCAAGAGAATGCCCGACCAGCCCCTCACCCTCGACACCATCGATATCATCGGCGAGCAGACCTACTCGGACCACGGCTACCCCCACGAAGCCTGGGCCCTGCTGCGCCGCGAGGCGCCGATCCATCGCTACGAGAGGCCGGGGCTCCTCCCCTTCTGGGCCGTCACCAAGCTCGACGACCTCGTTCGCATCTCCAAGAATCCCCAGATCTTCCAGAACGCGCCGCGCATGGCCGTGTTCCCCTACTACGAAAAGGAAGACGACGACGAGGCCTACCCGGCCCGCCACCTCCTCAACATGGATCCGCCCGAGCACGCCAAGTACCGGCGCGTGGTGAGCAGCCACTTCACGCCGCGCGCGGTCGAGCGCATGAAGAAGGGCGTGGACGACATCACGCACGAGATGCTCGACGAGATCATGGGCGACGGCAGCATGCAGGAGGGCGACTTCGTGCGCCTGTTCTCGGCCCGCCTGCCCCTGGCCGTGCTGGCCGACCTGCTCGGCGTTCCGCGCGCCGACTGGGAGCTGATGTTCCGCTGGAGCAACGAGACCATCGGCGCCACCGATCCCGACTACCAGGTGGAGGGAGAAACGCCCGAGGAAACCTCCGAGCGCGCGCGCATGAGCCTGTTCTCCTACTACTCGGAGATGGTCGAGGACCGCCGCAGGCATCCCCGCGAGGACATCGTCACCGTGCTCGCCACCGGCAAGCTGGACGGCGAGGACATCCCGCCTTTCGAGCTGCTGAGCTACCTCTTCGTGCTGGTGGTGGCCGGCAACGAGACCACGCGAAACGCGACCACCGGCGGCCTGCTGGCCCTGCTCCAGCACCCCGAGGAGATGGAAAAGCTGCGCCGCAACCCGGCGCTGGTCGACAGCGCCGTCGAGGAGATCGTGCGCTGGACCTCGCCGGTGATCCAGTTCTGCCGCACGCCCAACCAGGACGTCGAGATCCGCGGCCACAAGATCCGCGCGGGTGAGAACATGACCCTGTTCTACCCGTCGGCCAACCGCGACGAGGAGGTCTTCGAGGACCCCTCCCGTTTCCGCATCGACCGCGACCCGAATCCCCACGTCGGCTTCGGCATCGGCGAGCACGTGTGCCTGGGCGCCAACCTGGCCCGCCTGGAACTGCGCTCGGCCTTCCGCACCCTGATCCCCCGTCTCGAACACATCGAGATGACGGGACCGGTGGAAAGACTTCGCTCGAGCTTCGTGGGCGGCATCAAGCGCATGCCGATCCGATACAGGATGAAGCCGGCGGCCTGACGTTCGCCTACGCCGGCCGCCAGACCCGGTACTCGACTCCCGGTCCTTCGATCAGGTGACCCTCGCCGACGAAAAACGTGGTGTTGAGCCAGGTGTAGCGCGGGTCGCCGGTTTCGAAGCGGGGATTCGTGAAGAAGTACTGGTCCCCGTAGGCGGTCGCCGCGCCGGTCGCGACCGCATTCTGGACGGCGTCGCTCATTCCCAGCAGTCCGACGTACTGGACATAGAGGTGGGCGCCATCATGGGTTTCGACCTGCGCCCTCACGTCGATGCGGAGGAAGCCGTCCGGCCCGATCAGGGCCCACTCGCCGCCGCCGAGCACCCTGCCCCGCAGGCGCTCGCCGCTGACCTCGCCTCCGATGATCTCGTAATACATGCGCAAGCCGATCGGCCCTGGACCGATCGGCAGGGGCGGCTTGAGCAGGGCGCTGATCGTGAACTCGTGGACGAGCTTCATGCATTTCTCCGTGTGGGGAATCGCCCGGGTCAGTACGGAATGGCCCTGACGTGAACGTTGGGAACCCCGAGTCCGTCCGGGTCGACTGCATCGATCACGCTTACCGGGAAGTCGAGGGTGTGGACCCTGCCGCCGGGTTCCAGTTCGCAGCGTGCCAACGAGACCGGTCCCGAGAAGCCATCCAGGGTCAGCGAACTCATCGACAGGATATCGCCGACCTTGTCGTGGAAGGCAAAGGTCGTATGCGGCAACAGGCCTTCGCAGTGCACCGCGGGGCCGTCGCCCGGAAGGTCGGCGCTGGCCTGGAGATAGTGGACGTCGAGTTGGAGACCCCCGAGGCTCAACGGGGAAACCAGGCGGAGCACCAGCGCTGTCGGTTCCCCGCACTCCAGGGGGACCGGGAGTCCGATCGAAGCTTTCATCAACGCGAAAGCGTCGCCGGCGGTCACCCTCAGGTCGCGGTTGACGTCACAGGTCCAGTCGGGGCAGTCCACGTCCACCCCCACGCCGCGCTGCAGCGTGCGCAGCGCGTCGCCGACCAGGATTCGCCCGTCCTCGACCGGATCGCCGCAGATGGGCGTGGCCAGGCAGGCCGGCGAGCATCCGTCGCCGACGGCCGCATTGCCGTCGTCACATTCCTCGACGCCCGCACGCAAGTAGCCATCGCCGCACACGGCCAGGGCGCAGTCGTTCAGGCAGGCGTCCAGGTTCGAGAGGTTTCCGTCGTCACAGGATTCGGCGGTCTCAACGGTCCCGTTGCCGCAAAAGGTCCCGCAGTTGGACGCCCCCTCGGCCGGAGTCACCTCCACCGACACCGTCGCGGTGATCAGCTCGCTCTCCCCGTCGGTCGCGTCATCGACCGTAACCTGGAAATCGCCCGCGGCGGGGAGGATGCCGGGCGAGCTCGCGGTGAACCGGCACTGAGCCAGCAGGGCCGGCGGTTCGAGGGGCGCGAGCATCAGCATGCCGAGGACCAGATTCTCCGTAGCGTCATGGTCCTGGCGCGCGAACAGCGCTCCCGCGACGAAGTTCGTGCAATCGACCTCCGACCCTGGTCCGTCGAACTCCCCGGCAGCGTCGCCGTAATCGACCGTGAGCAGGAGCGAACCGACCGCATCGGAGGCCGCATCGAGCCGGAAGCGGATGTCCCATTCCTCGCAATCTCCCTGGGGGAGGGTCGTGGTTGTCGTCGATGTGCTGGCCACGTCGGGCTCGCATTCGATCTCCGTGATCGCGACGACCGGAAGCGGGACGATCGGTTCGACGGAGCCGTTGTGGGCAGAACTGGTCGTCACCAGGAAGTCCCCGGGCACAGGCTCTTCGGCCGCGAGGAACGTGCACTCGACGAGGTCGCGGGGCGTGACGAAGGGCGGCTCAGCGATCACGGCGCCGTTGAGAGCCCCCTCGTCATCGTCGAAGAACGCGGCTACGGCGCCGGGAACCCGGGACTGGCAGTCCGGGAAACTGCCCTGGCCGCTCACGTGCCCGGGCGCCAGGCTGTAGTCCAGGGTCCAGCTCAGGGATCCGATGGGTTGGGCAGCCGCCGCCACGCCGAGCGTGATCGTACAGGGGAAGCCGGCGGCCTGGGAGGATGGGACGGCAAGGGCGTGAAGCGCCAGGATGATCCATGCCAGCCTCACCACAACGAGCGTCCTGAGACTCTTGGGGAACTCGAACATGAAACAACCCCTCGCGCGGTCATTCCCGCGCTCGGCGACCGTTCGCCGGGCGGCACGCTACACCAGCAGGGGGGCAGGTCGAGCCGCCCGTCCCCACTGTGTCGGCCGTCACGTTACGTCGTCAGCGCGATGCCGGCCGGGAGAGTTCCAGGCCGGTTGAGGGAGAACGCTACCAGGCCACGCTCGTGGCCACCCCCGGATCCGTCCCCTCGACCAGCAGGAAAGTCACGACGAAGTTCTTCCACGACCAGTGGAGGGTCGGGTGCACGTGCACACCGTCAAAGAGAATGAGGGCGCCGAAGTCGAAGGGCAGCCTCACGTCGAGGCCCGCCACGGGCCGCCACTTTCCTGCATACGTCCCGTAGGAGAGCCCGGCGTAGGGCGCAAGCGGAAGGCCGGTCCACGGCTCGATGTCCTTGCTGGCGGTGGCATAGAACATCTGGCCGCTCGGCGTGCCGATGCGGTCCGAACTGGTGCCGACCATGATCGCCGGACGTGTCGGGCCTTCCTCGACGAGCAGGAGATTGGCCAAGGGGCCCACCTGATCCACGGCCGGCTGGTACTCGAGGCCAACCGACAGGCGAGGATGCACCTGCCAGGTGGCGGTCACGCGGTGGCTGGCGCGCGCGATCTGCCCGCTCAGCCAGCGATAACTGACGACGAATCGATGACCTCGCTGTTCGGCCCCGCTCACGGCGCGGCCTTCGCCCGGTCAACCGGGTCAACTGGGGACGCGAGAAGTGACGGCAGCGCGTGGCTTTCCGGTGTCTTCCTTTTCCTGGGGAGCAGCGCTGTGGTCGTGCGCTTCGGGAGTCTCGCCCTCGTCGTGATCGCACTCGTGTTCGGGAACGACCGCCGACGCGTCGGGGGAGTCCACTGGATGCGCGCTCGCTTCCGGCGCTGCAGGTTCCCGCGACGGGTCGGCCGCAGCCTCCACGGCTCCCGGTAGGCGCTTCTTCCTGCCCGCCGGAAGCAGGCCTTCGATGGAGCCTGCGAGCGTGGGCGCGTCCACCACACCGCGATGCTGGTGGACGAGTTTTCCCTCGCGGTCGAGCACGGCAGTGACCGGAAGCGACTCGCCGAGGCCGAGCCTCTGCATGTCTTCCAGGGTCGCGCCCACCCACACCTGCATTCCTTCGGGAAGGCGACCCGCGAAGGCCTCCACCTCGTCGTGCCGCTCCAGGTCGTCCACCGAGGCCGCCACCACCACCACGCCGCGTTCGCGGTAGAGCTGCGCGGCTCCGGCCAGCAGCGGCATCTCGGCCACGCAGGGCTTGCACCAGGTGGCCCAGAAGTTGAGGACGACGATGCGCCCCTTCAGCTCGCCGAGGGAGACGCGGGTGCCATGGAGGTCGGTGAGGGCCAGGTCGCCGAAGGGCCTGGTCTCGGCGAGCGCAGGCCGGGCGGCAAGGACGGCGGCGAAAAGCCCGCCGAGGACGAGGACGGCCACGAGGCCGGAGCGCGGTCGTTGGAAGTGCGGCATCGACACCTTTTCTGCCTCAGAGACGGACCGAAGCCCAACCGCGCCGCCTCCAGCTCCACGCGAACAGGAAGAGATTGAGCAGGCGATAGCCGGCCTGGGCGATCCAGATGGCGATCATGCCGAAGCCGAGCACCGGCCCCAGCAGCCAGGCCACCGGCAGGAAGGCTCCCCACGGCGTGGCCACCGACACGGCCAGCACGGTGCGCGAGCTTCCGGCGCCGAGGTGGGCGTTCATCAGCACAGCGGCCACGCACTCCATAGGAGCGAAGAAAGCCGCGATCCGCAGCGGCCACACGGCGATCTCGCGCGTGGCCGGGTCGTGGAGAAAAGGGCTGAGGACCGCATCGGGAAAGATCACCGCGGGAATGGAAATCGCCGCCACGAACAGTGCAGCCAGGCGCGAGACGCGCCAGCCCCACTCGTAGGCTTCCTCGGGATGGCCGGCGCCGAGGGACTGGCCGACCAGGGTGGCGGCCGCCAGCCCGAAGCCGATCGACGGCAGGATGGTCACCAGCATCACGTTGATGAGCACGTTGGCGGCCGCGACCTCGGAGGTGCCCACGCGGGCGAGGATGGCGAACAGCGCCAGCATGCCCGATGCGAACAGGGTCTGCTGGAGCCCCGCCGGCAGCGAGATGGCGAACATGTTGCGCATGGTTTCGCGCGACGGCAGCCTGGCCAGAAACCCCTCGCGGCGTCCGTAGCGCCAGGCCAGGCTCATGTAGACGGCGACGCCGATCCAGGTGGAGATGGCGTTGCTGAGGCCTGCACCGCGGACTCCGAGGGCCGGCATCCCGAGGTTGCCGAAGATCAGCACCCAGTTCATCGCGATGCCGCAAAGGTGCATGAACACGAGCGTGCCCATGTAGAGCCGCGACATGCTCACCGCGTTCCAGTAGCCGCGAAACGTGAAGTTGAGGCCCACCGCCGTCATGCCGAGCAGGCGCAGGCGCAGGTAGCCGGTGCCCGCGTCCGCCACGGCCGGCTCGGGCGCGATGGCTCCGAGAATGGCCGGCGTGGCGGCGATGAGCACCACCGTCATCGGCACGCAGAACAGCAGGGCCAGCAGCAGCCCGCCGTTCAGGGGCAGAGCGATCTCGCCCATGCGCCCGCTGCCCTTCCAGCGCGCGCACATGGCCTGCACGCCCGAAGACATCCCCATCATGAAGGACACCGCCAGGAAGTTGACGAAGCTGCTCAGGCCGACGGCCGCCAGGGCCTCGTCGCCGAGGGTGCCGACCATGGCCGTGTCCACCAGGTTGACGACGTTCTGGGAGGCCATCGCGCCGATGATGGGATAGGCCAGCGTGGTGATGGTACGCCGCTGCTCGCGCGTGAGGGGAGGAGTGGCGATGGGGTTGTGTCCTTCTCGTGCGACGGGCGGCGCGACTCAGGCGGCGCCGTGGGCGCCTTCGACCGCGGCCGCGCGGCCCTCGGAACCGACGTCGCGGAACAGGGCGGCGGCGTGGGCGACTTCGCGGCGCCGCGCCGGCTCGTCGCCGCGGGCCGCGGCAAGAGCCGCGAGTTCGGCGCGAACGAAGGGCTCGTAGGCGCGGGCCTCGGTCTTGGTGACGATGGCCATGGCGTCGCTCAGGGAGAGCTCGGCCTCGACGAGGTCGGCGGCGTCGCCGCGGGCCAGCAGGGCCCGCCCGAGGAAGAGGCTGGCGCGGCATTCGTGCATGTGGGTGTGACGCGTGCGCGCGATCTCGACGGCCTCGCGGCCGACGTCGATGGCCCGATCGAGGTCGCCACAGCCGCGGTAAGCGTCGGCCAGGTTGGCGAGCACCAGGGCTTCGGCCTGCAGAAAGGTTCCGGTCTCGCGCGCGATGGCCAGGGCCGACTCCAGGCAGCGCACCGCCTCCTGGTACTCGCCGCGCAACAGGTGGGCGATGCCGAGGGAATCGTAGGCGCCGGCGCGCAGGGCCGGGCTGGCGATGCGCTCGGCAAAGTCGATCTGGGCGCGGGCGTGCTGCCAGGCCGTGGCGGCGTCCCCGGTGAACCAGGCCAGCGTCGTGCTGAACCCGCGCATCGCGTTGCTGCCGCTGAGGTCGCCGGCCTCGATGCCAAGGCGAAGGCTCTTCTCCAGGATGCCCCGGGCTTCTTCCAGGCGACCGAGATAGGCGAGCACCAGCCCGCTGAACCCCATCATGAAGAGCCAGTCGCTGAAGCGGACCCCCTCCATCCGCTGTTCGTCGCCGCCCATGCTCTCGATGACTTCGCGGGTCAGGCGCAGCGCCGTGCGCAGCTTGCCGGCGAGCAGGCAGGCGTAGGCCCGGCGGCTGGCAAGCACCGTCCTCAGGCCCGGGTCCGAATCCTCGCCGAGCAGGGCCACGGCTTCGTCGTAGAGAGCGAGGGAACGTTCGATCTCGCCGATGAAGACGTGCCAGCCGCCGTAGGCGCCGAGCAACCTGGCGCGGGCGTCGTTGTTGTGGTGATGCGAAGCCCACTTCTCGCCCCAGGCAAAGACGCGGTCGGCTTCTTCGCTACCGAGGCCGAGGCGCCAGCAGAGGCTCAGCATGCCCTCGGTGGCGGCCACCGCGGTGGCGATGCTCTTCTCGCAAGGCTCCAGGTGGTCGAGCAGTTCCATCACCTTGGTCCAGTGGCGCCGCGACTCGCGCATCTCGGTGCCGCTGGCACGCTCGGCCGCGCGGCGATACGCGGTGATGGCTTCCACCAGCTCGCCAGCCGACTCCCAGTGGTGGGCGAGCAGGGCGGCGTTCTCCTCGAGCTTCTCCGGCTCCAGCTCGGTCAGGGTGCGTGCGATCGTCAGGTGCAGGCCCTTGCGCTTCTCGCCGAGCTGGGTGCGGTAGGCGACCTCCTGGGTGAGCGGGTGCTGGAAGGCGTAGCTGGCGGCCGGGAAGACCTCGCGCTCGTAGAGAAAGCCCGACTCGCAAAGAGCCCCGAGCGCGGCACGCAGTTCCTCCGGCTCGGCACGCACGATGCGCTCGAGCACGGCCTCCGAGAAGCGCTTGCCGATCACGGCCGCGGTCTGCAGCACTTCCTTCTGCTTCTCGGGCAGGTGGTCGATGCGCGCTGCCAGCACCGAATGCACGGTGGGCGGCAGGATGATGTCCTCGACCGGGCGCACCAGCCGGTACTTGCCGCGCGTGCCTTCGAGGCTGCCGGCCTCGACCAGGGCGTGGACCAGCTCCTCCACGAAGAAGGGGTTGCCTGAGGTGGTGCGCTCGATGCTGGCGATGAGGGGAACCGTGGAGGAATCGCCGCCCACCAGGTCGCGCAGCATGGCGCCGACCTCGGCAGGGCCGAGGGGAGCCAGCGCGATCTGCTCGAAGGCCTCGTTGCCGGCCCAGGGCGGCTGGAACTCCGGGCGGTAGTTCATCAGCAGCATCTCGCAGGTCTCGGGCAGCACCTTGATCATGTCGGTGAGGAAGCCGAGGCTGGCGCCGTCGATCCAGTGCACGTCCTCGATCAGCATCACCGCCGCTTCGCCACCGCTCCCGCACTCCAGGGTCTTGCTGAGGGCGCCGTAGAGCATGCGGCGGCGCGGTTCCGGGTCCATGGGCGGCACCGGCCGGTCGGGGTCGGGCACGCCGAGGAAGTCGAAGACCAGGGGCAGGCTGGTGTGGATCGACTCGTCGAGCAGGATCATGCGGCCGGCGATCTTCTCGCGTGCGGTCTTGGGCGCGTCCGCGTCCTCGATGCCGAAGTAGCTGCGCAGCACCTCCAGGATGGGATGGAAAGGGATCATCGAGCCGTGGGGCAGGCAGTGGCCCGTGATCACGAGCACGCCGCTGCGCGTGGCCCTCTCCACGAACTCGTAGCAGAGGCGGCTCTTGCCGGCGCCCGGCTCGGCGACGACGCCGACGATGCGGGCCCTGCCCGACCGGGTGGCGGCCAGGGCCGTTTCCAGGCGCCGGGTTTCCTCCTCGCGGCCGACGAAGCGCGACAGGCCGCGCGATCGCGAAACGTCGAGGCGGGTGCGATGCCGGCCGACGCCTTGCAGCTCCCAGACCTTCATCGGCTCGCTGACGCCCTTGACGCGGAAGGAGCCGAGGTCGCGCAGCTGGAAATAGTCGCCCACCAGCGCCGCGGTGTGGTCGGAGACGTAGCACTTGTCGGGAGCGGCCAGCTGCTCCATGCGCGAGGCCAGGCCCACGGTGTGGCCCTGGGCCGTGTAGTCCATGCGCAGGTCTTCGCCGATGCGCCCGATGACGACTTCGCCGGAGTTGATGCCGAGGCGCACCGAGAAGTTGAGCCCTTCCTCGCGGCGTAGCTGCTCGGAGTACTGGGCCAGTTCCTGGAGCAGGGACAGCGCCGCGTAGCAGGCGCGCTGGGCGTGGTCCTCGTGGGCGATGGGGGCGCCGAACAGGGCCATGATGCCGTCGCCCGTGTACTGGTTGACGCTACCCTCGAAGCGATGGACGCCGGCCGACAGGATGGCGAAGAACTCGTCCATGATGCGGTGCCAGGTCTCGGGGTCCACCGTTTCGGCCAGCGACATCGATTCCTTCACGTCGGCGAACAGCACGGTCACCTGCTTGCGCTCGCCCTCGATCACCGAACGCGTGCGCAGGATCTTCTCGGCCAGGTGGCGCGGCGTGTAGGTGCTGGGATTGGGTGTAGCCGCGCCGCCCACCGGGCGCCCGCAGCCCCCGCAGAACTTGGCGCCGGGAGCGATGCTCTGGCTGCAGTTGGAGCAGCGCAGGACCAGCGGGCTGCCGCACTCCTGGCAGAACTTCGCCCCCGCGGGGTTCTCGAACTGGCACTGGGGGCAACGCATGTCGGGGAGGAGGCTCCGGCCCCCGGTTTTGGCCCTGTCCGGCGGGCAAGACAATAGCGGGGCCGGCGGCGGACCGCGCGACCCGCGACGGGGTCAGGACGACCGGCGGCTTTCGGTGATCACGAAGTCCCGGCCGGGAGCCACCGCAGCGAACAACTCGGAGAGCTTCACGATGGTCGGCACCGCCCGGCCCTGTTCGTAACGGGCCCAGGCGTTGAGGGACCTCGCGTCCAGACGAACTGCCACCTCGGCCAGGGTGAGCCCCGCTCTCGCCCTCAGGCGGCGCAGCATCAAAGCGGTGAGCGCCGCCGGATCGTTCGCGCTGATCTCGAAGCCATCCCCGTCGCCGCTGTGCACCCGGATCCGGACGCCCTTGCGGTTCACGAGTTCCTGCACGGCATCGGCGATCATGGCCAGCGCTTCCTTTCGAGTGCTTCCCTGGGTCGCTACTCCGAGCATCGGGACCTCGACGGCCCACCAGCGACCTACCCTGGACATTCTTCCTGCCAGCCTCATCGTCAGTCTCCTCGCGCCTCCTTCAGGATGGCCTTGGCCGTGCGCTCGTTGATCTCGGTATGCCGAGGAACCGCAAGACGCTCGGCTCCTCGTCCCCAGATGTCGTGCCGCCCGCCCTGGCGCACGAGGCGCCAGCCGAGATCCCGCAACAACCTCTCCAGGTCCCGGCGCTTCATGGATACTTCCACGTAAGAGTGTAGGCGGCAAAGGCGGCGCACAGGCCGCGCTCGCGGCACGGGAAAGGAAAAGTCGCCACGCTCCGTGCCTACGACGGACGAGCACGGCGTGGCCATACCACGAGCGGTATGAAGCGGGCCGAAGCGACCCTGCCAACGACAGAACCCCCGCTGTCGCTCGGCGACAGCGGGGGTTCGATGGAAGCCCGATCCCGTGTCTGCCGCTTACGGCAGCAGGAAGGGGATGGCGTTGTAGGCGGTGTAGTTCTGGCCCAGCCAGTCCATGGCCGGCGTGGCGGCGAACAGCTTGCCGGGGCCGGGGCCGATCTCCGAAGCCGGCACGTTCAGCCAGCGCTCCAGGATGGTCCCGTACAAGTCCCGGAAGTCGTAGGCCATGCGCATGTCGTCCTTCAGCTGGGGATCGGACAGGGTCGGGTAGGTGCCGTGGATACCGCCCTCCACCGTCGATCCGATCACGAATTGGGGCGAAGAGCCGCCGTGGTCGGTGCCAGCCGTGGACGCGCTGTTGGTGTTCTGCTTGTTGGTGCGGCCGAACTCCGAGAGCGTCACGATGAGCACCCGGTCCGACAGGTCGCCCGCCAGGTAGCCGTCGCCCTCGTAGCCGCCGGGCAGCGTGACCGTGCTCTTCATCTCGGCCCAGAAGGCGCCGAGAGCCTCCGACACGCGGTTGAGCAGGTAGGAGTGGTAGAGTCCCTGCTCCTGGTTGCTGTGGGAGTCGAAGCCGCCGATGCCCACGTGGAAGAAGCGCGCTCCCACGTCCGAGCGGATCACCGCCGCCACGTGGCGCAGGTCTTCGGTGAGATAGTTGGTGGAGTAGGTGCCGTTGCCTTCGTTCAGGTAGGACGGATAGACCAGCGAGTTCCAGGAGTTGTAGTTCCCGTCGCCGTCGATCATCAGCTTCTCGACCTTCCCGTTCGGAGCGTCGCTCTGGTAGTACTCCTCGAACTTGTTGACGGCCGCCACGCCCGTGCTGCCGATCGACGAAAGCTCCGGGAAGAACCCGGGGTCCGACAGGGCGCTTTCGGCGCACATCGCGGTGAACGCCGCCGAGCGCTGGGGACGGCGGCTGCCCGCCGGGAAGCGCAGCTCACTCAGGTTGTTGAAGGCGAAGAGGCTGGTGCCGGTGGGCGTGAAGAGCGGGTTGTAGTCGTTGCCCATCATCAACGCGGGCACCTCCAGGGACGAGAACCCCGTGAGGTCCAGGTACTTGCCCATCCAGCCACCGCCGGCCGCGCCGATGGGATCGCCCGTGTAGTAAATGACCTCGCTGCGAAAGTGCGAGTAGTCGGCGAAGGGATAGTGCACGCCCGGGATCACGGCGAGTTGCCCGGCCAGGTGGATGTCGTGCATCGCCTTCATCGCCGGGTGCAGCGCGTACTCGGTGGCCGACAGGTCGGTGCCGAGGCTGAGAATGCCGTTCGAGGTGTTGAAGCCCTCGTCGGCCCAGGGCCCGAGCAGGCCCGCGTTGGTGGGCAACTTGAGCGTGGGCCGGATCTCCTCGTAGCGGGTGCGCTGGGTTCCCGTCACCGGATACACGGTGTTCAGGCCGTCGTTGCCGCCGTAGAGCTGCACGAACACCACGATGGCGTCCGAAGGACCGCCCGCCCAGGCCACGTTGGTGCCCGGAAGCCATTGCATCGCCGGCGTCATGGTGGCGCCGGCCGCGAGGGTGGCGCTCCTCTTGAGAAACTGTCTGCGTGTCAGAGCCATGTTCGCACCTTCTCCTAGAAGAGCTGGGCTTCGGCCGATTGAAGAACGAGGGCGATGGTGCCGCGCACGAGATGTCGCGCGTCGGACGTCGCCTCGTCGGTGAGATTGAGGCTCGCCTTGCCTCCCGACTCCGTGAGGAAGTCGAGGAGGGCGGCCTTCTGCGCAGCCGTCAGCGCGACGCCGCCCTGGGAGGCCACGCCCCCGCCCACGTCGTCCAGCCCGACAGCCGCGACGACCTGGTCCAGTACCACTGCGGGATCGGCCGTGGGGCTGCCCATGGTCACCACGGTGGACAGGCGCAGCGGCGACTGGCCGGCCTGGGCCTCGGCGAGGCGGCGCGCGAAGTCGAGGCGATTCACCAGCGTTCCGGTGGTGATCCAGCGCTGGCCTCCCGGCCAGCCGGCCACGTTGGGCGGCTCGTACAGTTCCATGCCCATCTCGGTGAGCATGTCGATGAGCAGGCGCCCCGACTCGCCGAGGGTCTTGCCGTTGTTCTTGAGGCCGAAGGTGTGGAAGGCGCCGACCATGTAGTCCACCGGGCTCTTCACCGTGCGCGTCTTGGCGCGCTCGCTGTAGAACTCGTCGTGGTTGAACATGGCGGTGAGCACCGGCTTCAGTTCGTAGTTGCTCGCCTCGAAGATGGCGGCGAACTCCGCGATCAGGGCCTTCATGCCGGGCGCCGGGGCGGGATAGGCGAACCAGGTCCACAGCTTGCGGCACACGTACATGGCCGCCTGGGGATTCCCGTCGAAATCCGTCCTCTCGAAGATCAGCTTGAGCACGTCGTCGTTGGTGCCGGCGACTTCTTCTCCGATCTTGAAGTTATTGTTGGTGACGCCGAAGATCGTGACCGGGTCCGGCAGGTCGTCGCCGTCGTCGTCGTACTGGCCGCCGTCCCAGGCGGACTCGCTCCAGATGCCGACGCCCTTGTCCTGGTCCACCCAGCCGGTCAGCGCGCGTGCCAGCTGGTGGACGTCGTCTTCGTCGTAGCAGGGGCGGGAGGGGTCGTCGCTGCCGTCGGCCGCCAGCTCGTTGATGCCCACGGTGTAGAGCTCGAGCACTTCGCGCCCGAAGTTCTCGTTGGCGGCCACGTGCACGCCGTCGTTGGTCGCATAGTTCACGATGCCGTCGAGATAGTAGAGGTTGGCCCCGTCGCGGTTGAAGTCGCGCACGAGGTTGCGGAAGTTGCCGTTGGCATAACGGCGGAAGAGGCCGTTCTGGATCGGCATCAGCGACATCGTGTAGGCGGTGTCGCGCACCTTGTCGGAACCGGAGGCGAGGTGGTTGTGCCAGAACAGCACCATCTTCTCGCGGAGCGCGTCGCGGGGATTGCTCGCCTTCAGCATGGTCTTGAGCCACCACTGCTTCTGCTTGATCTCCGCCTTCCACCAGTGGCGCCCGCCGCTGGGCGGCTTCTTCTTGGACACCGGGAAGTTGACCAGGTCTTCCACCGCCTCGGCCACCGAAGCGTGGCTGTCGAGGAAGGCCTGGATCTTCGCCGGCGTGCCCCCGAAGGCCGCGCGGCGAAGCAGGTGCGCTGCGTTCTCGTAATTCCAAACCGCCATGTCCTGGTTCTCCTTACTGGTCGGTCCCCTCGACCCAACCATTTTCCGGCGCCGGGCCAAGCGTGCCGTCGCCGATGATCCACTTGCGAATGAGCTCGACCAGCGACGGGTCCAGGGCCGGCAGTCCGTCCGGCATGGCCGAGCCGTACCCGGGCTCCAGGTCGTCGGTGATCTTGCGGTACAGGAAGCTCAGATTCTCGTCGCCCGGCGCGATGCGCAGCAGCATGTCGTCGGCCGCCGCCGTGTTGTCGGGCACGACGTTCACGATGTTTCCGTAGGCCGCGCCCGCCAGCAGGATGAGGTTGCCCTGGCTGCTCTCGGAGTCGTGGCACCCGGACAGCGCGCAGCTCTGGACGAAGACCTGGTCGCGGATGCGGTCGAAGGTGCCTTCGTACAGGTTGATGGGCAGGTAGATGCGGTCGCCTTCGGGCCGGCAGGTGAACTTCACGTTGTCCACGTCGCGGGCGTCGCCGCCGGCCGTGGCGCCCTGGGTGGTCACCCTCAGCTTCTTGCGGTTCTTGCGCATCACGTTGCTGGGGTCGGGGCCGATCAGCCGTACCGTGACGGCGCTCGAGAGCGTGCACTGGTTCGGGGCCGACGTCGGCAGGCCGAGGGTGTCGGCGCGAAGCTGGAGGGCCTGGAAATCGGTGTCGAAGCGGGGGTCCGTGCCGTCGTCGATGGCGTGGCTCACCACCACCGCGTTGGCGGCATCGGCCTCGCAGTCGAGGAAATCCGTGGAATTGACGCAGAGCTGGAGGGGGAAGACGCACTCACCGTTGCGCAGGCCATCGTCGTCGCAGGTCGGATCGCCGTCAACGCAGTCCACGGCCTTGGGGATCTTCGGAAGGGCAGGCTTGTTGGCGCCGGGGATCTCGAAAACGGTGACGCAGTCCGTTTTCTTGCTGCCGCCTCCGCGAACGGTCTCGGCTGCAGCCGGAACAACCGCCGCGGCAAAGCACGCGGCCACCACGGACAGGACGACTATTCGTTGCATTGCTCCCCCAACGTGAAACGGACGGCCCCGGACCGCCGCTTGGTGGCGATCCCCTTTGATCCCTGGGAAGCGATCCCCTCAGATCCTCCGGAAGCGATCCGTCCGGATCGATGCCCCCCGGAATTCCCAGTGGCGATTATGGAGGGTGACCCTTTAGCGTCAAGGCGGTTTGCCCAGATTTGATCGTGCACGACTGCAAGAGTACCGACTGCGAAACCGCTGTGAGAAACCAAAGGGACGCTTCCGGTCTTCGCCAACAGGCGAGGCTCTGCATCGAGGAGAGTGATCTCGATCGCAAGGTCGAGCTGACGCGCAGGGTGGCCGAGGCATGGCGAAGCGGAGACCTCTGCCTCGAAGCCGACGATGACCTTCCTGCTCACGAAGTGCCTCTCTTTCCCGGCCTCCCTCCCGGCCTCGTCCTCACCTCGCCCACCCGAGTGCGACGACGCGGCTTCGGTACATCGGAGCGCCTCGCCGCTTTCGTCCACGCCATTGCCCACATCGAGTGGAACGCGATCAACCTGGCCTGGGATGCGGTCTGGCGCTTCGGCGGCCTGCCCCGCGACTTCTACGACGACTGGACGCGGGTGGCTGCGGAGGAAGCCCTCCACTTTTCCATGCTGCGGGGCCGCCTGCGCGAGCTGGGCAGCGAGTACGGCCGGCTTCCCGCCCACGACGGCCTTTGGGCGACGGCCGAGGCCACCCGCCACGATCTGCTGGCCCGCATGGCGCTGGTGCCCCGGGTGCTCGAGGCCCGCGGCCTCGACGTGACCCCGCCCCTCATCTCGAAGCTCCGCGACCAGGGCGACGAGGTCACCGCCGCCATCCTCGAGATCGTCCTGCGCGACGAGGTCGGCCACGTCCGCATCGGCTCGCGCTGGTTCCACCAGCTCTGCCGCGAGCGTGGGCTGGAGCCGGCGGCAGCCTTCGAGGCCGCCATCCTCCAGCACTTCCGGGGCCATACGAAAGCCGTCCACGACGACGAGGCGAGGCAGCTTCGCCTGGAGGCCGGCTTTCGCGAGGACGAACTGGACGTGCTCACGCGCCTGGCCGCCCTCCCCGCATGAACCTTCCCGCCGGAACCTCCCGGCCCTCCGGGAGTCACTGGTAGTCGAGGCAGGGGCGGTCTACGATGACGCGGTCGGTTCGCGGGGCGGGGAGCCGGGGGACGCTCGTCGTCCCGGGCGATGCCCGCCGATCCGGCTGAAACAGGTAACGAAGAGATGATGGCTCCTGCACCCGGCCGCGCCGAAGAGTCGCGGAGCGTTTTCGCGCGAATGGCCATGGCCGCGGGCCTCCTCGGCCTGCTGCTGGCTTCGTACCTCACCGCGTGGACGGGAGCCGGGTCGGTGCTGATCGGCGGCATGGTGGCCGTCTTCGGCGTGGTGCTGGTGCTCCGGCGACCCGTCGTCGGCGTCTTCATCCTGATGACGACCTTCCTGTTCACCTACCCCGCCTTCCTGCGCGGCATCGGCAACCTGACCATCAACAACATCCTCGGCCTGATGCTCGTGCCGCTCATGCTCTACGAGATGATCCGCGACGGCAGCTGGTGGCCGATCCGCTTCAAGCCTTTCCTGCTCGCGGCCACGGTGGTCGGCTCGATGGTCGTCTCGGGCGTGTTCTACACCGGCACCAGCGAGTACGTGGAGCAGTCCGCCCAGGCCAAGATCGAGGCCAGCCATCGCGCCCAGGGCCCCGCCCTTTTCCAGACCCGCGACGACGCCGCCAAGTTCATGACGCGCTTCGCGTTCCTCGTCTTCTTCGTGTTCTTCGTGCGCACCGCCCGCGACCTCCAGATCGTGGTCGGCATCGTGGTGGCCGCCCTCCTGTTCACCTACTTCAGCGTCGGCACCGGCGAAGGCGTGGGCGGCTGGGGCACGGGACGACTGCGTTCGCTCAGCGACGCCGGCGGCGCCCTGTACGCAGGACGAAACCCGAACAAGCTGGCGTATTTCGCCCTCTTCGGCCTCACCCTGCTGTGGTACGCGCGGCGGGCCATCCGCCACCCGTGGCTCTACCCGCTGTGGGTCGCGGTCATCGCCATCACCTTCATCATGATCCCGCTCACCGGCTCGCGAAGCGGCATGCTCAACCTGCTGCTCTTCAGCATCATCGTGATGCTCGAGGGCCGGTTCCGGTTCCGCAAGATCGTCGGCATCGCGGCCATCTCCTTCTTCATCGTGGTGCAGTTCGGCTACCAGATGAGCGTCCTCGACTTCATCCTTCCCCAGCAGACCGCCGAGCGACTCGGCCGCGTGGGCGTCAGCAGCGCCGTCATCGAGGAGGAGAGCCTGGAGGCCACGGGTTCGGCCGGCGGCCGCTTCCGAACCGCCCAGTCCGCCGCCCGCGTGTGGTTCTCCTATCCCCTGTTCGGCGTGGGCATCGGCAATTTCGAGAGTGAGCGCGCCGCCACCGACCCCTTCGGCGTGGTGGGTCCTCCCCACAACTCCTACCTGTGGGCGCTGGCCGAGGGCGGCATCGTGGCCTTCGGGCTCTACATCTGGCTCTTCGCGTGGACCCTGCGGCGCATCCACGACATCCGCTGGGAGTACGAGGCGCGCTACGGCCCCATGAAGCTCGGCTGGCTGGTGTCGGCCATGCACACGGCGCTGATCGGCTTCCTGTTCTTCTCGTTCTTCGCCGACATGTGGTACCACGACTTCTTCTACATCGTGATGGGCATGTGCCTGGCGCTGATCCGCGTTCACGATCACTTCGCCGAGACCGGCAAGGTGCCCACGCGCTTCCTCATCGGCGGCGGCTCGAGCGACCATCCGGCCCACCAGGCGCCGAGGCCCGTCGTGCCCCGCGCGGTCGTGGTTCCCCCGCCCACCTTCGTCCTCCACCGGTAACAGGCCGCGATGGCCATCGCGGCGCGCTCGCGTAGCATCGCGCACCGTGCCGAAACCGACCACCATCCAGTTCGATCACGTGGCCTGCGGCGTGCGCAGCCTGGCCGCCGTCGCGCCGCTGCTCGAGCAGGGCCTCGGCGCCCGGGCCCATCGCGGCGGCCCTGGCCAGGGTTTTCGCGGTGGCCAATGGGCCTTCGCGGGCGAAGGCCGCCTGGAACTCATCGAGCCCGACGGGCCGGACGGCGGTTTTCTCCACCGCTTCCTGGCCGCCCAGGGCCCGGCCATCCACCACGTCACCTTCAAGGTTCCCGACCTTCGCGCCGCTCGCGACCGGGCCGCAGCGCTCGGCTACGACGTGATCGGCTTCAACGAGGAGAGCCCGGCGTGGAAGGAGTGTTTCCTTCATCCGAAACAGGCCGGCGGGATCGTGGTGCAGATGGCCGAGACCGATCCCGACGCCGGCGGCGGCAACTGGCTGCCCTTCGCGTCGTACACGAGCGGCACACCGCCGGCGCGGGCGACGCTGAAGGGTCTCGGCCTGGTTTCACGAAGCGCGGCCGCGAGCGAGCGCTGCTGGGTGGAACTTCTCGGCGCCGCCGCTCACGACTCGACGCCGGGCGAACGCCTCTTCACGTGGAAGGATTCGCCGCTTCGATTGCGAGTGATCGTCGATCCGGGCTCCCCGCACGACGGCCCTGTCGGCCTCGACTTCGCGCCCTACGGCCGCGGGTTCCCCGACGGACTCGAGGAGCTCCTTGGCGCGAAGCTGCTCGAGTCGGAAACCTGAGCGGGAGCTGAGTCGCGACGATCCACCGCAGCCTTCAGGACGCGACGATGTCCTCGCCACCGTCCACGCCGATCACCGAGCCCGACACCCACGACGCTTCGCTCTGGAGAAGCAGGCCGACCAGGCCCGCCACGTCCTCGGGGCGCGTCAGGCGGCCGCCCGGGTTCAGGCGCCGTGCCGTCTCCATCATTCCTTCGTGGCCCGGGATCTTGCGCAGGGCCGGCGTGTCGGTGACGCCCGCTCTCAGCGCGTTCACGGTGATGCCACGGGGGCCCAGTTCCACAGCGAGCTGGCGCACGAAGGACTCGAGCGCCGACTTGGCCGCCGAAACCATCCCGTAAGAGGGCATGGACCGGGCGGATCCGGCCGATGTCATTGCCAGGATCCGAGTCCCCGGCCCCGGCAGTCCCCGCCACATCGCCTCCTGGGTCCACGTGACCAGCGAGCTGGCCATCACGTCGAAGGTCATCGCCATCTGGGCCGGCGTGGCCGAGGCCTTGGGGCCGTCGCCCACCAGCGGCACCAGGGCCCCGAAGGCCAGGGAGTGAAAAATCAGCCGGAGACGGCCCGGGGCGCAGCGCGTGGCCAGGTCGTCCAGGATGGCCCGGATCTTGTCCGGATCGGCGGCGTTCGCGTTGACGAAGAGCGTCTCGACCCCGGCCGCCTCGCAGGACTCCCGAGTTTCGACCGCCATGGCGATGGTCGAGCGACGGTCGAGATGGACCCCGCAAACCGAGATGCCCCTGGCGGCCATCGCCCGGCTCACCGCGGCCCCGAACCCGCTCGATGCCCCGAGCACCAACGCCCATTCTCCTTTCGTCGTCATGCCGCGCCTTGCCTCCTCGGAAGGCGCGGACCGTAGAGGGGAGGGCGCGGACCCGCAAGCGCCGGGGGCTTGGACGTAGTCCGGCCCTTTGCTATAGCCCCCGGGTATCGAGCGGCTCCGCCCCCCGGCGCCGTATCCCCAGGCACATCCCCAAGCCGGCATCCCAAGGAGGAAACATGACGGACCTGAGCAAGACCCCGCAGGAGGAACTCAAAGAGAAAACTTGGCAGGCTGCCACCCGCCTGGCCATCGCCCTTACCCTGTTCGGGGGCGGATACACCGTGGGCTACCTCCAGTACGGCGACGCCGTCGAGCTGCGCCAGACGGTCAAGCAGAAGCAGGACCGCATCGTGGACCTCGAGAACGACCGAGAGACCATGAGCACCCGCATGGCCAAGGTCGGCCGCGACAAGGAAGTCTGCGAGAAGGAACTGAAGGGCATCAAGGAAGCCCCGGCCGCGGCGGCTCCGGCGGCTCCTGCCGCCGTCCCCGTCCCGTAGACGCCCGAGGCGTGCCGGCAAGGCGCCGGACCCTCCGGTCCCATCCGAAAGGATCCGCGCCTGTCGCAAGTTTTCGCAACGAGAAGGGGCCGGGCTCCATTGGAGTCCGGCCCCTCTGTTTTTTCAGGACCGGCCGGCGGCGATCTGCCGCTTCCAGTCGAGGCGCTTGGCTTCGGCGGCGGCCGTCTCGGCCTCCGGGATGCGGCCTGCCCGCTGGTAGAACACCGACAGGTTGGTATGCGCCAGGACGTCTTCCGGCGTGAGCTCGACGATCCGGTTGCCGCACGCGATGGCGGCGTCGAACTCGCTGCGACTCAAATGCACCATGGCCTTGCCGAGCAGGGCATCCACGTAATCGGGATCGATGGCCAGGCAGCGCTCGAAGCAGGCCATGGCCTCTACGTGCTTGCCCTCACCGTGAAGGTCGCTGCCCTCGTAGAAGAGTTCCTCGATGTCGATGCCGGCGTCGCTTCCGGTGGGAGTGTCGCTCACCGGCCAAGGCTAGCGCCGGGGAGAGGCTTTGCAATGCGCGGCGGCGCCGGGGAAGGAGCACCGTGCTGATTCTCGACAGGGTAGAAGCGTTCGTCGATGCGGCAGCGGCCGGCGCGGCGCCGGCCCGCGAGGAGGAGGAAAGCGCCTTCGACCGCCTCGCCCTCGACGTCTTCGCCTTCCAGTACGAAAACGTCCCCCTGTACCGGCGCCTCTGCGACCTTCGCGGAGTCCCCCCCTCCGACGTGGACCACTGGAGCCGGATTCCCGCTGCGCCCGCCGACATCTTCAAGGAAGATCTCGGCGTGGCCGCCCACGCGGGGGCGACCACCTTCCTCAGTAGCGGAACCAGCCAGGGAGCCGAGCGCCGCAGCGCCCACGTGGTGGGAAGCCGAAGCTTCGAGCTCTACCGCCGCTCCTCGGTGGACCATTTCCGGGCGATGGTGATGCCGGACGGCCCCGGGCCGATGTCCGTGCTGGTGCTGGGGCCCACCTCGGACACCCATCCCGCGTCTTCCCTCGGCCACATGTACCGCTTCGTCGCCGACGCCGTAGCCGCCGACTGCACCCAGGCCTTCGACGCCGATGGTCGCCTGGACGTGGACGCCGCCGTGGCCTGGCTCGAACGCGCCGCCGCGGGAACCTCGCCCGTGCTGCTCCTGGCCCTCAGTTCCACCATCACTTCCGTCTTCGAGGCGTTGCGCAGCAGGAAGCTCGCGCTGCGACTGCCGGCCGACAGCCGCCTGGTGGACACCGGCGGCAACAAGGGCGGCCACAGCTTCTCGCGCAGCGGGCTGCTCAAGGCCGCGTGGCGATTCCTGCACATTCCCGCCTATCTCTGCGTGGGAGAGTACGGCATGACGGAACTGCTCTCGCAGTTCTACGACGACGCGTGGCACAGTCGCTGGTCCGGCGGATTGTCACCGCGCTCGAAAATCGGCCCCGCGTGGACGCGCACCCTGGTGGTGGATCCCGCCACGCTGGCGCCGGTGGCCGACGGCGAACGCGGGATCCTGCGGCACGTGGATCTGGCCAACGTGGCGAGCATCTCCGCCGTGCAGACCCTCGATGTCGGCGTGAGCAGGGGCAACGGCTTCGAGGTCCTCGGCAGGGCCAGCGGCGCGGAGGCCAGGGGCTGCAGCCGGTTGATGGCGGTTTTGCGTCCAGACGAATGAAGGGATAGCGACGGGATGACGGCGGGAAACCAGGCGTGAAGAGCTACCATCCAGGCGACCTGCGCAGCGGCGCGGGTTCTGATCCGCGCGCCCGTGGCGCGGGTTCTGATCCCCGTGCCGGCAGTGCGCGGGGTGCTCCGCGCGCCATCCGCGCGTCGATGCCCGGCGGCGGCCCTCCGCTTCCCGGCAGCACCGCAACCACGGCCGCTACCATCGAGCAGGCCGTGCGCGAAGCGGGCCGCGCCCGCGCCCGCGTGCTCGAGTCGATGACCACCGCCGAGATCATCGAGATCCTGGCCGCAGCCGCCACCGCCTGGACCCAGCCCCACTACACTCCCCGCATCCGCCTCGTGCCGGTGCTCGCCCGCGACCTCGGCCTGCCGCGCGCGCTCCTCGAACGCGGACTCGACTGGATCTTCGGCGTCATCACCGAGGAAGCGCTGCACCGCTTCGTGAACGGCGAGACCGAGTATCCCGAAGCCCTCGACCGTCCGGTGGACTTCGGTGCCGGACGCCGCGGCCGCCTCCTCGGCCCGCGCGTCGTTTTTCATTCGCTGGCCGGTAACGTGCCGGGCCTGGCCATCCCGCCCATCGTGGCCGCGCTGCTCGCGCGCTCGATCTGCGTGGTGCGCGACAGCCAGCGCCAGCCCTGGCTCACGGCTGCCTTCGTCGCCACTCTGGCCGAGTTTTCCAAGGACCTGGCCGCGATGGTCGTCACCGCAGGCTGGCGGGCCGGCGACATGGGCATGGAGAAGCTCATCTTCGACATGGCCCACCGCATCGAACTGTCGGGCTCCGACTCGACGATGCGCTCGGTGGTTTCGCGCCACCCGCGCCGCCCCATCGTCACGCGCGGAACGCGACTCAGCGTGGGTGTGGTGCCGCGCGAGGCCGACACCGACCAGTGGCAGGAAGGCTTCGCCGCCGACATCGTGCAGTACGAGGGCCTGGGCTGCCTGACCCCGCACGTGATCTTCGTGGAGGGAGCAGAAAAGCGCGCCTCGCGCCTGGCCCGCCTCCTCGGCATCCAGCTGAGCCGCTACGAAGCGCTTTACCCGCGCCAGCCCCGCGATCTTCCCGCCGAAACGCGGCGCCGCGCCTTCCTCGACGCCTGCGAGATGGTCGCCATGCGCGAAGGCGGCGGCCAACTGCTGCGCGGGCGCAACGACGGCTGGGTGGTGCACTACAGACCGATGGCGCCCGCCGCCGCCGGCCCCGGCCTTCGCTGCGTGGTGGTGGCCTCGGTGGCCACTCGCGGCGAACTCATCGAACGCCTGCGCGCCGTGCAGGCGCCGCTGGCCGGCGTGGGCCTCGGCCTGGAGCCGGCCCACCGCGCCTACGACGACCTCGCCTCGACGTTCGAACAGCTCGGCGCCACCTGGATCTGCGAACCGGGCCAGATACAGAGGCCGCCCATCGAGTGGGCCCAGGACGGGCATCGCCGCCTGGCCGATCTGCTGGAATGGCGCAGCGTCGAGGAGAGCGCTTGAGCCCGCGCTCCAGTACGCCCCCCGATCTCCCAGGCGCCCTGTCCCCCGGCGCACAACTCGCCGCCTTCCTGCGCCACGTTGCGCAAACCTCCGACTCTCCACTCGGCCTCGTAGTCGAACGCGCCAGCGGCTGCACCTTGCACACCGCCGGCGGTCGCGAATTCCTCGACCTGCTGGCCGGCATCGGCGTAGCCGCCCTCGGCCACGGCCACCCGCGCGTCCTCCAAGCGATCCGCGCCCAGACGGACAAGCACCTGCACGTGATGGTCTACGGCGAAGTGGTGCAGCAGGCCCAGGTGGCGCTGGCCTCGCGCCTCTGCTCGTTGCTGCCGGCGGGCCTCGACAACGTGTACTTCACCAACTCCGGCACCGAGGCCGTCGAAGGCGCGCTCAAGCTGGCGCGCAAGGCCACGGGGCGCACCTGGCTGCTCGGCTGCCACGGCGGTTTCCACGGCGACACCATGGGATCGGTGTCGGTGGGCGGCAATCCCGTCTTCCGCACGCCCTTCGAACCCTTGGTGGGCGACGTGGCCCACATCGACTTCAACGACTTCGACGCCCTGCTCTGCATCGACGAGCGCTACGCGGCCGTGATCCTGGAGCCCGTGCAGGCCGAAGCCGGCGTGGTGCTGCCGCGGCCCGGCTGGCTGGCGGCGCTGCGGGCGCGCTGCACGGAAGTGGGAGCGCTGCTCATCTTCGACGAGGTGATCACCGGGCTCGGTCGCACGGGGAGTTTGTTTGCCTTCGAGCGCGAGGGCGTGGTGCCGGACGTGCTGGTGCTGGCCAAGGCCCTCGGCGGCGGGATGCCGCTCGGGGCCTTCATCGCCTCACGGCCGGTGATGCGGACGCTGGCGCGGGACCCGGCGCTTTCGCACGTGACGACCTTCGGCGGGCATCCCGTGAGCTGCGCCGCGGGGCTCGCCGCCCTGGACGTCCTCGTCGAAGAGAAACTGCCGGAGCGCGCCGCCCGCCTCGGGGACTGGTTCGCGGACAAGCTGCGCCAGAGGCTTCCGGCGCCGGCGGTGGTGGAAGTTCGCAACGCGGGGCTCCTCGTCGGCATCGAGATGGACACGGCGGAGCACACGGCGGCGTTCACCCAGTCCTGCCGCAGCGAGGGGCTGCTGCTCGGCTGGACCCTGCACGATGACCGCGTGGTGCGCCTGGCGCCCCCGCTCGTGATCAGCGAGGCGGAACTGGACGATGCGACACTTCGCATGGAGAGGGCACTGGCGCGCGTGATGGGCACGGGCGGGCGGCGGCGCTGACCCGTGGACGGCGAGGCCTTCACGAGGGGCGGTCCCAGGATCTCGATCCGCGCCAAGCTGCTCCTCGCCACCGCCTTGCTGCTGGCGGCCTCCACCTTGATCTACGGCTACACCGCCTTCACCAGCGCACGCACCGCCCTGCTGCCCGCCATCCGCGAGCAACTCGCCGACGATGCCATCAACGTGAAGGGCGGTCTCGAGGAGATGCTCACGGCGCACTACCGCAACGTGCACAGCTGGGCGCGCCTCGGACTGATGAAGGAGCTTGCCTCCGGAGATGCCGAAGGATCCGTGTCGCGCTTCCTCGAGTCGGTGCGGCGCGACTACGGCGTTTACCTCGCCGTGGTCGCCCTCGACATCGACGGCAAGTGCCTGGCTTCCAGCGACGCGAAGGACGTCGGCCGCGCGTTCGCCGGTACCACCATCGCGGCGGGCTCCGGCAACGGCCGCGGCACCTGGGAGCCCACCCTCGAATGGTCGAAGGAGCACGACGCGGCCTTCCTGCGCCTGGCCTCTCCCGTCCCGGCCCCCGACCGCGAAGGAACGACGCTCGGAACCTTGGTGGCCCTGCTCGACCGCAAGGTGCTCGACCGAATCGTCGTCTCCAAGCCGGGCCACAGCAACGTGGAGCTGAGGCTCTTCGACGACCGCGATGCCCTTGTGGCCGGACGCGAGACGCCGTTGCTCCTGCAGAACTTCCGCGACTGGCGCATTGCCCGCGGCAGCAAGCCCGACCAGTATCCCTTCGACATGCCGCCGATCGTGCGCGAGGGCACCGACGAACAGGACCGTTCCTATATCGTCGCCGAAGTCCCCGTCGGCGGCAGTGACACGCTTCCCATCCGCGGCTGGCGGCTGGTGGCCAGCGTTCCGCGGGAGATGGCCCTGGCGCCCGTGGCTGCGGTCCGCAATCGCGTGCTCACCACCGGTGTCGGCCTCGTGTTCCTCGGACTGCTCGCGGCGGCGTGGCTCGCCGATCGCCTGGCACGGCCGATCAAGGACCTCACGGAGGTGGCGGCGCGTATCGCTCGGAGCGGCAACCTGGAAGACGTACCGGCCCCCCGCTCCCACGACGAGGTGGGCGAGCTGGCCCGCGCTTTTCAATCCATGGTTCGCGCCGTCGCCGTCGCCAACGACGAGATGGTGCGCACCTCCAAGCTCGCCTTCCTGGGGGAAATGGCCGCCGGCATGGCCCACGAGATCCGCACGCCGCTCGGCATCATCCGCAGTTCGGCCCAGCTGATCGAGCGTCGCATGGAGAAGACGGACGACAAGGAAGCCGCCGAGTGGGCGATGTTCATCCGCGAGGAGTCGGACCGCCTGGCACGCTCGGTGACTGAATTGCTCGAGTTCGTGAAGCCGGCGACTCCGAAGAAGAGCGACGTGGACCTTGCGGGTCTCGCCCGCCGCTCGGCCGCACTGCTCGCTGCCGAAGCGACCACCCGCGGCCTGTCCATCCAGGTCGCCGACTCGGGCGCACCCGTGGTGATTCCCTGCGATGCCGACCAGATCCACCAGGTCTGCCTCAACCTGGTGATGAATGCCCTGCAGGCCAGCTCCGCGGGGTCCGTGGTGGAGGTCGTGGTGGAGATCCGCGGGGATTCCGCCGCCCTGGTCGTACGCGACCGGGGCGGCGGAATCCCCGAGGGAATCGCCGAGCACCTCTTCGAGCCCTTCACCAGCCAGCGCGACGGCGGCATCGGCCTCGGACTGGCCATCGTCCGCCGCATCGTCCGCGCCCATGGCGGCGAGGTTTCCGCCTCCAACCGGCCGGGCGGCGGCGCCGAGTTCGTCGTCACCCTTCCGCGATGCGGCACCGCCGCCGGGGACAGCCATGCAACGTGAACACACCATCCTGGTCGTCGACGACGAAGAGCGTTTCCGCCTCCTGCTCGAAGCCGCGCTCACCCAACGCGGGCACCGCGTGCTGACGGCCTCGTCCGGGAAAGAAGCCATCGCCCGGCTCGACGACAACGTGGACCTCGTTCTGACCGACCTGCGCATGCCGGACATCGACGGCATCGGCGTGCTCGACGAGACGCGGAGCCGGGGGCTTTCCATTCCGGTGATCCTGATGACCGCCTACGCTTCGGTGAACTCGGCCGTCGAGGCCATGCGCCGCGGCGCCTTCGACTACATCACCAAACCCTTCGACCTGGACGAACTGGACGTGCTGGTGGGCCGGGCTTTCGAACTGGATGCGCTCGCTTCCGAGAACCGCTTCCTGCGGGAGGCGGGTCGCAGGGACCTGGCCGACATGGTCGGCCGGTCGCCGGCCATGCTCGAGCTGTTCACGCAGATCCGGACGGTGTCGGTCTCGCGCGCCCCGGTGCTCGTGGTCGGCGAGACCGGCACCGGCAAGGAACACGTGGCAAGGGCCATCCACGAGAGCGGGGAACGGGCGCCGGCATTGTTCGTGCCCGTCAACTGCGCCGCCATTCCGTTGGAACTGCTCGAGACCGAACTCTTCGGCCACGTTCGCGGCGCTTTCACCGGCGCCCTCGACAGCCGCATCGGCAAGTTCGAACTGGCTTCGGGCGGCACGCTGTTCCTGGACGAAATCGGCGACATGCCGCTGGCCCTGCAGGCCAAGATCCTGCGCGTCCTGGAAGAGGGCGTGCTCGAACGAGTGGGCAGCAACCGCCAGATCCGGGTGGATGTGCGGGTGGTTTCGGCCACGCATCGCAATCTCGCCGAAAGGGTGGCCGCCGGAACCTTCCGCGATGACCTCTACTACCGCCTGAACGTCCTGCAGGTGAAGGTCCCGCCCCTCCGCGACCGCGCCACGGATATCGCGCTGTTGGCCGCCCACTTCCTGAAGGAGGCTGCCGCGCGCATCGGCCGTCGTCCGCTCACGCTCGAGCGCGACGCCCTCGAACTGCTCGAGGCTTACCCCTGGCCGGGCAACGTTCGCGAACTGCGCAACGTGTGCGAACGACTCACCGTGCGCTGCCCCGGCGACCGCGCCGACGACGACCTCGTGGCCCACCTTCTGGACCTGCCCGAAGCGGCACCCGCTTCGGCAGCGGCCAAGGGACCGCAGCCGGCAACGCTGGCCGCCATCGTCGCCCGGGCAGAAGCCGAGGCCATCACCAACGCCCTGGCCCGTAGTGGTGACAACAAGGCCAAGGCCGCCCGACTGCTCGGCGTGAGCGAGCGCAATCTCTGGTACAAGATCAAGCGCCACCATCTTGGCGGGGAGGGCTGAACGGCGCTTCTGCTGGACCTGCAAGCCAAAGGTCGCCGAGCTTCCGTGTCGAAGATGAAGCGCGACGGAGGTCGCGTCGCAGCCCAGCTCGCTAATCGACGGCGAAGATCCAGTCGATGCGCGTGACGCGGCCGTCGCGGAAGAGGAAATAGACTTCCTGGGGGCCGCTCATGTAACGGTACGAGCAGGGCGAGTCGTCACAGTCGAGCTCGGTCTTGGGAAAGAGCTTGGCCTGTTCGGCCCTGGAAAGCGGCGAGAACGAAGTGCCCAGGGCTCGTTCGACCCGTCGCCGCGTGGAGCCCACACGCAGGCCGTACATCAGTTCGTAGCGAGGATCCGTCACCGTCACCTGGACGGGAAGCTCGCGGGGCGGCTTCTCGTTGACGCGGTAGAAGTCCAGGGCGAGGCCCGGATAGCGCCACTGCAGGAGGCTGTCCACCTGTTTCGGCTGGTGGCGATTCTTGGTCTTGGTGGTGACGACGGTGGCCGGGGGTCCCAGCGTGGTCTCGACGGAGGCCGTGTCGATGCCGACCAGCCAGCCGTCGGCGACGAAGCGCTCGACGCGGGGATCGACGGCGCCGGGGGGAAGCTGCTGCGCGGCGCAGCCGGCGACGAGGAGAGCTGCGACGAGTGCGGTGATGATGCGTCGTACGTGGGAGGATCGGTTCAGCATGAGTCGGTTCGCCTTTCGGCCGTGAGGGCCGGCCGTCGCGTCGTCGTTCCGCGTTTTAGCGCCGGAACGGTGAAGCTCCCCCCGGTTGCTATGGCATCCCGGCTGCTGCGGAACAAGTCACGATCTTTCCGCTGCGGCCCGATCGGGTGACGGCCACGCTGTGTGCGGGCGCGAACAGCCTCTCAGGCCGGGGACGCCAGCTTGAGGCCGACGATGCCGGCGAGAATAAGCGCCACACTGATCATGCGCGCCGCGTTCACGGGTTCCCCGAGCAGCACGACGCCGAGGAACACGGTGCCGATCGACCCCACCCCCACCCAGACGCTGTAGGCCGTGCCCACCGGCAGCGACTTCATGGCGATGCCGAGCAAGCCGAGGCTGATGAACATGGCCACGGCCGTCCACACCGTTGGCCAGAGACGCGTGAAGCCTTCGGTGTACTTGAGGCCGATGGCCCAACCCACTTCGAAAAGGCCGGCGGTGATGAGGATCAACCAGGGCATATGCTCTCCTTGTCCGGCCGGCGAAGCTGTCCGTTCGCATTCCGGCGACGGACGTCGGTCAGCTCACTTGGAGTTGCCGCGTCCCGCCGTGCGAGAGGCCTCAGCAACGGCTCGCAACGCGTCCGTGCCCAGCTTCTTCTCGGCAACGTCGAACAGCGTCCTTTCCTCGAAACGGATGTGGTCGTCCAGCAGGTCGCCGAATCGCTTCAGCTCCGTCGCCGAGCGTTCACACCCCGGATGGAGAAAATGGCGAAGCGCCGCATGTTCCGCGTGGAGGCGGCGGGCGAGATCCACCTCGCCCACGGCTTCCAGGGCCGGGGCGAGCAGGGTCTCTTCGATCCGAAAGTGGGGCTCGAGGTGCTCGGCGAAGGTGGTTTCGACCCTGTCCCAGGCCTCCTCCACGGTGAGGCCCTTCGTACCGGCGGCGGCCGTCCTGGCCGTGCGGGCCAGGACGAGTCCGTGGTGGTGGTCGACGGAGAGGTCCCGCAGTTCGGGGGAGCGTTTCATCGGGGCTCCTGTCGGGAACGAGGCGGCCGGCTGTCGCTCGGCTCACCCCTCTCACACTTCAGGCAGTCGAGGCTCTGACCCAGCATCCCGCTCCGCCCCGGCTCCGTCTGGGTCCAGGGACGCTCGTTGAAGGGCGGGTTGTGGCGAACGTGCTGGTTGTGCCCGCAGTCGAGCTGGGCCACCCAGTGGTCTTCGTCGTCCTGGTGGAATCCGGTGATGCGCCGCTGCACTGCCACTTCCCCGCTGGCACCGTCGGGCTCACCGAAGCGCGCCCCTGCGATGTCCGCGAGGGTGAAGTCGAGCCTCATCCCGGGAGAAGTTCAACCTCGCCCTCGATCTCCACGGGGATGTCGAAGGGAAGTTCCGCCAGGCCGACCGCGCTGCGGGCATGCGCACCCTTGTCGGGGCCGAAGACCTCGAGAATGAGATCGGTGAATCCGTTGATCACGGCGGGCTGGCGGTTGAAGCCGGGCGCCGAGTTGACCATGCCGAAGATCCTGGTCCAGGCGCTGATCCTGTCGAGGTCACCGAGTTCGCGCTGCAGACTGCCCAGAATCGACAGCCCTGTCAGCCGAGCCGCGGCGTAGGCCTGCTCCTGCGACACTTCACGGCCGACCTTGCCGAAGGGCGGCGCGAGCGAGCCATCCGCATGGGTAGGACCATGCCCG
>JBHEPB010000162.1:0-33823 GCA_046260515.1 Binatia bacterium
CGGCACCGCGGGCAGCCCCGGCACCCCCCTGGAGCGCCTGCAGGTCATCAAGATCTGGCTCGAAGGCGGCGAGGTACGCGAGAAGGTCGTTGACGTCGCCGAGAGCCCCCAGCCCGACGACCTCGACCCTTCCACCTGCGCGGCGCCGAAGAGCGGCAGCGCGAGCCTCTGTGCCCAGTGGCGCGACGAGGACTACGACCCTGGCGTCTCCGCCATCTACTACGCGCGTGTGCTGGAGAAGCCGAGCTGCCGCTGGACGGGGCACCTTTGCGCAGCCATCGGCGCCGCCGTCGGAGCGGACTGCACCCGCCCCTCGACCGTCCCGGACGAGTACGCGTTCTGCTGCGAGAATGCGGTGGCCAAGGTGATCCGCGAGCGCGCGATCACCTCGCCGATCTGGATCACCACGGGCAGTTGACCCGACTTCGCGCTCCGCCGCCGCAGTGCCGCGGAGCGATCGGGAATCTGCGAAAAGAGCGGAATCCACCATTGCGAGTCGATCAGGGGAGGTTTATCGACTAAGGGTCGGCACGGGCGATGTGGCCCTGGCCGCGACGCGTCGTTTCGCGCGGGCAGCGGAACGGCAGGAGGACCGGATCATGAAGGCAGGCCTCAAGTGCATTGCTGCAACAGTCGTGACGGCGTGGATGGCGGTGACGGCGCCGGTTTGCCTGGCCCAGCAGGCGTCCCAGGAGTCCGCTCCGGCCTTCTCTGCCGCCCACCTCGAGCAGTTGGTCGCCCCGGTCGCACTCTACCCGGATCCCCTGCTCTCCCAGATGATGATGGCCGCGACGTATCCCCTGGAGATCGTCCAGGCGAGCCGCTGGCTCGAGGAGAATCCTGACCTCAAGGGCGAGGCCCTGGAGAACGCCCTGAAAAACCTGGACTGGGATCCCAGCGTGAAGGGGCTCTGCGCCGTCCCCGAGGTCCTTCACTGGATGAACGAGAACCTCGATTGGACCCAGGATCTCGGCGACGCCTACCTCGCCCAGCAGGACGAGTTGCTCGTGGCCGTACAGGCCATGCGCGCCAAAGCCCACGCGGAAGGCAACCTGAAGACCACTGAGCAGCAGACGGTGGTCGTCCGGGAAGTGCAGGACACCCAGGTGATCGAAGTGGAGCCGGCCAGCCCCACCGTGATCTACGTTCCCACCTACTCTCCGGCCGTCGTCTACGGCGCGTCCTGGTACTACCCGCAGCCCTACTACCCCCTGCTCTACAATCCGTTCGGATACGGCCTGCTCAGCTTCGGCCTCGGTTACGCCGTGGGATCGGCGATCTGGGGCGACCTCTATTGGGGTTACGGCTATGGCTACGGTTACCGTTACGGCTTCGGCTACCCGTGGCGCTACTACCGCGGCTACAACAACCTCTACGTCAATCGCCGCTACTACGACGACTACTGCCGGCGAGCGGGCCGCTACAACGACCGGTGGGACGGCGGCGACAACCGCTGGCACCACGACCCCGAGCATCGTCGCGGCGTGAACTACCGCAGCCCCCAGACCGCAGCCAGATACGGCGCCGACGAAGGTCGGACCCGGGTGACGCGAGACCAGGCCCGCGGCTACGGGGACCGCACCGGCACGCGCACGCAGGGCGGCGAGACGCTGAGCTCGGGCGCCGATCGTCCCGGTAGTCGGCCGGGCGCCGTCGCACCGTCCAGCCGGACGGGCGGCGACCGCTCCACTACTCGTTCGGGGTCCGTCGCCGCGCCGAACAGGCCGGGCTCGCGGCCGGGCGCTGTCTCTCCTTCCAACCGGCCGGGCGCCGCCCCCCGCGGATCCGTTTCGACCCCGCGGGCCACTTCGCCTTCGCGCTCCGCTGCGCCCCCGCGGGCCACTTCGCCTTCGCGTTCGTCCTCGCCCCCGCGGGCCACTTCGCCCTCGCGTTCGTCCACGCCTCCGCGGGCTACCTCGCCTTCGCGTTCCGCCTCGCCTCCGCGGGCTACTTCGTCCTGGCGGTCGTCGACGCCCCCGCGGGCCACTTCGCCTTCGCGACCGGGCGGGGGCGGCGGCGCCTTCCAGCGCTCCGGAAATACGGGCCTGGATCGCGCCGCGGGCTCCCGCGGCGCGACGAGCCGCGGCGGCGGCGGCTACACGCGCGGGAGTTCGAGCTACGGCGGCGCTGCTCCCTCACGAGGAGGCTCGGCCGGCGGCGGCTACAGCGGCGGTTCGCGCGGCGGTAGCAGCTTCGGCGGCGGTGGTTCTCGCGGCGGCGGCAGTTCCGGCGGCGGCGGCGGCTCCGGCGGCGGCTCGCGTGGTGGTGGCGGCGGCGGCGGCGGCGGCGGCGGCGGCGGCGGTCGGCGCTAACTGGAGAAGCAGACGATGAGCAACCGCACACCCACCCATCTCACCGCCGTCCTGCTTCCCCTTGGCCTCGTCGCCGCAATCTTTCTCGGCGGCTGTTCGGCAACGAAAACCGCGTCGGGAAGCGGACAGCTCCTGTTCCGGGAGCCCGACGCTGCCATCGCCGCCCTGAGCGAGGCCGCCGCGTCCGAGGAAGAGCGGGAGTGGAACGCGCTATTCGGCCCGGACTCGCTCGATCTGCTCCGCTCCGGCGACGACATCGCTGATCGCGGGCGGATTCGGGAAATCCAGGCGCTGATGCGGGAGAGGATGGCCTTCGAGGTCGTCGACGACGAGACCCGGATCGCCGTGCTCGGCGACGACGCCTGGCCCTTTCCCATCCCCCTCATTCGCCAGGGACGCTATTGGCGTTTCGACACCGAGACCGGGCGTCAGGAGATCGAGAACCGTCGCGTCGGGCTCAACGAGATCAAGACCCTCGCTACCCTGCACGCGGTCGTCGATGCCCAGCGTGAGTACGCCGCCGGTCGCTACGCCGGCCGGGCGGGAGTTTTCGCCGCTCGCGTAATCAGCAGCGAGGGAAAGCGCGACGGGCTCTATTGGCCGACCGCCAACGGCAAACCAGCGAGCCCCCTCGGCCGCCTCGTGGCCGAGGCGACGGGCGAAGGGTACTCGGCCGAAGGTTACCTCGGCGAGAACGAGGCCGGGCCGACGCCCTACCACGGCTACTTCTATCGCCTCCTCCTTGCCCAGGGGTCGAACGCTCCCGGCGGCGCGAAGAGCTATGTCGATACCAAGGGCGCGATGACGAGAGGCTTTGCGATGCTCGCGTGGCCCGCCAGGTACGGGAGTTCCGGCAAGATGACCTTCCTCGTCGATGAGAAGGGCATCGTGTTCCAGAAGGATCTCGGCGCGGAGACCGCGGCGACAGCGGCAGCCGTCCAATCCTACGATCCGGACAAGACCTGGTCCCCCACCGCCGACTGATCCGGCGGTCGGCGGGCGTTCAGCCCAGGTGAGGGCCGAGCAGCACGAAGACAATGGCCACCGGCACCACGAAGCGCAGCACGAAACTCCACACGCCAGCCAGGGGGAAGAAGGCCCCGCCGCTGGTGATCTCGGCCTCCGCTCTCGAGATCGGCATGCGCCAGCCTACGAAGATCGACATCAGCAGGGCTCCGATCGGCAGGCCGTAGTCGAAGGTCAGCGAAATGAAGGTGTCCATCACGCCGTCCACCGTGGCCGACGGGATGGAGAGCAGGAAACAGGCACCCGCCGAAATCCACACCGCCCTCGGTCGCGACCAGCCGCGCTGGTCGATGAAGTAGGAGACCACCACCTCCAGCAGCGAGATGGCCGAGGTGAGCGCCGCCACCGCCAGCAGGAAGTAGAACGCGGACGCGAACAGCCAACCGGCCGGCAGTTGGTCAAAGATGGTCGGCATGGTGTGGAAGGCCAGGCCCACGCTCTCGGCCGGTGTCGCCCCGGCGGCGAAGACCGCGGGGAAGATCATGAAGCCGGCCAGCAGCGCCACCATGGTGTCACTGGCCGCCACCGCTGCGGCCGAGAAGGCCAAAGGCTGGCTCTTCGAAAGGTAAGAGCCGTAGGTGAGCATTGCCCCCATCCCCAGGCTCAGGCTGAAGAAGGCCTGGGACAGGGCCGCGATCGCCACCTTGGGCGTGATCTTCGAGGCGTCCCACGTCAGCAGGTAGTCGATACCCGGCCCCGCCCCCGGCAGCGTGACCGAGCGAACCACCAGCAGCAGCAGCAGCACGAAGAACATCGGCATCAGCACCGAAGACATGCGCTCGATGCCGGCGCTGACGCCGAGCAGCACTACCGCGACGACGAAGAGATAGAAGATGCCGCAAAGTCCCACTTCCAGGACGTTCGATTGGACGAAGGCCGTGAAGACCGCCACGCTTTGTTCGGAGGAAAGTCCCGCCGTGAGTTCTCCCGTCAGTCCCTTGGCCAGGTAGCCGAGGGTCCAGCCCGCCAGCACGCAGTAGAAGGAGAGAATGAAGAAGCCCGTCACGACGCCGAGGGCGCCGACCATCCACCACGGCGTGCCCGGCGCGGCGGCGCGGAAAGCTCCGACCGGAGAAAGGCCGGTGGCCCTGCCGAGGGAAAGCTCGGCCAGCATCACCGGCAGGCCGATGGAGACGACGAAGAGGATGTAGAGGGCCACGAAGGCGCCTCCCCCGTTCTCGGCCGCCTGGTAGGGGAAGCCCCAGATGTTGCCGAGCCCGATCGCCGATCCGGCCGCGGCCAGGATGAAGCCTGCTGTGCTGTGAAAACTTTCGCGTGCGGCGGCGGTCGCCATCGGGTCTGCCTCCGGGAATCCGCCCTCCGGGGACGGCCCTGCGAGCGGCTAGAACGGGCGTCGAGGAAGAACAAGCCGCGCGTGTCCTTTCCCGGGACTCCCAATGGAAACACCGGGCGGTCCGCGCTACACGCCTCGGCTCCCATGATTCGCCTCGACCAGATCAGCAAGCAGCACGGCCGCCAGATCCTCTTCCTCGAAGCGTCCGCCTCCATCCACCGCGGCGAGAAGGTTGGACTGGTCGGCCCCAACGGCGCCGGCAAGTCCACGGTCTTCCGCATCGTGACTCGCGAAGAGGCTCCCGACGACGGCCAGGTGTCCATCGATCGCGGCGTCACCGTCGGCTACTTCAGCCAGGACGTCGGCGAGATGTCCGGGCGCAGCGTCACGGCCGAAGTGATGGACGGCGCCGGCCCCGTCTCCCAGGTGGCCGCCGAGATGCGGCAGCTGGAAGAAGCGCTGGCCGACCCGGAGCGCATCGACGAGATGGACCGCCTCGTGGAGCGCTACGGCGAAGTGCAGTCGCGCTTCGAGGACCTCGGCGGCTACGAACTGGAGGCCAGGGCCCGCGAAGTGCTGGCCGGCCTCGGCTTTTCCGAGGAAATGATGGACGGCGACGTCAGCCGCCTTTCCGGCGGATGGAAGATGCGCGTCGCGCTGGCCCGCATCCTGCTGATGCGTCCCGGCGCCATGCTGCTCGACGAACCCTCCAACCATCTCGACCTCGAGTCGCTGATCTGGTTGGAGAACTTCCTCAAGGGCTACGACGGCGCCCTGCTGATGACTTCCCACGACCGCGAGTTCCTCAACCGCGTGATCGGCCGCGTGATCGAGATCGACGGCGGCGAGCTGACGAGCTACTCGGGCAACTACGATTTCTACGAGGCCCAGCGCGCTTTGGCCGAGACCCACGCCGAAGCGGCCTACCAGAGGCAGCAGGCCAAGCTCGCCAAGGAGATGCGCTTCATCGAGCGCTTCAAGGCCCAGGCGGCCAAGGCCGCCCAGGTGCAGTCGCGCGTCAAGCAGCTCGACAAGATCGAGAAGGTGGAGCCGCCCAAGCGGCGCAGCACCCTCACCTTCGACATCCCGCCTTATCCGCGTTCGGGCGACGACGTGGTCCGCATCCTCGGCCTCGGCAAGCGCTACGGCGAACGCGTGATCTACGACGGCCTCGACCTGACCATCCGCCGCGGCGAGCGCTGGGCGGTGATGGGCATCAACGGCGCCGGCAAGTCCACGCTGCTCAAACTCGTCGCCGGCGACAGCGCCCCCGACTCCGGCACGATCACGCTGGGCGCCAACGTGCGCCTCGGCTACTTCGCCCAGCACGCCATGGAAGTGCTGAAGCCCGAGCGCTCGGTGCTCGGCAGCCTGGAAGACGTGTTCCCCCTGGCCAACGGCGGCACGCTGCGCAACCTGGCCGGCTGCTTCGGATTCTCCGGCGACGACATCGAAAAACCCTGCCGCATCCTGTCGGGCGGCGAGAAGGCCCGCCTGGTGATGGCGCGCATCCTGTTCGACCGGCCGAACTTCCTCGTGCTGGACGAACCCACCAACCACCTGGACCTGGCCACCAAGGAAATGCTGGTGCGCGCGCTGGCCGGCTACGAAGGCACGATGCTCTTCGTCTCCCACGACCGGCGCTTTCTCGCCGAGCTTTCCAATCGCGTGCTGGAGCTCGGGCCGGACGGGCCTGTGCCTTACAACGGCGGCTATCGGGAGTATGTGGAGGCCAGCGGGCATGAGGCGCCGGGGCTGCGGTGAGCCGAGACCGCGCGAGCAGGAAGACGGTCGCGCTGGGGGACCGTGACGCTCAGCCCCTCGCCGCCACCTCGCAGATCTCGTCCACGATCACCGACCACACCTCGGGCGGCATGTCGTGGCCCATGCCCTCGATGCCGACCAGCTTGGCGCCGGCGATGGCTTCGGCCGTGTCCACCCCGCCTTCGTAAGGAACCAGCGGATCCTGCTTGCCGTGCAGCACCAGCGTGGGCACGCGCACCGACGAAAGCAGGGGCTTGCGGTTGCCCGATGCGAAGATGGCGCAGAGCTGCCGCGCCACCCCTTCCGGCTGGAAGCCGCGGTCGAAGGAGCGGCCCGCCAGCGCGCGAATGCGGTCGGCGTCGAACGGGAAACTCGGGCTGCCGATGGTGCGGAAAATCGACACCGCCCTTTCCATGTTCTCCTCGCGGCCGCCGACGGGCGGGGCGAGAAGGGCCGCGGTCGCTTCCGAGGTGGCCTGGGGAAGCGCCGGGTTACCGGTGGTGGACATGATGGAGGTCAGCGTGCGCACGCGCGAGGGATGCTCGATGGCGAGGGTCTGGGCGATCATGCCGCCCATCGAAGCGCCCACGACGTGGGCGCCCGTGATGCCGAGTGCTTCCATGAACCCTGCGGTGTCGGCCGCCATGTCTCTCAGCGTGTAGGGGGCTTCCACCTTCTGGCCCATCATCGAGGCCATCAGCGCCGAGCCGATGTCGGGAACGCCGGCGTCCTTCATCCACGTGGACTTGCCGACGTCGCGGTTGTCGAAGCGGATGACGAAGAAGCCGCGCGAGGCCAGCATCTCGCAGAAGCCTTCCTCCCACAGGATCATCTGGGCGCCGAGGCCCATGATGAGGAGCAGGGGCGGATTGCCCTTCTCACCGAAAGTTTCGTACTCGATCTCGATGCCGTTGGCGGCGATGCGGGGCATGGCGTGTCTCCTTGTTGCTTGCGAAGGGCGTCGGAACCGCCCTGGAAGCTCATCCCATGAAACCGAACAGCGTTCCGGCCACCCGCCGGATCTGGATCTCCTCGGATCCCTCGGTGATGCGGTAGCGGCGGTGGTGGCGGTAGATGTGCTCGAAGGGCTTGTGGCGGGTGTAGCCGATGCCGCCGTGGGTCTGGATGGCCTGGTCGGCGGCCTGGCAGACCAGGCGGTTGGCGCGGTAGTTGGCCATGGAGACCAGGTGCGTCACTTCCATGTGATGGCCGCGGTCGAGCATCCACGCCGTCTTGTGGACGAGGCCGCGCACCATCTCGCACTCGGTGTGCAGTTCGGCCAGCGGCCACTGGATGGCCTGGTTGACGGCCAGGGGCTTGCCCCAGGTCTTGCGGGTGCGCGCGTAGGCCACCGACTCGTTGATGCAGTACTGGGCGGCGCCCACGCCGGAGGCTGCCTGGCGGATGCGGTTCTCGTGCACGAAGTGCTGGGCCAGGGCCAGCCCCTCGCCTTCCACGTGGAGGATGGCCGAGGACGGCACGCGCACGTCGGTGAGCGAGACGTCCGGATGGTCGGTGGGCATGTTGAAGGTCCACCACATGAACTCCACCTTGAAGCCCGGTGCGTCGGTCGGAACGAGAAAGCAGGTGATCCCGCGCGCGTCCCCCGGCTCTCCCGAGGTGCGCGCGAAGATGAGGTCGTGGGTGGCATTGTGGAGGCCCGTGTTGAAGCGCTTGGCGCCGTTGATCACCCAGTCGTCGCCGTCGCGGCGCGCGGTGGTCTCCAGCCACGTGGCGTCCGAGCCGTGGTTGGGTTCGGTCAGCCCGAAGGCCACGCGTTTGTCGCCGGTGATCATGCCCTCCAGGAACTCGGCCTTCTGGGCCTCGGTGCCGAAGGCGTCCACCATGTGGACGACGGGAAAGTTGCCGACGATGGAGCTCTCGTTCTGGAGGTCGTTGTGAAGGCCGAGGCCGCGCGCGGCCAGGTGCTCGCGAATGCAGGCCATGGCCAGGTTGCTGCCGTCCTGGCCGCCGAGCCGTTTCGGCAACGCGAAGCGCAGGTGGCCGGCGCGGTCGGCGCGTCGCCGCATTTCCATCAGCAGTTCTTCCCACTCGGGTCGCGGCTGGCCGTCGTTGTCCCAGTCGGTCCGGGCGTGCTCGCGACGGTGGTCGAAGAACTGGATGTTCTCGCGCTCCAGCGCAAGGATGTCGCTCTCGATGAAGGCGTCGAGCTCGGCGAGCTTGGCGCGGATGTCGGCGGGGATCTCGAAGTTCATCGAAGCGGTTTCTCCTCGTCGGGGGACAGCGCGGGCGGCGCGCCGGCGTCCTCGGGAACGGCCCACTCGCTGGGTTCGATGGCGTAGACGCTGCCCACCAGGGGAAGGCCCTCGCGGCGCCTCTGCCTGTTGTCGAGCGCGCGTTCGCGCATCAAGCCGAAGGCGCGCGCATCGTCGGCGAGGTCATCGCCGCTCGCGGCGTCCTGTTGCCCGGCCTCGGCGCCGAGGTGCTCGGCCGCAAGTTCGCGCCTCAGGGCGGCGGCGACGCCGCGGTCCCAGGTGGTGACGTTCATCTCGGTGTCGTCACAGAAGGAGCGGATCATCGTGTTGGCCGAGCCGATGGTGGCCCACTCGTCGTCCACCACGGCCACCTTGGCGTGCACGTAGATCTCGGCCTCGCTGCCGTCGTCGCGGGCGGCGCCGAGGGCCGCCATCAGGAAATTGTCGTGACGGCCGAGCGCGTCCACCATGGCGAACACGGGAGCGGCCTTGGGGTGGCGCCTGGCCCTGGCGATCTCGGGCATCGCGCGGCCCGGCACGATGGCCACCACCTGCACGCCCCTGGCGAGCGCGGCGTCCAGGCGCGGCACCAGGAAGGGACACAGCAGGATCTGGTTCTCCAGGTAGATGGTGCGGCGGGCGGCGTCGATGGCCGCGAGGTACTGTTGGAGGATCCCCGTCTCGCCGCCGGCGATGTCGAAGGGCGAGGCGCCGGGCGCCGCTTCGCCGCGGCGATAGACATTGGAGCGGACGGTGCGCGCCACCTGCACCAGGCTGGTACCGGCCTCCGGCGAGAGCCGCCGGGGAAAGCCGAGGTCGTCGGCGCGAGCCGCCGACGGAAAGGAGCCGAAGGGCTTGTCCCGTTCGCTGGCCTCGTTCCAGCGCTGCACGAAGTTGTGGTGCACGTCGCTGGCCGACGGGCCGCGCAACTCGGCGTACACGTCGTGGACGCTGGCGCCGCGATTGGCCTCGCCATGGGGATGGCCGGGCGAGACGATGGAATCATGGTCGAGATTGATCCCGCCCACGAAGGCCACTTCGGCGTCGGTGCCCGCGTCGACGATCCAGCTCTTCTGGTGGTGGCAGTAGCCGCGCAGGCGGTCCCAGCGGGCCAGCACGTGGGGGGCCCTGGCCGCCAGGGTCTCGAAGCTGGCCGGCCCGGCCGGAAAGTGGGAACTGCCCTGGAGCATCTCCTCGATCTCCGGCTCGCTCCAGAACAGCACGCGCACGTCGAGGCCGCGCGACGCCGCCCTCTCGATCACATCGAAGAAAGCGCCGTGGTCGTCCGGAAATCTCAGGTCCTCGTCGAGGAAGGCCACGGTGAGCCACACGCTCTGCGTGGCCGCTTCCACCGCGGCGAGGATGGCGCGGAAGGCCGGCACGCCGTCGATGAGGGGGCGCAGCGCATTGCCTCGCCGGGCGGGATAGGACGCGGCGGAGGCAGGGGCGATGCGCATGGACGGGGACGCTAGCACGGGAACGGCGACGGGAGCATCATCGCCGCCACGTTCTTCGCCGATCCGGCGCGTGTGCGCGTGCGCCCCACCCGAAAGCCGACTCACGGAGGTCCCATGTCCCGCGACCAGATGTTCTCCCGATCCCGCTTTTCCTCTCCCGCCGGGCCGCATCGCCGCCTGCTCGCGATCCTGGCCGTCGCTGCCTTTGTCGCAGCCCTCCCCGCCGCGTCGGGGGCCGACAGCTTCGACCCCTCCCGGGCGCGTCTCGTGGACCTCACCCATCCCTTCAACATCAACACGGTGTACTGGCCCACTTCTCCTTCCGGCTTCGGCTACGCGCCCATCTCCAACGGCCGCACCGAAGGAGGCTGGTTCTACTCGGCCGGCGCCTTCCAGGCCCCCGAGCACGGCGGCACCCACATCGACGCGCCGGTGCACTTCAAGGAGGGAGCCCACACCCTCGACCAGATTCCGCTGAGCCGCCTGGTGGCGCCGGTCGTCGTCATCGACGCGAGCATCCCCGCCGCCGGCTCCACCGACTACGAGATCGGCCTCAGCGACATCCTCAGCTTCGAGACCCGCTACGGCCCCATCACGCGCGGGACCATTGTGCTGGTGCGCACTGGCTGGAGCAGCCGCTGGCCCGACAAGCGCGCCTACCTCGGCGACGAGACCCCGGGCGAGACCAGCAACCTGCACTTCCCCGGCTTCGGCGAAGAGGGCATGCGCGCCCTGGTGGAACAGAGGGGCGTGGCGGCCGTCGGCCTCGACACGGCCTCCCTGGACCCGGGAAAATCCACCGACTTCAAAGCCCACCGCATCGCGGCCGCCGCCGGCGTGCCCGGCTTCGAGAACCTGACCAACCTCGACCAGCTCCCCGCCACCGGCGCCTGGCTGATGGCCCTGCCCATGCTGATCGAAGGCGGCACCGGCTCGCCCCTTCGCGCCGTCGCCATGATCCCCGAAGGCCGCTGAAAACCCGGGACAGGTACAGGTTTCCTGACGGAAACCTGTACCTGTCCCGGGTTTGGGAGACGCGGGATCAGGAGCGCGTCAGCGCCAGGCTGAGCGCGAGTTCCCAGTCCGCCGCCTCGTCGGTCAGGCCCGCAGCGCCGGTGGCCCGGATCCACAGGTCCACGTTTCCGAGCGGAACGACGACATCGACACCGGGAACGAACGACACCGGATCGAGGTCCGTGTCGAACCCGTGGTAGCCGGCGAACTCCGCGCGCACCACGACCATGTCGCCCACGGGCGCGAGCACCGAGGCGTTGTAAGTCATGGCGTCCGAGTCCGTGATGTCGATGTAGCGGTCGTAACCGATCATCGTGCGGATGCTGACCGGACCGGCCGCGAACGCGCTGGTCAGGAAGGGGTTGAAGCCCCATTCGTCCGCACTGAACAGCGGGCTGTCGCCGGTCGGCGCCGACACCACGAGGCCGCCGCCCGCCGTCACGACGTCGGTGCGGATCGGCAGCACCTTTCCCCACAGGTGCATGTCGTTCAGGCCGTCCTCGTCGCCGATTCCGGATTCCGCCCAGCTGTAGGGCAGCTGGGCGCCCACTTCCCACATCTCGCCGCCAACGGCGAGACGGGCGAACAGGGTCCACAGGTCGATGTCGGGACCGAGATCGGTCTCCGACGCGTAGCCGGAACCCAGTTCCACCCAGAACCCGCGGGTGGTTTCGGCGTCGGTGAGAAAGCCGGCGAACTCGCGCAGGATGCGCGGCTCGGACTCAAGGGCAGGAACCTCGGCGACGGGAGCCGGGCCCTCCTCGTTTAGGGCCGGCTCGCCATAGGTTCCCGCGAAGGCCAGTGAAGCCGCGCCAGCCAGCACCGACGCGAACGCGATGGTCGTGAGTCCCTGTTTCATCATCACAGCACCTCTCGGGTCGTGTTGAAGAACCTGGACAGAGGGCGATCCCTCGCCAGAAGCCGGGCATCCACGGTGCTCGTCGCACCGCCGCGGCTCCTCCTCCGCCGACGACGCTAGTCCCGCAACGTCAGGACCACAACGAAATTCGACCGTGCGCAGCCGATTCCCAAGGGACATCGTTCGCAGGACCGGGAATGCAGCGACGCTACTTTTTCGCATCAGGGATCCCGCACGTGCCCGGTCGATGGAAAGGACTCCACAGCTCGACGCGTAGGGCGCGGAGGCCGGGAAAAAACGAGTTCCCGAACGCATCTTCGCAAACCCCGTATCGCCGGCCTGTGCCATCGAACACGCCGCGCCGGCCGGAAGGACCCCATCAGCGCCGCGGTTGCGATCGACTCGATCACCTTGAAGCCCTGACCCACGAAAAAACCCGGGACAGGTACAGGTTTCCTGACGGAAACCTGTACCTGTCCCGGGTTTCGCACAGCCGACGTGCGCCGCGGACGACGCCGCGCCGTCCGACCGGGAGATGCGTAGGATCAGTCGCCGCGAACCGGCACCCGGACGCTGATGGCCCCGCGAAGGTCGCCGGCGACGAAGCCCGTGGCCTCGTCGCCGGGGTAGCGCTCGTCGAGAAAGGCCCGCACTTCGGCGGGAATGTCCTCGCGGGGACCGTGGCACTGGCTGCAGATGCCCCCGGGGAAAAGGATGGGCCTCAGGTGACGCAGTTCACGGCGCCCCGGACCCGCATCCACCTCCGCGTAGAGCGGCTGAGGCTCCTTGCCTTCCTTCACGCGACGGTCTTGGGCCAGGAGCCAGGCCTTCTCGAAATCGTCGGGCCGGTTTCGGGGGTTGCGCAGGCGCAAGGCCGTGCGGCGCGCCACGGCCCCGTGCGGAGCGCCGACCTGCGACGTAACCGACTGCGCGACTTCGGCACAGGCGCGGGCGCCGGCCTCGACCCCGCCCTGCCCGATCGCCGCCTGCAGGCGCTCGAGAAGGGCGGCGGCCAGGGCGGCGGCGACCTTGTCGGCGATCGCCCTGGCTTCGGCTGGCGTAGCCGGGGCGGCGACACGGCCGGCGTCCACCGTGCCGCCGCCGTCTGCCACGGCGGAGACGGCCCCCACGAGCAACCAACTGAGCGCGAGGACCGACAAGCGACGTTCCCGAAGGTTCATGGGCGTATTCCTTCGCCGACCCGGCCACGAAGTAACCCGGGACAGGTACAGGTTTCCTTGCGGAAACCTGTACCTGTCCCGGGTTTCCAGGCCGTGGCCAGGGCTTCGCCTACGGGTTCGGGGCGCGAGGCGGCGGCGCGCAGTTGGCGCGAGGTGAGCGTGGAGCCGTCGGGGCTCCAGCCGGGCGGCGCGAAGACGTAACCGAGAGCTTCTCGAAGATTCCTCGCGCGGCCGAGGTCGCGCCAGATGGCCTGGTACTCGTGGAAGGCGATCTTCAGCGGGTTGAAGGTGCGGATGTTGGTGGTCAGGCCATAGACGGCCGGCGCGCCCTCGGGCTCGAAGCTGCCGAAGAGCTTGTCCCAGATGATGAAGATGCCGGCGTGGTTGCGGTCGAGGTACTCCACGTTGGTGCCGTGGTGGACGCGGTGGTGGGAAGCCGTGTTCAGCACGTACTCCAGCGGGCCGATGCGGTCGATGAGCTCGGTGTGGATCCAGTACTGGTAGAGGGTGTTGAGCGCCTCGATGGCCAGGATCATCGCGGGGTCGAGGCCCAGCAGGGCCAGGGGCCAGTAGAAGGGCAGACTGGTGAACGGCGTCGTCCACGACTGCCGCAGCGCCGTGGACAGGTTGTAGAACTCGCTCGAGTGGTGGTTCACGTGGGCCGCCCACAGCAGGCGCACGTCGTGGCTGCAGCGGTGGAACCAGTAGTAGGCGAAATCGACCGCCACGATGCCGATCACCCAGCTCTGCCAGGTCCACGGTTCCAGGTGCCAGAGCGCGAAGCCCGAGAACCAGGTGAGCAGGCCGAACTGCACGCCCTTCATCACCAGGTTCTCCAGCACGTTGCCGATGCCCATCGTCAGGCTGGCGCGCGTGTCGGGAGCCCAGTAGCCCTTGTGCTCGGGATGGCGGCGCAGCGGCGCAGCTTCGCCGGCCATGGTGGCGAGGAAGACGGGAACCGCGAACAACGTGAGGTCGATCATGGCTTTCCTTTCCGTGGCCCGGTCCCTAGCCGGCGCGGCGCCTTGTTGGCATCGCCGATGGGCACGACGCGCACGGCGTCCGCCGCCTTCGGCGCGTGCCGGCAGCCCTCGGCGGCCTCGGTCGCGAGTTGTTCGAAGAGAAGCGTGAGGGCCGGCGCCGCGGCGTCGGGTCCCTGGAAGCCGTGGGACAGCGCCATGCCGACGACGGCGTGCAGCAGCAGGCTCAGCATCAGCTGGAAGCGCTGGTCGCCGGCGGCCTCGGGGAAGTAACGGCCGGCCAGGCCGATCACGTTGGCGCGGTGGCGCGCCGCCACCGGCACCAGGCTCTCGCGCAGTTCCGCGTCGGTGCGCGCTGCCGCGTAGAGGTCGAGCACCGCGAAGTGGCGGGGATCGAGGCAGATGTCCTGGAGGAGGGCGACGGCGCGGGCCGGGCTCCTGTCCTTCTCGCCGAGGGCGGCGAAGCGCTTCTCGTAGTCGTCGGTGAGGCCGGCGAAGACGTGGGCCACGGCGGCCGAGACCAGGGCGGCGCGGTTCGGGTAGTGATGGAGCTGGGCTCCGCGCGAAACCCCTGCCCTGTCGGCCACGGTGGTAGTGCTGAAGGACTGGTAGCCGTCCTCGATGAGACAGGCCACGGCGGCGTCCAGCAGGGCCCGCTGGGTGGCGGCGCTGCGTTCTTCCTGGGTGCGGCGGGCGGGGACGGCGCTTGGAGCCATGGCTGGCCGGGACCATAGGCCGCCTCCAACAAACAGTCAAGCCTGTTTGTAAGTGAGCCGAAACCCGGGACAGGTACAGGTTTCCGCCCGCCGGAGCCTCGAAATGGGGACAGGTACGATTTGCGCAAAGCGGAAATCGTACCTGTCCCCATGTTCCATGACGCGGATGTGATGGGTGGGGGCTCGATGACAGGCATGGCATCGACGGCGCGCCGCGTTCTCGTCTAGCAGGAGCGCGGAGGTTCCCACCATGCCGTCAGCTTCCCTTCGCCGCTTCACCCTGTCCGTTTCCCTCAGCTTGCTCGTGGCCGCCGGCGCCGGCGCCGAAGTCGCCCCGCCCGCCCTCGAGCGCGACGTCGGCGCTTACGCCCTTTTCGGTCTTAGCTGCGTCACCTGGGAAGGCGCCTCCGCGATGCCTGTGCGCGCGTCCACGGGATCGCAACTGCTGGTGGAATTCCCGGCCCGGACGCTGGCCGACGGCGACGAGAGCTTCGTCGCCGCTCCCACCGTCGTCGCCCGCGACAGCTCCCAGCTGCACTTCGTCTACGCGTCCACGTTCGACGCCTCGGCCGACGTCACGCTCGAGCACGACGTCGCCGCCTTCTCCCCTCCCCTCGTGGCCGAAGCCGACCTGCCTCGCGCGCCGGCCGTCACCTGCGGCGGCGCCGACGTGACGGTGGAATCGTCCAACTCGCCGCTGTCGCTGGCGCCCGGACGCTACGCCACCGTCACCGTGCTGCAGGACCAGGTGCTTCGCCTCGCCCCCGGCGGCCGCTACGAGATGTGCATCCTGCGCGTCCGCCCCGGCGCCACGGTGGAGACCGGAACCGGCACGTTCGTGCTGCTGCGCGACCACCTCACGACCGGCGCCCGCGCCCGCATCACCGGGACCGGAGCCTGCGGTGCGCGCTGGATCGCGCTGGCCGAGACGCCTTCGCCGCCGCCCGCTTCGGCCGGGTTCGATTTCGGCCAGGGCACCGGCACCAGCAACCGTGCTCTCATCCAGGGGCAGTTCTTCACACCGGGGCGCATCACCATGGCCCAGCACAACGACTACGTCGGCCGCTTCTGGGGCAACCGCGTGGACGGCCTGGCCGCTTCGCCGGTCTCTCGGACGCTGTCGGACTGCGCCGCGCCCCAGTGCGGCGACGGCGTGCTCGACGCCGGCGAGGCCTGCGACGACGGCAACAACCGCGAGGGCGACTGCTGCTCGGCCTTCTGCGAGCTGGTTGCCGCCGGCGGCGCCTGCGACGACGGTCGCTTCTGCACGCTCGCCGATTCCTGCGACGCCTCCGGCGCCTGCGTCGGCAACGGCAATCCCTGCGAGGCTCCCGACGGCGACACCAACTGCTCGGAGTCCTGCAACGAGGACACTCGCGCCTGCGACGGCCCCGACCCCGAAGCCTCGCCTTGCGACGACGGCATCTTCTGCAACGGCGCCGACCGCTGCGCGAGCGGCCTCTGCGTGGCCCACGAAGGAAGCCCGTGCTCCGGTCCCGACGGCGACGCCAACTGCCGCGAGAGCTGCAACGAAGCCGCCCGCACCTGCAGCGCCAACGATCCGGCCGGCGCCCCCTGCGACGACGCCCGCTTCTGCACCACCGCCGACCGCTGCGACGCCTCCGGCACCTGCACCGGCGGCGTCTCGCCCTGTCCGGGCGCCGACTTCGACGGCAACTGCAGCGAGACCTGCGACGAACTGGCCGATGCCTGCACGGCCTTCGACGCGGAAGGATCCCCGTGCAGCGACGGCCTCTTCTGCACCGCGACCGACCAGTGCGACGGCCGCGGCCAGTGCCGGGGCTGGGGCGATACCTGCGCATTCCCCGGCGGGGCGGGCGCCGGAGACGGCGACGCCGATTGCTCGGAGTCCTGCGACGAAGCGGCCGACGCCTGCGAGGCCCCCGACCCCGACGGCAGTCCCTGCAGCGATGGCCTCGCCTGCACCGTCGGCGAGCGCTGCCTCGCGGGGAGCTGCCAGGCCGGCGGCCTCACCAGCTGCGACGACGCCAACCCCTGCACCGAGGAGTTCTGCACGCCCGAAGGTGAGTGCCTGCGCGAGTACAACGCCTCGCCCTGCGACGACGGCAACCCCTGCACCACCGGCGACCGCTGCATCCGCGGCGCCTGCTCCTCCACCGGCGTCATCGACTGCCGCGACGACGACCTGTGCAGCAGCGACACCTGCGATCCCACCGACGGCAGCTGCCGCCACTCCTACGCCCCGTCCAGCGGCTGCCACGAGATGGGCGACAGCCAGACCCGCATCGACCTCGGCTACTCGCCCCGCAACGGAGAGGCCGCCGACCGCCTGACCACGTTCTGGCGCGGAGCCTACGGCATGGATCCCACCTCGCGCGCCGAACTCGGCGACCCGAGCGCCGGCGACCCCTTCGCCGTGTGCTTCTACGACGAGAGCAGCGGCCTGCCCGAGCTCGCTTACCGCCTGGACTTCGACGCGACGACGCTCGGCGACAACGCCTGGAAACGCATCTGGCGTGCCTCGGACCTCGTCTACAGGTTGAAGGCCGACAGCGGCACCAGCCAAGGCGTCTCCCAGGTGCGCCTCGTCATCGACAAGGACGGCTCGCCGATGCTCAAGCTGAAGGCCGGTGCCAACGTGGGCTGCCGCGGGGAGTGCCGCCGCAAGTTCGTGCCCCCCGCGCCCCTGGCCGACGACCGCCTCTTTGCGATGGAGCCGGCGACCACCGTGCAGTGGGTCGCGAGCACCGGGGCCTGCTGGAGTTCCCGCTACGAGGAGGCCACCGAGAACACGGGGGCCGGCTTCCGTGCGCGAACCCGCCTGCGGAGTCGCTGAACGGCCCCGTGCTGCCCGCGCGGGGCAGCACGGGGCCGTTCGCGACGCGCTGCGCGCCGATGCCGGCGCGGCCGACCAGGAAAGACCCCGCGGCCGCTGTGCAAGCCCGCGCCGCGGCCGCCTCCCGGCGTGACTTGCCATTTTCCTTCATGCAGACTGACGCAACTTTGGCGCCGCACTGACCATTCGGCGCCCCTCCCACGGAGAGCACCTGCGTGAAGTACCGGAATTCGCTGATCCTTTCGGCCGCCCTCACGGCGACTTGCAGCCTCGCCCCGACGACCTCGCTTGCCGAGGTCAAACCAGGCGACCTCATCACCCGCAAGAACGTCGATCTCGTCACCGACGTGATCTCGCCGGGCGTGAAGGCAGCCGTCGAGAACGGCTCGGAGTTGAGGATCGTCCCCTATCAGCCGATTCCGGTCGGCAAGGCCTACCTGGACGCGAGCGAGAAGTACTCGGGCCAGGCCACCGTCGATGACAAGAACGACCTGAAGAACTGGGTGGCCGGCAAGCCCTTCCCCAAGGTCGATCCGTCCGATCCCCAGGCCGCGGTCAAGGTGATGTGGAACTTCAACCGCACCTCCTACTTCACCGACGACTTCAGTGTCCATCTTCCCGACGCCGACACCGGCGCCTACTTCAAGGACGCCGACGGCAAGCAGGTCTACCAGGTCGAGCGCCACTTCATCGTCGACTGGTCGCGGCGCCTTCGTTTCTTCGGCCGCCTCCACCACGATCCCAAGCCCATCATCCAAGACAACCCCCAGCAGGTCTTCGACAAGCAGGGTTTCTTTCCCCTCATCGAGCCCTTCGACCTGAAGGGCGTGGGCTCGGTGAGCTACCGATACATGGATCCCACCAAGCAGGACGACACCTGGCTGTACACGCCGACCATCCGCCGCGTGCGCCGCCTGTCGAGCGCCCAGCGCTCGGACGCCCTGTTCGGCCAGGACATCGACCTCGACAGCTTCGGCGGCTACGCCGGCCAGATCCCCTGGTTCGAGTGGAAGCTGCTCGGCGTGAAGCCCATGCTCGCCTCCCTGCACGGCAAGAACCTGCCTCCCAAGATCTGCGAGACCGACGGCGGCGTCACCTACTGCGAAGACTGGGAGATGCGTCCCAAGGTGTGGGTGATCGAGGGCCGCACCAAGCTGCCCGGCTACGCCTACCTGAAGCGCGTGATCTACGTGGACGACGAGGCCAGCCTCATCCCCTACTCCGACCTCTACGACAAGAACGAGGAACTGTGGAAGGTGGTGCTGCTCAACATCCGCGTCGATACCCAGCCCAATCCCAACGTGGACTTCCGCTACCCCGAGAAGCACATGTTCGTGTACGGCTTCACCGTGCTCGACCTCCAGCTCGGCCACGGCACCCGCGCCGCCATTCCCGGCATGGCCTTCCCCGAGGAGCCGGGCTGGTATCTGGACCGCGGGCCCGACGCGCCGGAGTCGGTGGGCGTGGAATGGTTCAGCATCCCGTCCCTCATCGCCGCCGGTCGCTGACGATCGGCTTCGGCAGCAACACGAAGCCCCGGCCCTCACGCGGCCGCTGGGCCCAGGCAGGAACTTGAAAGGCATCGACGAGCCCAAGGTCAGCGACTGGCTGGTCACCCACTGCGAAGGCCTGCGCCCGCCGCTGGCCTTCGACGCCATCACCGGCGGGCACTCCAACCTCACCTACAAGGTCACCGACGCGGCCGGCCGCGCGGTGGTGGTGCGCCGCCCTCCGCTCGGCGCGGTGCTCGCCACCGCCCACGACATGGGCCGCGAACACCGCATCATCGGCGCCCTGGCCGGCACCAAGGTCCCGGTGCCACCGGCCCTCGGCCTCTGCACCGACGAATCGGTCAACGGCGCCCCCTTCTACGTGATGGATTTCGTCGCCGGCGCCGTCCTCGACACGCCGGCCATGGTGCGCCAGACCCTGCCCGACGCGGCCTCGCGGGCCCGCCTGAGCGACTCGGTGCTGGGCGCCCTCGTCGCGCTGCACACCCTGGATCCGGCCACGATCGGCCTCGGCGACCTCGGCCGCACCGAGGCCTACCTCGACCGGCAACTGAAGCGCTGGCGCACCCAGTGGGAGAAGTCCAAGACCCGCGAGCTGGCGTCCATGGACGAGACCTACGAACTGCTGCTGCGCGCCAAGCCCGAACAGAAGTACACCGGCATCGTCCACGGCGACTACCGCCTCGGGAACATGCTCGCCACCTCCGACGGCCGCGTGGCCGCCGTGCTCGACTGGGAGCTGTGCACCCTCGGCGACACGCTGGCGGATGTCGGCTACCTGATGAACAACTGGGCCGACGCCGGCGAGGAAGGCCCGAGCCAGGCGGTGGCCATGCCGACGTCCACGGGAGGCTTCCTGTCCCGCGCCGAGTTCCTCGCCGAGTACACGCGACGCAGCGGCCACAGCGTGGAGGGCGTCGAATACTACCGGGCCTTCCAGTGGTGGCGCCTGGCGGCCATCGTCGAGGGCGTGCTGTCGCGTTACCAGAAAGGCGTGATGGGGGATCCGGGAATGGCGCTCGATGTGTTCAAGAGCCAGGTGGACCAGATGGCCGAAGAAGCACTGACCATGGTGCGGGGAATCGCATGATCACGACAACAAAGGTCCACACCACAGCGGCGCGCCGCCGCCTCGCTGGCCTGCTGGCCGCCGCCGCCGCAGCCTCGCTGCTCGCCGGCTGCTCCACCCTAGCCGGAAAGCCGGCCGCGCCGCTGCTGGCCAAGCGCGAGGAACCCGGCGTGGTGCTGTGCATGTCCCAGCGCGCCGGAGCCGGCCTTCGCCTGGTGGGCCAGCTGAACCAGGGGATCTACCCCATCACACGCGCGACCGTGCAGTACAGGATTGCCGACGTGTCCGATCCGGTTCCTGCGAGCACCGAGGCAGGCGACGGCTTCCAGCTCACCAACGCCCGTTCCACCAAGGTGCCCTACCGCAAGGGAGCCGACGAAGTGGTATTCACCGTGGACGGCGACGCCGCCCGCGCCCTGCGCGACAAGGTTCTCTGGTATCGCTGGATCATCACGTACGACCGCGGCGGCAGCGAGAGGACCGACGTGACCGCCATCCACCGCACCAGCCTGGCCGAAGCCGGCCTGCCCCGCGCCGCAGGAAGACTGGGCCCCGACATGTCCGTGGCCCAGCCGACCACCCGCCGGCGCTGAGGCGCAGCGGAGCCTCACCGCAACGACGAGGACCAGGAGGGCACCGTCGCCCCGCACCGTCCGCAGCGGACGTGATTCGGCCGCCGCCTCGCCACAAAGGACTAGGAAGGCACCAGAGCCCTCTGCCTCCACAGCGAGCCATCGACCGCGGCCGACATCGCGTGGCGGTGCAGCCCGCCGCCTAGAAAATCGTCGAGGGTCTCGGCCGCCAGTCCCGGCGACGCCAGCACGTCGGAGTGCGCGAGCCTCAGCAGCCGCATCTCCGGCCGCGACGCCGCGCGGGCCACCACCGAGGCCACGTGCTTGCGAAACAGGGCCGCCATCGCGTCGTCGGGCATCCGGTCGGTGGGCTCTCCCCGCCTCTCCAGCATGCGCCGCTGCGAGGCGAGGACCTCGGTCACATCCCTCTCCACGAACACCACTCGGTAGGCGAAGGCCTCGGGCAGCTTGTCGAGCAGGGCCGACACCACCTTCACCGACCGGCCCACGGCCGAACCCACCCACACCGCCTCGTCGGGCAGCTTCTTGACCGCTTCCAGTTCGAAGTAGCCGCGAGGATTGTCCTCGTCGGCGGTGCGCAGGCCGTCGGTGACGGCCGGGATGCCGCCGGCGTCCAGCATGCGCATGAGCATCGACGTGCCCGAGCGGGGCAGGCCGGAAACCACGGTGACGAAGTCGCGGGACATCCCCTCCTGCTAGCCTGCGTCGCCGAAGGTTCCAAATCCGCGCCCGGCCAGTCCGCCCGCAGGCACTGCGCCCGCGATGCCGCCGAGTTTCGAAACCCTCCGGCTTCGACTAAAGCTCGTTGCCGGCGCCGGGCATCGCCCCGGCGGCGCCAAGGACCAGGCAGGGCCCGAGCAGGCACCAAGGAGGACGGAGCGCTGATTCCCCCATCCATCCGCGCACGGCTGCGCTACTGCAAGATCGCCAGCGAGAGGCTGGACCTCGAGCGCTTTCCCGATTTCCTCATCGTGGGCCCCCAGCGCACCGGCACCACCTGGCTGCACGCCATCCTCGGCAGCCACCCCGAGGTCTTCCTTACCGACCCGAAGGAGATCTACTTCTTCAGTCGCCTGAAGGACCACAGCCACCCCCGATTCGAGTCGGCCGAACTCGACTGGTACCTGGCCCACTTCCGCGATCCTTTCCCGCGCTGGATCGCCCGGCAGGTTCGCACCCTCGCCCGTCTCGGCCGCTTTTACCGCCCGAAGGTCCGCGGCGAGGCCACGGCCAGCTACGCCGCCATGGACCGCGACCTCCTCGAAGAGATCGCCGTGCTGGGACCGGCTACGAAGATCCTGATGATGGTGCGCCACCCCGTAGACCGCGCCTGGTCCCACGCCAAGAAAGACCTGGCCCGCAACCGCGGGCGCCGCGCCGAGGACGTCGGCGCGGCCGAGTGGACGGCGTTCTTCCGCGACCCCTACCAGCTGCGCTGCGCCCGCTACGCGGAGAACCTCGCCAACTGGAGAGCCTGCTTCGGCCCACAGCAGGTCTTCTTCGGCACCTTCGAGCAGGTCGAACACGAACCGGACCGGCTGCTGCAACGCGTGACCGACTTCCTCAGGGTCAGCAGCGACCCTCGCCTCGTCGATCCCGCGCTGCTGCGCAGCGTGGTCAATCCCACCGGCAAGTCCGAAGTGCCCGACGAGTTCCGCCTCGTGCTGGAAGACCTTCTGAAGGACGAGATCGAGGACTGGCGCCGCCTCGTCACCGCGTCCGCCCCGACATAGGCGTCCTCAGTCCGCGTAGCCCGGGTCGCGTCGGTCGAGCATGCGGCGAAGCGCCGGCCAGCACAGCAGGTTGGCGACCAACTCGAGACCACTGGTTCCCTGCGCGGCCGTCTTCGCGATCACGTCGTCGGCCGGCATCGTCAGCGCCGCGCGTCCCGCCGCCAGAGTACGCACCTGCATCGAGCAGGCCCTTTCGAGGAAGTACATCTTGGTGAAGGCCTCGGCCACCGTGGCGCCGAGGGCCAGGGTGCCGTGGTTGCGCAGCAGCATGGTGGACTTGGCTCCGAGGTCGGCGACCAGGCGCGGCCTCTCGTCGTGGTCGAGGGCCACGCCCTCGTAGTCGTGACAGGCCAGCGTCTCGCGCACCAGCAGCGCGGTCTGGTTCAGAGGGAGCAGGCCCTCGCTCATCGCCGACACCGCCGTGCCGTCCACCGTGTGCAGGTGCATCACGCAGCCGGCGTCGGGGCGGGCCATGTGCACGGCGCTGTGGATGGTGAAGCCGGCGGGATTGGTCAGCGCCCCCGTGTCGAGCAGCGCATGGCCGTCGTGGTCCACCTTCACCAGGCTGGAGGCCGTGATCTCCTCGAAGAGCAGGCCGTAGGGGTTGATGAGGAAGTGGTCCTCCTCGCCCGGCACCCGCGCCGAGATGTGGGTGAAGATCATGTCGTCCCAGCCGTAGTGAGCCACCAGGCGATAGGCGGCGGCCAGGTCCTCGCGGGCCTTCCATTCGTCGGCGGAGACGAGGTCGCGGACACTCGGCTTTTCGGAGGTGCTGGGATTGCGCATTCGTGTTCTCCTGGGGGAGGGGCACCGGTCGGGACGCCCTTCGCATCGTTGCCGGCACCATGACCGAATGCGGGGCCGAAGACTGCGAGGAACCTCTCCATCGGCGAAAGTAGTTGATCCCGTCGCCCGCATGCCCCAAACGGCGGGACGGGCCGGCCGAAGAAGGAAACCCCGCTTGGAGAAAGACGAACTCATCGATGCGAGCCCCCTGTTCTCGGGGCTGTCCGCCGAGGGCCGAAGCCGTCTCTCCGGAGGCCTCGTCACCAGGACCTTCGAGCGCGACGCGGCCGTCTACCTGCGCGGCGACGAGGCCGTGGCCTTCTACGGCATCCTCCAGGGTCGCGTGCGCTTCAGCGCCGCCTCCATCGAGGGCAAGGAGGTCGTTCTTTACTCCACGGGCCCCGGCTCCTGGTTCGGCGAGATCGGCCTCTTCGACGCCGGCCCGCGCGTGGTGGACGCCTTCGCCGCGGAAGCTTCCGTGCTTCTCGTGCTGCCCCGCCGCGACCTGCTGGCCCTGTGCCGCTCGGAGTCCGAGCTGCTCTTCCGCGTCACCGAGCTGTTCTCCCAGCGCATCCGCATGGCCGAGGACATCATCATCGACGCCGCCTTCCTCACCCTGCCCGCCCGCCTGGCCAAGAAGCTGCTGCTGCTCTCGGCCGACGCAGCGCGCTGCGAAGCCACGGCGCGGGGGGTGGCAGTGCGCATCTCCCAGGACGAACTCGGCCGCATGACCGGCGTCACCCGCGAAAGCGCCGGCAAGCAGCTCAAGGTTTGGGAAAAGGAGGGCCTGGTGGCCATCGAGTACGGCCGCGTGCTGCTGCTCGATCCGCCGCGTTTGCGCCGCATCGTTGCCGCTGCCATTGGCGACGACTGAAGCCCCGGGCCTGAAGTCCGAGCTCGATTGTTCAGGAGGACCACCATGAGCATCGCCGCACCGACCAACTTCCTCATCCGCAAGGACGACCTCCACCAGACCGAGTTCAGCGAGACGGCCGATCCCTCCTCCATGCCGCTGGAGAAGGGCCAGGTGCTGCTGGCGGTGGACACCTTCGCCTTCACTGCCAACAACGTCACCTACGCCGTCTTCGGCGCGGCGATGCGCTACTGGGACTTCTACCCGGCCCGCGACGGCTTCGGCATCATCCCGGTGTGGGGCTTCGCCGTGGTCGAGCGCTCGGCCCATCCGCGCATCCAGGCCGGAGAGCGCATCTTCGGCTACCTGCCCATGGGCACGCACTTCATCGTGTCGGCCGATCAGGTGACGCCGGGCGGCTTCGTGGAAGCGGCGCCGCATCGCCGCGAACTGGCGGCCATCTACAACCAGTACACGCGCTGCGCCGCCGATCCCGGCTACGACCCCGCCCACGAGGGCGAGCAGATGCTGTTCCGCGTGCTCTTCCTCACGGGCTGGCTCATCGACGACTTCCTCGGCGACAACGACTTCTTCGGAGCCCGCTCGGTGGTCCTCTCGAGCGCGTCGAGCAAGACGTCGATCGGACTGGCGTGGTGCCTCGCGCGCCGCGGCCCGGACAACTGCGAAGTGGTCGGCCTCACGTCGGCCGCCAACAAGGACTTCGTCGAGGGCCTTGGCTGCTACCACCGCGTGGTGACCTACGACGACGTCGCCACGCTGCCGGTCGTGCCTTCGGTGTTCGTGGACATGGCCGGCGACACGACGGTGACCTCGGCCGTGCACCGCCACTTCGGCGATTCCCTGCGCTACAGTTGCAGCGTCGGCGGCACCCACTGGGAGAACCTCGCCTTCGGCCAGGAGTTCCCCGGCCCGCGCCCCACCCTCTTCTTCGCGCCGTCGCAGGTGGAAAAGCGCATCGGCGACTGGGGAGCAGCCGGCCTCCAGCAGCGCATGGGCCAGGCCTGGATGGAATTCCTTCCGAAAGCCCACGACTGGATCGCCGTGGAAAGGCTCGGAGGCAGGGATGCCATCGAGCGCGTCTACCGCGACACCCTCGAAGGACGCGCCGACCCGAAGAAGGGCTACGTGCTCTCGTTCACGCCCGCCTGAGGGGCCAACGGCGAAGGCGGCCGGCGGGGAGTCGCGCGCCGGCCGCTCGCCGCCGCGTGCCGTTACTTCTTCGTATCCAGCGGAACCACGGTCTTGCCCTCGACGCCGGGCAGGCGCGGCATCCTCTGCTCCGGGAACTTGCCCGTCAGGGATCCGAGGAAAGCCACGATGTCGGCGACCTGGGGCTCGGTGAGGTCCTTGCCGAGCTGGATCTTGGCCATCACGCGCACGGCTTCGTCCAGGGTGGCCACCGAGCCGTTGTGGAAGTAGGGCGCCGTGAGCGCGATGTTGCGCAGGGTGGGCACCCTCCACATGTTCCTGTCCGCAGGGTTCTTCGTGGCCTGCTCGCGGCCGGTGTCGCTCGTCAGGTCGTATTTCTTCTCGTACTCGCTGCCCGGAATGAGCGGCACTTTCTGGAAGAAGCCCTGGCCTTCGGGCAGGGGCGGCCCGGCGAAGTTCATGCCCGAGTGGCAGACCGTGCAGCCGGTGGCGAGCACGGTCTCGAGGCCGCGCTTCTGCTGTTCGCTCAGAGCGCTCTCGTCGCCCTTGGCGTAGCGGTCGTAGGGCGAATCGGGGGTGATCAGCGTGCGCTCGTAGGCGGCCACCGCCTTGCCGAAGTTGTCGATGGTGATGGGCCCCTTGCCGAAGACGGCCTCGAACTCGGCAACGTAGCCGGGGATGGCGGCCAGACGGGAGACGACGGCGCCGTGGTCCATCATGCCCATCTCGATGGGGTTGGTGACGGGGCCCTTGGCCTGCTCTTCCAGGCTCGGCTCGCGGCCGTCCCAGAACTGCACGCTGAGGAAAGCCGAGTTGTAGACGGTGCCCGACGAGCGGCCGCCTCTCTGGCCGTGGACGCCGGCGGAGGTGGGGCGGTCGTCGTCGCCCGCTTCCATCACGTTGTGGCAGGAGTTGCAGGAGACGGTGCCGTCGGTGGAGACGCGGGGATCGAAGAAGAGCTTCTTGCCGAGTTCCACCTTGGCCGGTGTGCTGGGATTTCCCGCCGGCGACGGAGCCACGTCCGGAAGCGGCGGCCACGGCGCGTTCGGCGCGGCGACAGCCGCGGAGGCGGTGAGAAGGCTCGCAAGCAGGAAGGACGGGGCGCTCGGCTTGGTCTGCATCTTTTCTACTCCGGGGGGTCGGCCGTCGGCCGGCGACACCGGAGGCACTGGTAGCACGCACGCCGCGCGGTGGCCAAAAGTCGCGGCGCCCCGTAGCATCGGCCCGGCGGAGGAGCTCGAATGGACGACAACACGACAAGGGACCCCTTCGCCGAACTGGACGCGACCGCCCAGGCCGAGCTCGTGCGCAGCGGACAGGCCTCCCCCATCGAACTCGTCGAGGCGGCCCTCGCGCGTATCGACAGGCTCAATCCCGCGCTGAACGCCGTCATCCATCGACTCGACGAAAAGGCCCGCGCCGCGGCGGCTTCTCCCAGCCTGGCCGACGGCCCTTTCCGCGGTGTTCCCTTCCTCGTGAAGGACGTCCTCTGCCACACCGCCGGTGACCCCTTTCACTGCGGCATGAGGGTGCTGCGCGATCTCGACTGGCACGAGGACACCGACAGCTATCTCGCGGCGCGGCTGAGGGCAGCCGGTTTCGTCTTCGTGGGCAAGACCAACACGCCCGAGCTCGCCTTCTCGCCGACCACCGAGCCGCTGGCCTACGGGCCGGCGCGCAATCCCTGGGACACTTCGCTGTCCACCAGCGGTTCGAGCGGAGGCGCGGCGGCGGCCGTGGCCTCGCACATGGTGGCCGCGGCGCACGGCAACGACATGGGCGGAAGCATCCGCACGCCGGCCAGCGTCTGCGGGCTGGTCGGCCTCAAGCCCACCCGGGCGCGGTCCACGCTGGGGCCGGCTTTCGGCGAATTCTGGTGGGCGACCACGCACGAGCACGTGCTGACGCGGACGGTGCGCGACAGCGCCGGCATCCTCGACGTGATCCGCGGCGCGGCGCCCGGCGATCCCTACACCGCGCCGCCGCCCTCGCGGCCCTACCGCGACGAAGTCGGCGCCGATCCCGGCCGCCTGCGCATCGGCGTGTTCACCCGCCGGCCCGGCACTTCGAGTTCACCGGCCCCTGTCCATCCCGACTGCGCGAAAGCGGTGGCCGCGGCCGCCCGCACGCTGGAATCCCTCGGCCATCAAGTGGAGGACGCGGCGCCGGCCGTGCTCGACGCAACCGACGACGGCAGCCTCCTCACCATCTTCGCCGTCTCCATCGCCCGCGACCTCGACCGCTGGTCGGCGCGCATCGGGCGCACCATCGCCCTGGATGAAGTGGAAGCGACCACGGCCATGGCGGCCGAGCTCGGCCGCGGCATCGGCGCAGCGCGCTACGTGGAGGCCGTCGAGAACCTGCAGCGCTACGCGCGCGAACTGGCGCTCTGGTGGGAACAGGGCTTCGACATCCTCGTCACGCCCACCCTGGCCGAGCCGCCCTGGCCCATCGGCCCCCTCGGCCCCCTGGGAGGACCGGCGATGGAAGTGCTCAGGCGCTGGACCGAGTACAGTCCCTTCTGCATGCCCTTCAACGTGAGCGGGCAGCCGGCCGTGTCCCTGCCCCTGCACTGGAACGACGCGGGTCTGCCCATTGGCGTGCAGCTGGTGGGGGCCTACGGGCGCGAGGACCTGCTGCTGCGCTTGTCGGCGCAGCTCGAGCAGGCTTTACCGTGGAGTCAGAGGCGGCCGGCGACCTGCGCGTGAAGGCCCCTACGAAGGAGAACCCGTTCATGAACAGCCTCGCGTCCCTTCCCTTCCGAACCGTGGCCCTTTCGCTGGCGCTCGCGAGCCTCTTCGTCGCAAGCGGCGCCGTGGCCGAGACCGCGCCCATGCGGGCCACCGAACCCGCCGCGCCTCCGATGCCTGCTCCCGCCGCCGCGCCGAAGGCCGTCACCGAAGTGTCGCGCGGGAAGGTCGTCGAGACGATGGACGCGGCGGGCTACACCTACGCCCACGTCGCGACGCCGGGCGGTGAGGTCTGGGTGGCCGGCCCCCGTACCGTGCTTTCGGTGGGCGACAGCGTCGGCTGGCCGGCCGGCTCCGAGATGAAGAACTTCCAGAGCAAGACCCTCGGGCGCAGCTTCGAGTCCATCCTGTTCGTGGACGCCCTGGTGGTCAGCGGCGCATCCGCGGAGGCCCCCGCTGCGGCCGCCCACGGCTCGCTTTCCCCCCAGGCCGGCGACGACGCCGAGGTGAAGGACATCGCCCGCGCCGAAGGCGGCCTCACGGTCGGCGAGATCTTCGACCGCCGCAAGGATCTCGAGGGCAAGGAAGTCGTCCTGCGCGGCAAGGTGGTCAAGTTCAACGGCGGCGTGATGAAGCGCAACTGGCTCCACCTGCGCGACGGCAGCCGCGCCGCGAGCGGCGAGAACGACCTCACCGTCACCAGCGACGGCACCGCCGCCGTCGGCGACGTCGTCGTCGTGCGCGGCAAGCTCGCCCTCAACAAGGACTTCGGCTTCGGCTACCGCTACGACGTCCTCCTCGAAGACGCCCGCCTCGAATAGAAACCCGGGACAGGTACAGGTTTTCGGCTTCGCCGAAAACCTGTACCTGTCCCGGGTTTCCGGCTCTCAGGCGGTGAGCTTGCGGTATTTGATGCGGTGGGGGCGGTCGGCGTCCGAGCCGAGACGGCGGTGGCGGTCGGCCTCGTAGTCCTGGTAGTTGCCCTCGAACCACACCACCGTCGAATCCCCCTCGAAGGCGAGGATGTGCGTGGCGATGCGATCGAGGAACCAGCGATCGTGGCTGATGACCACCGCGCAGCCCGAGAATTCGACCAGGGCTTCTTCCAGCGCGCGCAAGGTGTCCACGTCGAGGTCGTTGGTCGGCTCGTCGAGCAGCAGCACGTTGCCGGAGGATTTGAGCAGCTTGGCCAGGTGGAGGCGGTTGCGCTCGCCGCCCGACAGCACCTTCACCTTCTTCTGCTGGTCGTTGCCCTTGATGTTGAAGGAGGCCGCGTAGGCGCGCGAGTTCACCTGGCGCTTGCCCACCATCACGAACTCCTTGCCGCCGTCGCTGATCTCCTCCCAGGCCGTGCGCTCGCCGTCCAGCGCATCGCGCGACTGGTCCACGTAGGACAGCTGCACCGTCTCGCCCACCGTCAGCGTCCCCGCGTCGGGCGTTTCGGTACCGGTGATCATGCGGAAGAGCGTGGTCTTGCCCGCGCCGTTGGGACCGATGACGCCGACGATGCCGCCGCGCGGCAGCATGAAGTCGAGGTTCTCGAAGAGGAGGCGGTCGCCGTAGGCCTTGCGCACGCCCTTGGCGTCCACCACCTGGTCGCCCAGGCGCGGTCCCGGCGGGATCAGGATGCGCCCGCTCTCGGGCGCATCCTGGGCCTTCTCGTGCTCGCTGCGCAGGGATTCGTACTGGCTCACGCGGGCCTTGCTCTTGGCCTGGCGCGCGCGCGGCGACATGCGCACCCATTCCAGCTCGCGCTTCAGCGTGCGCTGGCGGCTCGAGGATTCCTTCTCTTCCTGCTCCAGGCGCTTCTGCTTCTGCTCGAGCCAGGACGAGTAGTTGCCTTCCCAGGGAATGCCTTCGCCGCGGTCGAGCTCCAGGATCCAGCCGGCCACGTTGTCGAGGAAGTAGCGATCGTGCGTGACCGCGACCACCGTGCCCTTGTACTCGGACAGGTGGCGCTCCAGCCAGGCCACCGACTCGGCGTCCAGGTGGTTGGTGGGCTCGTCCAGCAGCAAGATGTCGGGGGCCTTCAGCAGGATCTGGCAAAGGGCCACGCGGCGGCGCTCGCCGCCCGATAGCGTGGCGCACTTGGCGTCGGCCGGCGGCAGGCGCAGGGCGTCCATGGCGATCTCGAGGTGGCGGTCCAGCTCCCAGGCATCGGCCGCGTCGATGGCGTCCTGGACCCGGCCCTGCTCGGCCAGCAGCTTGTCCATCTCCTCTTCCGACATCGGCTCGGCAAAGCGGGCCGAAATCTCGTCGAAGCGCGTCAGCAGGGCCCTGGTGCCGGCCACCGCTTCCTCGACGTGCTCGAGCACCGTCCGGTCGTCGTCGAGCTGGGGCTCCTGGGGCAGGAAGCCGATCGTGGTCCCTTCGGCCACGAAGGTCTCCCCGGCAAAATCCTTGTCCACGCCCGCCATGATCCGCAGCAGCGTGCTCTTGCCCGAGCCGTTGAGGCCGAGCACTCCGATCTTCGCGCCGTGGAAGAAGGACAGCCAGATCCCCTTGAGGATCTCCTTGCCCTGGGGAGTCATCTTCCGGACACCCTTCATGTTGTAGATGATCTGAGGCATGACCGTCCCGATTAGCGGGGACTCCCCGTAAGGTCCACAGGCCTTCCCCGCCCACGGCGCCACTGCATCGCGAACGGCTCGCGCGGCGCTTCCTGCTCGCCCCCGAGGGCCTCGCCGGGCCGGGTTGGTTTCGAGCCGCGGCCCGCGTATCTTGCCCTCCGCGGCTCAACGGAGCCCCCCATCTCACCCCGTCCCCAGGAGAAGCTCATGTTCCAGCGAACCCTCGCCATCGCCCTCATCGCCTTTATTGTGCCGGCCACCGCCGGCGCCCAGTCCGCCAACGAGGTCGTGGCCACCGTCGGCGACGTCTCCGTCACGCGCGCCGACCTCGAGAAGGCCGTCAAGGCCCAGCTCATCGAGGTGGACAACCAGCGCTACGAGATCCTCGAGGAAGGCCTCAACAACCTCGTCTCCGAGAAGCTGCTCGACCTGGAGGCCAAGTCCCAGGGCAAGAGCCTCGAGGCCTTCCAGACCGAGCTGATGTCGGCTCCCGTCGAGGAGCCCTCGGCCGAGACCATCCAGAAGGTCTACGACGAGAACAAGGAACAGCTCGGCGGCAAGTCCCTCGACGAGGTCAAGGGACGCATCGTCGAGTACCTGAAGAACCAGGGCCGCGCCCAGAAGGCCCAGACCCTTCTCACCGAGCTGCGCGCCAAGTACCCCACCAGCATCAAGCTGTCGCCTCCGGTGGTCGAGGTCAGCGACGCCGGCCGCGAGTCGCGCGGCGGCGACGCCAGCGCGCCCGTCACCATCATCGGCTTCTCCGACTACGAGTGCCCCTTCTGCAAGAAGGGCGAGGACGTGATCGCCGAAGTGATGAAGGCCTACGGCACCAAGGTCCGCTACGTGCACCGCGACTACCCCCTGCCCTTCCACAAGAACGCGCGCCGCGCCGCCGAGACCGCGCGCTGCGCCGGCGAGCAGGGCAAGTTCTGGGAAGTGCACGACGCCATCTTCGAAGCCATGGGCGAAGGCCTGAGCGACGAGAAGATCGCCGAAGTGGCCACCGCGGCCGGCACCGACAAGGCCAAGATCGACGAGTGTCTCGCCAGCGGCAAGATGAAGACCAAGGTGGACGAGGACATGGCAGCCGGCGGCGAAGTCGGCGTGTCGGGCACCCCGGCCTTCTTCGTCAACGGACGCATGCTGTCCGGGGCCCAGCCCTTCGACCGCTTCAAGTCGATCATCGACGCCGAGCTGGCCAAGTCCGGCTCCAACTGACCAGGCCGTGACGACGGCCCGCTGCCCGTCCGAGGGCGGCGGGCCGTCGCCGTCTCTGCTCCAGGAAGACCCCCATGCCGCTGATCGCCTGTCTCGACCTCGAGGGTGTCCTCGTGCCCGAGGTGTGGATCGCCTTCGCCGACAAGACCGGCATTCCCGAACTGCGCCGCACCACGCGCGACGAACCCGACTACGACAAGCTGATGCGCGGTCGCCTGGAGATCCTCGACCGCCACGGCCTCACCCTGCCCGACATCCAGGACGTCATCGCGACCCTGAAGCCCCTGGACGGCGCCGTCGAGTTCCTCGAGGAACTTCGCTCGCGCACCCAGGTGATCATCCTCAGCGACACCTTCTACCAGTTTGCCGAACCGCTGATGCGCCAGCTCGGCTGGCCGACACTGTTCTGCCACGAGCTCGTGGTGGAGGATTCGGGACGCGTGTCGGGCTACCGCCTGCGCCTCGCCGACGGCAAGAGAAAAGCCGTCGAGTCGCTGCAGCAGCTGGCCTTCACGGTCCACGCCGCCGGCGACAGCTATAACGACACGGCCATGCTCGGGGCCGCCGACCGCGGCATCCTGTTCTCGTGCCCCGACAACGTCGCGGCCGAGTTTCCCCAGTTCCGCCGCACCGAACGCTACGACCAGCTGCTCGACGCCCTGCTCGGCTGAACCCTCTCCCGGAAACGTCCCGTAAGGAGGAGCGCCGGCCGCGCCGGCGACGACTCCTCGGGATCAGTCCGCCGCGCGGTGCAAGGGCAGCAGCAGGGCCTCGCGCAGCGTCACCCCGCCGACCATCCCCGGCAGCCCCGTCGTGACCTTCCTCGCCGAGTCGCTCGGCGCCAGCGTTCCGAAGGCGCGGTCCCACAGCGAGAACACGGTGGCGAAGTTGCTGTCGCGATCGGGGACGCCAACCGTGTGGTGCCAGCGGTGCAGGGCCGGCGTCACCAGCACGCGCTCGAGGCGGCGTTCGACGCCGCGCGGAAGATCGATGTCGCCGTGCTCCACCGCGTTGGCCAGCGTGAACAGGATCTCGAAGAACACGACGGCTTCCGCCGGAATTCCGGCAACCACCACGGCAACGAGCCGCACCGGCAGCGACAGCAGAAGTTCCCCGGGGTGGAAGCGCAGCGCCGTGGACACGCTGAAGGAGGGATCGCTGTGGTGCACCTGGTGCCAGCGCCACAGGAAGGGAACGGCGTGGTTGGCCCGGTGCCAGGCGTAAGAAACGAAGTCGAGGAAGAGGACGGACAGGGGCAATACGACCCACAGCGGCGCCGCCGCCAGATTGAACAGTCCGATGCCCGAGGCCATCGCCCAGCGCGCCGCCGAACACACGCAGGCCCCGCAAACCGCGCCGGTCACCACAACGTTGACCAGCCAGAGCCGGGAGTTGACGGCGATACTTCCGGGCCCCTGCCCGTGGGGGGAAAGCCGCTGCCAAAGGAGGGCCATGGCCAGCGCGGCAGCGAATCCGCCCAGGCGGAGGAAACCAAGTTCTTCCTCGCTCACGAGGCCCACCGGACGGCAGCAGCGCAGAAGTGGTGCGGGAGAATCATCGCGGCTTCACGCCGCCGAGCGGCCCTGCACGAGGGCCTCGAGGGCTTCAGGTGCACTCTCGCCTCGGTCGATGGACTCGCCGAGGGCGGCTACCTGGAGGATCTCGCCCTCGCTCCAGCCGCCGCCTAGGCGGTCGGCCAGCTCGACGGCTTCGCCCGCGCGCTGCCCGTTCCACCAGCGCTGCATCAGCGCGAACCACGGCGCCAGCGCGCCGCCGGCCGCCACCGGCTTGGCGACGAGGTCGATGCAGTCCACGCCCTGGCCGCGGGTGGCGCGAACCACATCCGGTTCGATGCGCTCGACGATGGTGGCCCTCACGCCGCGGGCCGTGCTGAAGCGGAGCCCGGCGCAGGTTTCCAGGCGTCCGCGCAAGGACGACGGGATCATCCGCATCGCGTCCTCGAAAACGTCCACCGTGGCGGGCCCCACGG
>JBHEPB010000167.1:0-2803 GCA_046260515.1 Binatia bacterium
ACCGGGCGCGATCCGGCGGCGATCATCAGTCGCGCGATTGATGTCCTGCTGGTCCGGACCCTGACGCGCAAGGCGGGCTGCACCGATCGGCCGGCGGCGGCGCCGGCAACGAAGGCGGCGGCGGCAGCGAAGCCGGAGGCGGCAGCGGAGCGGGAGCCGGCAGCGAAGCCAGCATCGGCAACGAAGGCGGCCGCGACGGCGGGACAGCCGACCCGAGGCATTCCGGCAGCCGTACGGCGCGAGGTCTGGCAACGCGATTGCGGGCGCTGCTGCTACGTGGATGCGCGCGGACGTCGCTGCGGCGCGACGAGCAATGTCGAGTTCCACCACCGGGCCCCTTTTGCCCTCGGCGGGCAGCACTCGCCGGAGAATATCGAGCTGCGCTGCGCGGCACACAACCAGTACCAGGCTGACTTGGACTTCGGTCGTTCCTTCATGGACGCCAGGCGCGGCAACGTCGCTGCCGTGCGAACATTCCCCGGGGAATGCCGGGAGACGGGGGCAGCTCGGTGAGGCGTCTTCGAGCCGCGCCGGGTTCCCGCCTCCCGCAACTGCCGCCCGGGGGCCTGCCGGCAAGCGGTTTCCGATCGATTCTCTCGGTCAAGTCGGCCACACCAACGCGCACCAACCCGCGATGAGCCCAGTATTTCTTCGCCCGCCTGACCCGATCCGGGCATGGCCGGCGTTCCTCCATTCGCAGTCCAATGCCAACGGAGGTTTCCCCATGATGTCCTTCCCCCCTCGAACCCGTTCGGTCGCCGCGCTGGCGGCCCTGGCTCTTGCCCTTCTTGCCGCCGGCTGCGCCGGCCGAACCGAGACGGACGCGCCACGGCCCGCGCCGCTGGCGAGCGCGGTTGCCGCCTCTCCTTCCCCGCCGGCCGCGTTTCCCGTCGAAGCGAACTCCGAGACTCTTCCCGAACGTTCCAATCCCGAGCCCCTTGCCAGGACCGAAGGCGACACCGAACAAAGGCCCGCTGTCTCCCCCAAGAGCCAAGCCGCGGGCAAGGTCGTGGGCAACGTCGTGGGAAGGATCGCAGGGTCGCCGTCCATGGCCCGCCCGCGCGGAGAATCCGCCGCCGCCGCCCTCGCCGACCACGCCTCCCGCGACTCCGGCATGGCCGGCGCAGAGATCTACGCCTTCTCCATGCCCCAGCCCTCCCCGGCGCCCGACAACACCGAGCGCTACCAGCACCTCAGCGACAACCCCCTGCACCTGGTGGCCGACGACCCGGTCTCCACCTTCAGCCTCGACGTGGACACCGGCAGCTACTCCAACGTGAGGCGCTATCTTGCCCAGGGCTCGCGTCCTCCCGAGGACGCGGTGCGCGTGGAGGAACTCGTCAACTACTTCCCCTACGACTACCCGCGCGGTGACGGCAAACACCCCTTCGGCATCCGCACCGAGCTGGCGCCCTGCCCCTGGAAGCCGGATCACTGGCTGATGCGCGTGGCAGTGCGCGCCGACGAAGTGGACGCGAAGGAGATGCCGGCGGCCAACCTCGTCTTCCTCGTGGACGTGTCGGGATCCATGCAGGACGCCGCCAAGCTGCCGCTGCTGCGCTCGTCGCTGAAGCTGCTGGTCGACCAGCTGCGCAGCCAGGACCGCGTGAGCCTGGTGGTGTACGCGGGGCGCGAAGCCGTGGTGCTGGAGCCCACGCCCGGCGACCAGCGCGAAGCGATCCGCCGCGCCATCGACAACCTGGAAGCCGGCGGATCCACGGCCGGTGAAGCCGGGATCCGCCTGGCCTACCGCATGGCGCGCCAGGGCTACGTGCGCGGCGGCATCAACCGCGTGCTGCTGGCCACCGACGGCGACTTCAACGTGGGCATCACCGACTTCGAGCAGGTGAAGGACCTCGTCGAGCGCGAGCGCGAGTCGGGCGTGCAGCTCTCGACCATCGGCTTCGGCACCGGCAACTACAACGAGCAGCTGATGGAGCAGCTGGCCGATGTCGGCAACGGCAGCTACGCCTACATCGACAACCTGCAGGAGGGGCGCAAGGTGCTGGTGGACCAGGTGCGCTCGACGCTGGTGACGGTGGCCAAGGACGTGAAGGTGCAGGTGGAGTTCAACCCGTCGGCCGTCGCCGAGTACCGCCTGATCGGTTACGAGAACCGCTTGCTCGCCCGCGAAGACTTCAACAACGACAGGATCGACGCCGGCGATGTCGGCGCCGGCCAGTCGGTGACGGCCCTGTACGAACTCACGCCGGTGGGAGCCGCGCCGGCGGTGGATCCGCTTCGCTACACCGGCGAAGAGAAACCCGCCCTCGTGGACCGCGCCCTGCCCGCCGAACTCGCCTTCGTGAAGCTGCGCTACAAGGACCCCGACGGCTCCGCCAGCAAACTGGTGGAGGTGCCGGTCAGCCTTGCCTCCCTCGCGCCCGCGTTTGAGAAGACCGGCGACGACTTCCGCTTCGCCGCCGCGGTGGCCGGCTTCGGCCAGCTGCTGCGCGGCGGCAAGCGCACCGGCTCCTGGAACTGGGACGACGTGCTGGCCACGGCCACGTCGGCCCGCGGCAAGGACGAGTTCGGCTACCGCAGCGAGTTCCTCTCCCTGGTGCGCATGGCCAAGGTGGGCGGCTGACCAGGAATCCATGCTTCCCAGTGCCGCCACCGAAACCACCGCACCATCCCGGTACGTGTTCGCAACGAGCGTTCCCCGATGGTCCGGTCTAGCATCGGCGGCCTCGCCGCGAGGGCGAGGCCGCCGATGACCGTCACGCCCGATACCGCCTCCGACGAGGACCTGATGCGCGCCTGGCAGCGCGGTGACGCCTCGGCCTTCGAGGTCCTCTACCGC
>JBHEPB010000180.1:0-10387 GCA_046260515.1 Binatia bacterium
GACCTGCACCGGTACCAGCAACTCCTGCCCCGCCGACGGCTTCGCGGGAGGCGCCACGGTGTGTCGCCCGTCGGTCTCCATCTGCGATGTGGCGGAAACCTGCACCGGCGCGAGCGGCTCCTGCCCGGCCAACGGCTTCGCCTCGGGCTCCACCGTGTGCCGCAGCGCCAACGGCGTCTGCGACGTCGAGGAAACCTGCACGGGCAACAGCGCAACCTGCCCGGCCGACGGCTTCGCTTCGGGCGCCACGACCTGCCGCGCCGCCAATGGCGTCTGCGACGTGGTGGAGACGTGCACCGGCAACAGCGCCTCCTGCCCGGCCGACGGCTTCGCTTCGACAGCCACCACCTGCCGCGCCGCCAGCGGCATCTGCGACGCGTCCGAAACCTGCACGGGCAACAGCGCCTCGTGCCCGGCCGACGCTTTCGCCGGCACGGCCACCGTGTGCCGCGCCGCCGGCGGGGTCTGCGACAGCGCCGAGACCTGCACGGGCAGCAGCAACGCGTGCCCGGCCAACGCCTTGGCGCCGACCACTACCGTTTGCCGCGCGGCGAGCGGGGTCTGCGACGTCCAGGAAACCTGCAACGGAACGTCGGCTGCCTGCCCCGCCGACGCCGTGGCCGGGACGATCACCGCCTGTCGCGCCAGCGCCGGGGAGTGCGATCTTCCGGAGAGCTGCAACGGATCCTCCAAGTCCTGCCCGGGCGACGCCCTGGTCGCGAACAACACCGGCTGCAGCAACGACGGCAACGTCTGCACCAACGACATCTGCAACGGTTCGTCGCCGCTCTGCCAGCACCCGGCCAACAGCGTCGCCTGCAACGACGGCCTCTTCTGCAACGGCGCCGACACCTGCGGCGGCGGCACCTGCAGCGTGCACGCCGGCGACCCCTGCACCGGCCCCGACGGCGACGGCAACTGCGCCGAGAGCTGCAACGAGGCGACCGACGCCTGCAGCGCCGCCGACAGCAACGGCAGCCCCTGCAACGACGGCCTCTTCTGCAACGGCGCCGACACTTGCAGCGGCGGCACCTGCAGCGTCCACGCCGGCGATCCCTGCTCCGGCCCCGACGGCGACGGCAACTGCGCCGAGAGCTGCAACGAGGCCGGCGACACCTGCAGCGCCGCCGACAGCAACGGCAGCCCCTGCAACGACGGTCTCTTCTGTACCGCTACCGACACCTGCTCGGGCGGCAGCTGCCTCGGCAGCGGCGATCCCTGCCCGGGCGCCGACGGCGACGGCGACTGCACCGAGACCTGCAGCGAAGCCGCCGACGCCTGCACGGCTGCGGATCCCAACGCGTCGCCCTGCGACGACGGCTTGTTCTGCACCGTCAACGACGCCTGCTCTGCCGGAAGCTGCGTCGGCAGCGGGGATCCCTGCGCGGGCCCCGACGGCGACGGCAACTGCGCCGAGAGCTGCAACGAGGCGAGCAACAACTGCACGGCGGCGGACCCGGGCGGCACGGCGTGCAACGACGGCCTCTTCTGCAACGGCGCCGACACCTGTTCGGGCGGCGCCTGCAGCGTGCATGCCGGCAATCCCTGCCCCGGCCCCGACGGCGACGGCAACTGCGCCGAGACCTGCAACGAAGCAAGCGATGCCTGCACGGCGGCGGACCCCAACAGCAGCCCCTGCAACGACGGGTTGGCCTGCACCACCGGCGACGCCTGCCAGGCCGGCACCTGCTCGTTCTCGCAGAGCACCTGCGGAGACTGTGGCGACGGCAGCCTGGACGACGGCGAGTTGTGCGACGACGGCAACACCGCCAACGGCGACTGCTGCTCGAGCGCCTGCACCCCGACCGGCAACGGCACTCCCTGCAACGACGGCGTGTTTTGCAACGGCGCCGACACCTGCCAGGCGGGTGCCTGCAGCCAGCACGCCGGCGACCCCTGCCCGGGCCCCGACGGCGACGGCGACTGCACCGAGACCTGCGACGAGACAGCCGACGCCTGCAGCGGCCCCGACACCGAGGCCAGCGCCTGCAACGACGGCCTCTTCTGCAACGGCGCGGACACCTGCGCGGGCGGCAACTGCAGCGTGCACGCCGGCGATCCCTGCCCGGGCGCCGACGGCGACGGCAACTGCTCGGAATCTTGCAACGAAGCGGCCGACGCCTGCTCGGGCGCCGACGCCAACGCGAGCTCCTGCAACGACGGCCTGTTCTGCAACGGCGCCGACACCTGCCAGGCGGGCTCCTGCAGCCAGCACGCGGGCAGCCCCTGCACCGGCGCCGACGGCGACGAGGACTGCTCCGAGTCGTGCAACGAGAGCATCGACAACTGCACGGCGCCCGACGCCGGCGGCAGCGCCTGCGACGACGGCCTCTACTGCAACGGTGCCGACACCTGCAGCGCCGGCACCTGTTCGAACCACGCCGGCAGCCCCTGTCCCGGTGCCGACGGCGACGGCAACTGCGCCGAATCCTGCCGCGAGGCCCAGGACGACTGCGTCGGCAACGACCCCAACGGCGCGGCGTGCAACGACAACGCCTTCTGCAACGGCGCCGACACCTGCCAGGGGGGATCCTGCAGCCAGCACGTCGGCGATCCCTGCCCGGGTGCCGACGGCGATGGCAACTGCGCCGAGTCCTGCAACGAAGGCGCGGACAGCTGCAGCGCCAGCGACGAGAACGGCAGCGCGTGCAACGACGGCTCTCCCTGCACGATCGGCGAGGTCTGCACCGCGGGCGCCTGCAGCGCGGACACCGGCCTGCTCGACGGTTGCGAACCGACCACGACGACGACCCTGGCGGAGACGATGTGCGGGGACGCCAACGGCGACGGGAAGATCACGGCGGGCGATGCCCTGACGGCCCTGCGCACGGCGGTGGGAACGGCGGAGTGCTCGGTTGCGATCTGCGACTACTCCGGCGACGGCAAGGTCGCCGCTTCGGACGCCTTGGCCATCCTGCGCACGGCCGTCGGCCAGAACGTGACGGCCAACTGCGCCGTCGCGCCGACCTCCGACGCGCTGGTCACCTCGTCGACGATCTCATCGACGTCGACCACGCTGCCGGCCGAGTAAGGACACGCGGCCGCGCGAAGGCCGTGGAGGCCGACCCTCCGAGACGCGGGCGACGAGGGCCGGTCAGGCCCTTTCTTCGGGGGGTCTCACGGAGCGGAAGGCCCTCCACAACAGCAGGTCGTACCCGATCTTCATCCCGGCTCCGACCACCAGCGGAGTCACCAGCGACGTCGACTGCATGAAGATTCCCGCGAGGGTGGGGCCAACGGCCCACGCCGCGAGCCGCACGAGGCTGGTGATGCCGGAGGCCACCGTGGCCTCGTCGGGGCTCACCACGGCCATCACGTAGGACTGTCTCGTCGGCACGTCCATCTCCACCAGGCCTTCGCGAAGCAGGAAGAGCAGGGCCGCCACCGGGAAGCTCGGCGCCCAGGCCACGCTCATCAGCAGGAGGCTCGAGGGGATGTGCGTGAACACCATGGTGTTCACGAGCCCGATGCGGCGGGCGAGCCACGCTGCCCCGAGATGGGAGATCGCGTTCAGCAACCTCGCGCCAAAGAAGAGCAGGCCGATCATCGCCTCGGTGGCTCCGAAGCGTTCGAAGAAGAAATACGACAGCAGCGAAGTGACGAGCAGGCCTCCGGCGAGGCTGTCGATGGCAAACAGGGCCGAGATCTTCGCGAGCAGGCGGCGGCTTTCCGGGCGAAGACGCGGCCTGGCCGGAGCGCCCTGCTCGCGCTGCGGCGCTTCCACCGACGCTCCGAGGCCGAGATAGAGGGGAAGTGGCGCCAGCGTCACCAGGGCGGCGACGAGCATCGTCACACGGTGGGCGTCCTGACGGTCCGCCAGGCCCCAGGCCAGCAGCAGCGTGGGCAGCGCGGCCAGGAGGGAGCCGAAGGCATGACCCAGGTCCTGGGCCACGTTGTACCAGGCGAAGGCCTTCGTGCGTCCGAGGTCGGTGGTGGTGGCCGGCAACATGGCCTGCTCCACCACCAAGGATGCGCCGCGGTCGCGGCCCATCCCGTTGAGCATTCCCACGAAGCTGGCGGCAGCGACGGCGACGAAGCTGGAGGACAGGGCCGCGGCCATGCACCCTGCGCTGCCGGCCAGCGTCAGCGCGATCAGGCTGCGGCGCCGCCCGAAACGGTCGGCCCCGAACGTCGCCAGGAGTGCGGCGAGTGCGGCCCCGACGAGCCCAACTCCGATCACCGCGCCTATGTGCGCGGCGTCGAACTGGAGTTGGGTGAGGAAGAGCCCGAGCTCGACGCCGACGAGCCCCGTGGCCAGGGCCCTGAGGAAGGCGCTGGCCTGAAGGGTGCGGCGATCGCGATCGAGGCGACCCGTTTCTGCGGCGATGAGGCGGTCCCCGCTCAGAACGAAGCGACCTTCTCGAAAGCCGCGACCACTTCGGCCGGGGCCTGTACCAGCTCGATCAGCACACCTTCGCCGCCGATGGGGAACTGCTCGTTCTCTTTCGGGTGGATGAAGGTGACGTCGAAGCCGGCCGCGCCCTTGCGGATGCCGCCCGGCGTGAAGCGCACCCCCTGCTTCTCGAGCCAGGCCACGGCGGCGTGGAGATCGTCGATCCACAGGCCGATGTGGTTGAGGGGAGGGTTGTGGACCGCCGGCTTCTTGTCGGGGTCGATGGGCTGCATGAGATCCACCTCGACCTTGAGGGGGCCGCTGCCGGCCACCGCGATGTCCTCGTCAACGTTCTCGCGCTCGCTCTGGAAGGTGCCCGTGACGGTCAGGCCGAGGGTGTCGATCCACAACTTGCGCAGTCGGGCCTTGTCGAGGCCTCCGACGGCGATCTGCTGGATACCGAGTACGCGGAAAGGACGGTCGCTCACGGGAAGATCCTCCTGGAAAAACGTTGAACCTCGCGGCGCACGCCTCGTAGCAGAGGTCCCGGATTTTCCCAATCCCGACCGGACGGCCGCAGGGCGTTCGCTAGATACAAAACCCGGGTGTCGCGCAGAGGAGGGGAATCGGAAGGAGAACCGAGCGCCTGAGGACGCGCAGCGCGTCGCTGGCCACGACGTTGCCGTCGCCGTCCACGTCGCAGATCGCGGCCACGCACTCGAAGAGGCCGAGGGCCTTGCGCAGCACCGCCAGCGCGTCGCTGGCCTTGGGTTCCCCGCCGTCGCAGATCGCGTCGCCGCAGGCGTCGCGGCAGCCGTCGGCGGCGGGCTCCGCCAGGAAGTCCTCGTCCCAGTCCGTCAGGCAGATCGAGGTCGGGACCGAGGCGCCCTCGAGATCCTTGGCGACCAGCGTGGTCACCTCGAAATCGGAGGGCGAGAGGGAGCCGTGCGGCTCGTGCGTGTAGTAGCTGCACAGCAGCATGGACTGGGAGCGGTCGAGGACGCCTCCGGGCAGGGTCGCGAACTCGAAGGTCTTCTCCCCGTTGTACGCAGTGCGCGCGCTGCCGGGACCAAAGAATACACAGTAGGCGTCGTCCGGGCCGTAGTCGGGATAGGCCCGGATCCGGAGCGTGAGGCTGGCGATGGGCGCGCTCGGGAACACGGCCAGGAGAATCATGTTCTCGTAGTCCTGGAGAAGGGAACTCGAGGTGGTGGTGCTGATGAAGGTGGAGGAACTCGCGATGTTCGTGGTGGTGGTCGTCACGTCCGCGACGATGCCGGCCGCCGACGGCGCAGGCGACAGAAGCGCGGCGAACAGGGAGGACGCGGCGAGAACCCGGACGGAGGTGAACATCGTCATGGCGACCCCTTTTCCCCCCTCCGGCTTCGTTGGCCGGGGACGAGAGGCGGCACAGTAGCTCCGCGGGCGGCGAGCAGGCAAGGGAACGATGGAGGGACGCCGGGACCCGCTCTCCGGGGCTCGAGGGCCGAGTCCGAGCCTTTTGAACGCTCGCCATAGAACAGGTACACCCGCGCACCGTGTCCGGATACGACCCCAAATCCTTCGAATCGAGATGGTACCAGCGCTGGACCGAGTCCGGCGCCTTCGCCCCGCCGCCGCCCCGCGAGGGCGAGCGCACCTTCTCGATCGTGATCCCGCCTCCCAACGTGACCGGCTCCCTGCACATGGGGCATGCCCTCAACAACACCCTCCAGGACGTGCTGGTGCGCTACCACCGCATGCTCGGGGAGGCCGCCCTGTGGGTGCCGGGCACCGACCACGCGGGCATCGCCACGCAGAACGTCGTCGAGCGGCAGCTGCTGGCCGAGGGCACCGACCGCCATGCGCTCGGCCGCGAGGCCTTCGTGGAGCGCACCTGGAAGTGGAAGGCCCAGTCCGGCGGCGTCATCTTCGAGCAGCTTCGGCGCCTCGGGGTGTCCTGCGACTGGTCGCGGGAGCGCTTCACGATGGACGAGGGGCTCTCGCGCGCGGTGCGCGAGGTTTTCGTCACCCTGTTCGAGCAGGGGCTCATCCGCCGCGACCGCTACCTCATCAACTGGTGCCCGCGCTGCCGCACGGCCCTGTCCGACATCGAGGTGGAACACGAAGAGAGGGCAGGCAGCCTCTGGCACCTGCGCTATCCCCTGGAAGGCGGCGGCCACCTGTCGGTGGCCACCACGCGGCCCGAGACCATGCTCGGCGACACCGCCGTGGCCGTGCATCCCGACGACGAGCGCTACAAGGCCCTGGTCGGCAGCAAGGTCGTGCTGCCGGTCACGGGCCGGGCGGTGCCGGTGATCGCCGACGCCTACGTGGAGAGTTCCTTCGGCTCCGGCGCCGTCAAGATCACGCCGGCCCACGACCCCAACGACTTCGAGATGGGGCTGCGCCACGGGCTGGCGATGATTTCGGTGATGAACGAGGACGGCACCATGTCGGACGAGGCCGGTCCTTACGCCGGCCTGACCATCGCCGAATGTCGCGCGGTCCTCGTCGAGCGCTTTGCGGCCGAGGGCCTGCTGGAGAAGGTGGAAGACCACCGCAACGCCGTCGGCCTCTGCTACCGTTGCCGCAACGTCGTCGAGCCACTGCTCTCGGACCAGTGGTTCCTCCAGGTGAGGGAACTGGCCGATGCCACGCTGGTGGCTCTGGACGAAGGTCGCACGCGCTTCGTGCCCGCCCACTGGGAAAAGACCTACCGGGCCTGGATGGAGAACATCCGGCCATGGTGCATTTCGCGCCAGCTGTGGTGGGGGCACCGCATCCCGGCCTGGTACTGCGACGGCTGCGGCGAACTGTCGGTCTCGCGCGAGGACCTCACGGCCTGCCCGAAGTGCCGGGGGCCCGTGCGCCAGGACGAGGACGTGCTCGACACCTGGTTCTCGTCCGGCCTGTGGCCCTTTTCCACCATGGGTTGGCCCGAGAAGACCTCGGACCTCGCCCGCTTCTATCCGACCACGGCCCTGGTCACCGGTTTCGACATCATCTTCTTCTGGGTGGCCCGCATGATGATGATGGGCATCCACTTCATGGGAGAGGTGCCCTTCCGCGACATCTACATCCACGCCCTGGTGCGCGACGAGCACGGGCAGAAGATGTCGAAGTCCAAGGGCAACGTCATCGATCCGCTGGTGATCGTGGACGAGTACGGCGCCGATGCCTTCCGCTTCACGCTGGTGGCTTTTGCGGCCATGGGCCGCGACGTGCGCCTGGCCGAGGACCGCATCGCCGGCTACCGCAACTTCGTGAACAAACTGTGGAACGCTGCGCGCTTCTCGGCCATGAAGCGCGAGGGCACGGCCACCTCCTGCGCCATGCCGGAGTCGCCGCGGCTGGTGCCCAACCGCTGGATCCGCTCGCGCCTGGCCGCGACCATCGAGGAGACGCGTTCGGCCCTGGACGAGTACCGCTTCAACGAGGCAGCCCAGGCCCTCTACCGCTTCACCTGGAACGAGTTCTGCGACTGGTACATCGAGATCAGCAAGGTCCTTCTCGACGGCGGCGAAGAAGACCGCGCCGAAACCCTGGCCACGCTGACCGCCACCCTGGAGACGTTGATGCGCCTGCTGCATCCGCTGGTGCCCTTCGTCACCGAGGAGATCTGGCAGGAACTGCCCTCCGAGGGCCGGGCCGAAGGCATGCTGATCACCGGAACCTATCCCGAGCTGCGCCCCGACTGGCGCGACGCCGCCGTCGACGCGGCGGTGGACACGCTGATCGAGGTCGTGCGCAGCGTGCGCAACATCCGTTCGGAGATGCGCATTGCGCCCAAGGTGGAGCTGGACCTTTGGGTGGGAGACGGCGAGACGGCCGCCATCGTCGCCGCCAACGAGGGCATGGTCCGGCGCCTGGCGCGCCTGGCCGCTGTGACGATCGGCGGCGCGGCGCCGGCCGGTTCGGCCACGGCCGTGGTCGGCGGCGCGGAGATCGCCGTTCCCATCGCGGCCCACGTGGACCTCGTGGCCGAAACCGAGAGGCTGCGCCGCGAGATCGAGAGGGCCGGCCAGGAAGCGGCGCGCGCCGCCGGCAAGCTCGCCAACGAGGCCTTCGTTGCGCGCGCCAAGGAAGAAGTCGTCGAAGGTGAACGTGCCAAGCTGGCGGCGGCCGAGCAGGAGGCCGGCGCGCTGAGGGCGGCCATGGCCCGCATCCAGGCCATCGGGACGGCCGGATGAGCATCCCCTCCGCGCCGGCCGACAGCGCCGCTGTGCGCGCGCTGATCCGCCTCGCGCTGGAGGAGGATGTCGGCGGCGGGGACCTGACCACGCGGGCCACGGTTCCCCGCACGACCCAGGCCCGCGGCCGCGTGGTGGCCCGCGAATCCCTGGTGGTGGCGGGCATGGGTCTGGCCGATGCCATTCTCGAGGAACTCGTGCGCCTCGGCGAAGCGGGTGCCGGCGCAGCGTCCCTGCGGATCAGCGAGAGAGTGGGGGACGGCACGCGCGCGGCGGCCGGATCGACTCTCTGCGTGCTCGACGGCGACGCCTGGGGAGTGCTCACCCTGGAAAGAACCCTCCTCAACTTCCTCGGCCATTTGAGCGGGGTGGCCACCGAGACCGCACGGGTCGTGGCCGCCGTGCGCGCGGCCGGCTGCACGACGCGCATTCTCGACACGCGCAAGACGACGCCGGGATGGCGCCTGCTCGAGAAGCATGCGGTGGCCTGCGGGGGCGGCAGCAACCACCGCATGGGGCTCTTCGACGCGGTGCTGATCAAGGACAACCACGTGGTGGCGGCCGGGGGCATCGCCGAAGCGGTGCGCGCCGCCCTGGCCCAGAGCCCCGCGGGCGTGCGCATCGAGGTCGAGTGCGACACCCTCGCGCAGGTGGACATCGCGCTCGGAGCCGGGGCGACGGCGATCCTCCTCGACAACTTCACGCCGGCCGCCGTGGGCGAGGCCGTGGCCTTCGTGGCGGGGCGCGCCGAGATCGAGGTCTCCGGCGGCGTCACGATGGAGACCGTGGTCGATTACGCAAAGGCCGGCCCCGACGCGATTTCGCTTGGACGCCTCACGCACTCGGCGCGTTCGGTGGACGTGAGCATGGAAGTCTCCTTGCTGGCATGAGCAGCCGCGGCGACATCCTGGCTGCCCTGGAGGCCGCCGGCGACTACGTCTCCGGCGAGGATCTCGCCGCGCGCCTGGGCATCTCGCGCGCCGCCGTCTGGAAGCACATCAGCGCCCTCAAGCACGGCGGCTACGAGATCGACGGCGCGCGGGCCCGCGGCTACCGCCTGGTGGCGCCGCCTTCGGTGCTGACCGAGGCCGCGATCCGCTCGCGCTGCGGGGCGGGACGCCTCGGGTGGCGCATCGTCGTGCTCGACGTGACCCGCTCGACCAATAGCGACGCCATGGCCCTCGGCCGCGAGGGCGAAGCCGAAGGCATCGTGGTGATTGCCGAGGAGCAGACCGCCGGTCGTGGTCGCCTCGGCCGCACCTGGGAGTCGAGCCGCGGCGTAAACCTGTACCTGTCCCTGGTTTTGAGGCCGGAGATCGCGCCTTGGCGGGCGCCCCAGCTTTCCCTCGTGGCCGGGCTGGCGGTGGCCGAGACGGCGCGCGAAGAGGGCGTGGACGCGCGCATCAAGTGGCCGAACGATGTGGTGACCTTCGCTTCGCCGGGAGAAGCAGGGCAGGGCGGCCTGAAGAAGCTCGCCGGCATCCTCACCGAGATCGAGGCCGAAGCCGATCGCGTGGCCTTCGTCGTGGTCGGCATCGGCGTCAACCTGAACTCCGACCTCAGCCACTTCTCGCCCGAGGTGGTGGGCAGAGCGACGTCGGTGATGCTCGAGCGCGGCCTGCGCATCGACAGGGCGGCTTTTGCCGGGCGCCTGCTCGCGCGCTTCGAGGAATGTTACGACGCGTGGACGCGGGGCGGCCTGGCGGCGGTGGCGCCGCGCTGGCGGGCCCTTTCCGTGCTCGAGGGCCGGCCGGTCAAGGTGGACGCGGCGGGCGAGAGCTTGGAAGGAATCTGCGCCGGCATCGACGAGGACGGCGCCCTGCTGCTCGGTCCCCTCGATGGCGGCGACGCCGAGCCCCGACGCGTGCTGGCGGGCGACGTG
>JBHEPB010000200.1:0-7084 GCA_046260515.1 Binatia bacterium
GCGCTCCTCGAGGATGCGCGAGAGCGCCTCCAGTTGCTCGCGCCGGCGGCGGGCTTCTTCCCGCGAAGGGGCTCCGTCCAGCGCGTCCTCCTCGGCGGCGACGATGTCGTCGAGTTCGTTCCACGGCTCCTCGAGGGAACGCGAGAGATTGTACTTGTCGAACAGTTCGCGGAGGGCCTCGCGCACCTTCTCCGCGAGGTCGTCGATGCCGACGGCTTCGAACTCCTCGCCGGAGGCGCCTTCGCGCAGCAGCCGCGACAGGGCTTCGGAGAGATCGTCCGTGTTGGCCAGGTGTTCGGCCAGGCGGTCGAAGACCTGCTCCGCGTCGAGCGTGAACTTCTGGCGGCCGTCCCAGATGGTGTAGGTCTGTCGCAAGACGGGCCTCAGGCCGCGTAGGAGAGGCGGCCCCCCTGGCGTTCCCGGTTGAGCTTCTTCTGGAGGTGGAGACCCTCGAAGACGAATTCCACCGCGGCGGCAGCAAGGCCGGGGCTCTCGAAAGGACCGAGGCGGTCCACCACGTCCCTGAGGCCCGGGATCGACGCCAGCCCTCGGCGTAGTCGGCCGACGGCATGGTGTCGGAAACGGCCACACCCCAGCCCCTTCCCAGGTACTCGACGACGGTGGCGAGCTCCGAAGCCGGCATCCTCGCCTCGAAGGCCCCCTTGACCGCCAGCGACAGCAGGCGATCCACGATGGCCGCCTCTCGGGCGCCGTCGAGGCCGTATTCCAGTTCGATCTTGCCGTTGCTGGAGGCGAACAGCGCGTGCAGGTCGCTGACGCGCGGGGCGATCTCCGCCTCGCGGCAGCGCACCGCCCTCTTCTCGGCGTTGGCCAGCAGGGTCTCGTAGTTGTTGACGCTCACGCGCACGCTGACGCCGGACGTCTGGTTCACCTCGGGTGCCCTGCGGGCTTCCATCGTGAAGCGCGCGACGATCTCCTGGAGGAAGTCGGCCACGCGCACGGGCCGCCCGCCCCGCGAGACTACGCCGGCCTCCTGCTCCATGATCGCGACTTCCTCGGCGACCGTGTTGGGGTAGTGGGTGCGCACCTGGACGTCGAAGCGGTCCTTCAGCGGCGTCACGATGCGGCCACGGCTCGTGTAGTCCTCGGGATTCGCGGTGGCGACCACGACCACGTCCAGGGGAAGGCGAACCTTGAAGCCCTTGATCTGCAGGTCGCGCTCCTCCATCAGGTTGAACAGCCCCACCTGCACTTTCTCGGCCAAATCGGGAAGCTCGTTGATCGCGAAGATCCCGCGGTGACTGCGCGCCGCCAGCCCGAAGTGGATCGTCTCCTCGTCGCTCAGGTAGCGCCCTTCGGCCACGCGCACCGGATCCACTTCCCCCACGAGGTCAGCGATGGTCACGTCGGGCGTCGCGAGTTTCTCGGCGTAGCGCTGGTCGCGCGCAATCCAGTCGATCTCCAGGGCATCGCCCTCTGCGAGGCTGCGGCGGCGGCAGGCCGAACAGATCGGCTTCAGGGGATCGTCGTGCAGTTCGCAGCCGGCAACGGCGGGCATCCATTCGTCGAGGAGGCCGACGAGGGCGCGAATGAGCCTGGTCTTGGCCTGGCCGCGCTCGCCGAGCAGCACGATGTGGTGGCCGGCCAGCACCGCGTTTTCCAGTTCGGGAATCACGCTGTCGTCGTAGCCGACGATGCCGGCGAAGATGCTCTTCGAGTCGCCGTCGCGCTCGAGCACGCGAAGGAGGTTCTCCCGAAGCTCCTCGCGCACGCCCCGCGGCTGGTAGCCGGAGGCGCGCAGCGCCCCCACGTTCGCGATGTCCGGCGCCTTCATGCGGCGGCACTATAGGAGCCGGGGCGGCTGGCGGCAATGCGGCATCGCCGCGCCGTGTGCGCGGGGAAAGCGAGGTGGGAGGCCGGTCTCGCTTGCGGGAACGGCCGACCGGCTCAGGCCCCCGGGGGCGGGGCCAGGGCGCTCACGGCCTGGTCGGCGCGGGTGCGCTCCTGTTCGGCGATGGCCAGGGCCTTCGCCTCGGCCTCTTCGGCGCGCCGCACGCGGGCCTGCTCGTTGGCGAGGTCGCTGTCGCGGGCGCCCACGGCCGCCCTGGCCTCTTCGATTTCGGCACGAGCCTTCTCGAGGTCGGCCCTCAGGCCCTTGACCACCTTGGCGTTGCGCCGCACGAGGAAACGCAGCCGGACGTGCTCGACGAAAGTGCCGGTGCCCGCCACCAATGCGCCGAGCAGCAGGAAGCCGAGCAGCAGAAGGGCCAGCGGCACCTCGGCCTCCGCGGACTGCCCGTTGGTCAGGAAGGCGATGCCGGGCAGGTACACGAAACGCACCAGCGTCATGTTGGCGCTGGCCAGGACGATGCCGCCGACGACCACGAAGATGTACAGGATGTTGCGAAGTATCCTCACGCTTCCTCCGCCGGGCCCGCGGTCGCCGGTTGGTGTTCGTCGAACAGCGGCAGCAGCCGCTCGTAGGTGGCCGCCAGGTGCTCGGGCATCACGCGCGTGTCGGCGAGCATCGGCATGAAGTTGGTGTCGCCCACCCAGCGCGGCACGACGTGCCAGTGCAGGTGGTCGGCGATCCCTGCCCCGCCCGCGCGGCCCAGGTTCATCCCGATGTTGAATCCGGCAGGCGAGAAGGCCCGCGTGAGCACACGGACCACCAGTTGCAACTCGGCCTGCAGATGGCCAAGCGTGGCAGCGTCCAGGCCGGCGTAGTCCGAGGTGTGCCGCCGGGGCGCGACCAGGATGTGGCCGTTGGCGTAGGGAAAGAGATTCATGATCACCGAGGCGTGGTCGGTGACGCGCAGCACGAGGTCTTCGCGCCGGGCCCCGGCCGTCGCGGCCTGTGGCTTGTCACAGAAGATGCAGCCCGTCGCGGGGTCAGGCTGCGTCACATAGCTGAGGCGCCAGGGAGCCCAGAGAACCTTCACGTCGCAGAAAGGGCCGCGGCTACTCGCCGTCGGCGGCGGGAGCCGGGGCAGCGGCGGAGGGAGACGGGGCAGCGGCGCCGGCGGCCGTGCCCGCCTTCACGGCGGCGTCGTACCCGGCGTCCACGCGCTGCTTCAGTTCCTTGCCGACCTTGAAGAACGGCACCGTCTTGGAGGCCACCGCCACCAGTTCCCCGGTCTTGGGGTTGCGGCCCTCGCGGGCCTGGCGGTTCTTCACGACGAAACTGCCGAAGCCGCGGATCTCGATCCGGTCTCCCTTGCAGAGCGCTTCCGTCATGCTCTCGAAGACGGAGTTCACGATCACCTCGGCGTCCCGCCTGGAGTAGACGGGATAGAGGCGCACGATTTCGTCGATCAGGTCTCGCTTCGTCATCTGGCGACTGCCTCCCGGCGGCGACTCAGTCCTCGTCGCCGCCGTCGTCGTCACGGTTTTTCCGCCGTGCGAGCTTTTCTTGGATCATGTCGCCAAGGGTAACGCTACCGCCCCGGCCGCCCGTGCCGGCGTCCGCCATGTAGGCCTTCATCTCCTCCTTCTCGGCCGTCTGCATCAGGGACCGGATGCTGAGGGAGATGCGGCGCTCGCGGATGTCAACCTGGGTGACCTCGGCCTCGAGTTCCTGCCCGACCTCGAAGAGGTCGCGCGGGTTCTCGACGCGGTCCCGGCCCAGCTGGGAGACGTGGACGAGGCCCTCGACGCCGTCCTCGATAGCCACGAAGAGCCCGAAGTCGGCGATGTTGGTGATCTTGCCGTGAACCCTCGCGCCGGGAGGATAGCGGTCGCTCATGCGGCGCCACGGGTCCTCCTCGAGTTGCTTGATGCCGAGGGAGAGGCGCTCGTTCGGGATGTCGATCCCGAGCACGGAGCAGGTGACGTCGTCGCCCTTCTTCAGCAGCTCGCTGGGGTGATGGATCTTCTTGGTCCAGTGCATGTCCGAGATGTGCACCAGGCCGTCGATGCCTTCCTTCACGTTCACGAAGACGCCGAAGTCGGTGACACTGGTGACCTTGCCGGTGACCTGGGTGCCGACCGGGTGGTCGATAGGCAGCATCTCCCACGGGTTCGGCGTGGCCTGCTTGAGGCCCAGCGAAATGCGGCGGTTCTCGGGGTCGAGCGACAGGACGATGACGTCCACTTCGTCGCCGACCGTCACGATCTGCGACGGGTGCGTCACGCGGCGCGTCCACGACATCTCGGAGACGTGCACGAGGCCCTCGATGCCTTCCTCGATCTCGACAAAGGCGCCGTAGTCGGTGAGGCTCACGACCTTGCCGCGCACGCGGCTGCCCGGGAAGAGGCGGTCGGCCACTGTTACCCAGGGATCGTCGTGGAGCTGCTTGAGGCCGAGGGAGATACGATGCGAGGCCGCGTCGTACTTGAGAACGACGACCTTCACGATGTCGCCGGGGCGCACGACCTTCGAAGGATGGCTGACGCGTCCCCACGACATGTCGGTCACGTGCAGGAGGCCGTCGATACCGCCGAGGTCCACGAACGCGCCGTAGTCGGTGACGTTCTTGACCGTGCCCTCCAGGATCACGCCCTCTTCGAGAATCTTGAGCGTCTCGCCGCGCACGGCCTCCTGCTCCTTCTCGAGCAGGGCCTTGCGGGAGACCACCACGTTGCCGCGGGCGCGGTTGAACTTGAGGATGGTGAAGAGGCCTTCCTCGCCGATGTAGCGGTCGAGGCTGCGGGTCGGGCGGGTATCGACGTGCGAACCGGGAAGGAACGCGGCGACGCCGACATCCACCTTGAGGCCGCCCTTGACGCGGCCGACGATGGTGCCCTGGATCGGCTGTCCCTCGTTGAACGCGTCCTCGATGACTTTCCAGACGATGTTCTGGCGCGCGCGCTGGAACGACAGGCGGAGTTCGCCGTTGTCGCCGCCGGTGGACTCGACGAACACGTCGATGTCCTGGCCTTCTTCGACGAGCATCTTGCCGTCGCGGTCGCGGAACTCCCAGGCGGGGATGATCCCCTCGGACTTGTAGCCGATGTCGACGGTGACCACTTCCTGGTCAATCGAAACGATGCGGCCCTTGACGACCTCACCCGCCTGGACGGAACGAAGCGAGGCTTCGAACATGTCCGAGAAACTCTCCGACGACGTGCCCGGCTGGCTCAGCGCATTGGCGGCCTTCTCCTGTTGCATCAAAAAAACAATCCTCCGTGGTGTGACGCCCGAATGGGCATCGGGGGTGATAACGCGGTGCGCCTGCGAGTTCAAGGGAAGGCGAGGATTCTCGCCTACTTCGAGAAAGCGCGCCGTGCCTCGACCTCGGCGACGATGCGGGCGACGACGTCATCGAGGGTCAGAAGTGTGGTGTCGATCATCATGGCGTCGTCCGCCCGGGCCAGGGGCGCCACCGACCGGGTGCTGTCGCGACGGTCGCGCTCGGCCATTTCCCGTCCCACGCGGGCGACCGTCTCGGGGGACGCCGCCGGGGCCTCCAGTTCGAGGGCTCGCCTCATGGCCCTCTCGCCGGCTTCCGCGTCGAGGAACACCTTGAGGTCGGCGTCCGGGAAGATGACGGTCCCGATGTCCCTGCCCTCGGCCACCGTTCCGGGGGGCAGCACCGCGTCTCTCTGGATCCCTACCAGGGCGCGGCGCACCGACGGACAGGCAGAAGCCCGGGACGCGGTCTGGCTCACCTCCGGAGTTCGGATGAGCCCGGTGACGTCGCGGCCGTCCAGAAGGAAGCGGCCTTCAGGGGTCTGGCGGATCACCAGGCCGGAGGCCAGCTTGTCCAGGGCGTCGTCGTCGTCAGGAGAAACTCCCTTTTCCAGGGCGGCCAGCGCCACGCATCTGTAGAGAGCGCCTGAATCGAGGTAGGCGAAGCCGAGGGCGGCAGCCACGGACTTGGCCGTCGTGGACTTTCCGGCGCCGGCGGGGCCATCGATGGCCAGTACGAAAGGGCGGACGCTCATGCGCCAAGCTCCCCAAGTGTCGAGAAGAACTCAGGAAACGAAACACCCACGGCTGCGGCGTCGTCCAGGTGGACGCCGCCGGGCGCGGCCGCGAGGGCAGCCACGGCGGCGGCCATTGCGATGCGGTGGTCGCCGTGGGTAGCAACGGAACCGCCGCCACGGGGCGAGCCGCCGTGCACAACCATTCCGTCATCCATCACTTCAACTTCGACCCCAAAAGCCTCCAGCAAGGCAGCTGTCGAAGCGATTCGGTCGCTCTCCTTCACTCTCAGTTCCGCGGCTCCGCGGATCACCGTGTCGCCATCGGCAAAGGCGGCCGCTACTGCCAGCAGGGGCAGTTCGTCGATGGCCGCGGGTACCTCGGAAGGGCCGATCTCGAAGGCCATGAGGCGGGAGGCACGGCAGCGGATGGATCCCACCGGCTCGCCTCCGCTCTCGCCTTCCACGCGACACTCGATGTTGGCGCCCATGCGCCTCAGCACCTCCACGAAGCCGAGCCTGGTCGGATTGAGGCAGAGGCCTTCCACTGTCACGTCCGATCCCTTCACGAGCGCGGCGGCCACCAGGAGGAAGGCGGCCGACGAGGGATCGCCGGGCACCGCCACGTCCACGCAGGCGGGCACGGCCGGTCCTTCGACAGCGGTAGTGGCGCCTGCCGCACGCACGGGAATTCCCATCGCCGCGAGCAGCTTCTCGGTGTGGTCACGGGTGGGGATCGGTTCGGTGACTTCAGTGACGCCGCCAGCCTGGAGCCCCGCCAGCAGCACCGCGCTCTTCAACTGGGCGCTCGCGACCGCCAGCGAGATGGCCGCGCCTCGCAGGCGCGATCCCTGGACGGTGAGCGGCGCGTGGCCATCGGTGGTCTGGATGCGGGCCCCGAGCACGGCCAGCGGAGCCGCCACCCTCGTCATCGGTCTCTTCGACAGGGATGCATCCCCGACCAGGGTGGCGACGAGACCGTCCTGTCCGGCGAGCAGGCCGGACAGCAGTCGCATGGTGGTTCCCGAGTTCTCGCAGTCGATCGTCCCGGGCTTCGGGTCGAATTTCATCGCGCGGCCCCGCACCCGCACCGAACCCGGCCCGGTCGCCTCGATGCCGGCGCCGAGGCGCCGCATGGCCGCCATCGTCGAAGCCACGTCGTGGCCGCTCGGAAGGCCGCGGACGAGGGCCTCGCCCTCGCCGGCCGCGTTGAACATGACGGCACGGTGGGCGATCGACTTGTCGCCGGGTACGCGAA
>JBHEPB010000237.1:0-3855 GCA_046260515.1 Binatia bacterium
CGGCGATGCGGCGCAGGAAGAAGGGCGCGCGGATGCCGAAGGTGCCGTGGGAAAGCTCGCCCACGGGATTCGTGTAGCGGCCCTCGCCGTCGCGCGGCGCCGGGCCGAGCTCGCCGGAACCGGCGAGGGCGGGCGAGGCCAGGAACAAGAGAGCGAATGCGGTCGCCAGGCCGGACGATGCAGGTTTCACCTCCCCATCCATGCCCTATCCCGACGACAATGGCAGCCCTTCACCGGGAGCCTCGAAAGCCCGGGACGGGCCCCGGGCGCCCGCTGGCACTTCCCGCCTTTCTCCCTCATCTTCGGACATGGCCAGCAACGATCCCGTCGTCCTCGTTTCCGCTTCCCGCACGCCGCTTGGGGGTTTCCAGGGCGTCTTCCGCGACCAGACCGCCGCACAACTCGGGGCCGTGGCCATCCGCGCCGCTGTCGAACGCTCGGGCCTCGCGCCTGGCGACATCGACGAAGTGCTGATGGGCTGCGTGCTGCCGGCCGGCCAGGGCCAGGCCCCGGCCCGCCAGGCCTCCCTCGGCGCCGGGCTGCCGATCTCGGCCGGCTGCACCACCGTCAACAAGATGTGCGGCTCGGGCATGAAAGCCGCCATGCTCGGCCACGACCTGCTGCTGGCCGGCAGCGCCCGCGTCGTCGTCGCCGGCGGCATGGAGTCGATGACGAAGGCGCCCTACCTGCTGCCCGGGGTGCGAGGAGGCCAGCGCCTCGGCAACGGTCCCATCGTGGACCACATGTTCTTCGACGGCCTCGAGGACGCCTACGACAAGGGCCGCCTGATGGGCACCTTCGCCGAGGACTGCGCTTCGAAGTACGCCTTCTCGCGCGAGGAACAGGACGCCTGGGCCATCCGCTCGCTCGAGCGCGCGCGCCGCGCCAACGAGGACGGGTCCTTCGCCTGGGAGACCGCCGCGGTCACCGTCGCCGACAGGAACGGCGAGCGCAGCGTGGACCGCGACGAGCAGCCCTTCACGGCCGACGTTGCCAAGATCCCCACGCTGCGCCCGGCCTTCCGCAAGGACGGCACGGTGACGGCCGCCAACTCCTCGTCCATCTCCGACGGCGCGGCGGCCCTGGTGCTGATGCGCGAGAGCGAAGCCGCGCGAAGAGGCCTCGAGCCCCTGGCCCGCATCGTCGCGCACTCCACCCACGCCCAGGAACCGGCCTGGTTCAGCACGGCGCCGGTGGCGGCGATCACCAAGGTGCTGGGCGGGGCGGGGTGGACACTGGCCGACGTGGACCTCTTCGAGATCAACGAGGCCTTCGCGGTGGTGGCCATGGCGGCGGTGCGCGAGCACGGCCTCGACCCGGACAAGGTCAACGTGAACGGCGGCGCCTGCGCCCTCGGGCATCCCATCGGCGCCTCAGGGGCACGCATCGTCGTAACGCTCGTCGCCGCGCTGAAAGCCAGGCAGCTTCGCCGCGGCGTGGCTTCCCTCTGCATCGGCGGTGGCGAGGCCACGGCCATGGCGATCGAGCTTTGCTGACGCCGGCAAGGAGAGAGCCATGAGCGGATCCGCCCTCGAGCGCTGGAACGAAGAAAAGGCTTCCACGTGGGTGTACGGCGTGGTGGCCGGCGCTGAGCCGGACGCTGCGCGCGCCGCGCTCTTCCGGGCCCTGGCCCAGGCCGCGGAAACCCAGGCGGCCATCATCGCTCGCGACATCCCGCCGACGGAACTCCCGGCGGAGTTCCGTCCCACGCTGCGCCTCCACGTCGTCGCCGCGCTGATCCGCCTCTTCGGCCCCAAGCGCTGCCGCCCCATGCTCGCGGCCGTCAAGGTGCGCGGTCTGTCCGTGTACGACCCCAAGCCGCTGGTCGCCGGTCACGTGATGCCGAAGAACGTGGCCGAGGTGGGAGGCCGCCACCAGGGCCTGGCCGGCGGCAACCTGCGCGCGGCAGTCTTCGGCGTGAACGACGGGCTCGTCTCCAACGCCTGCCTCATCCTTGGGGTGTCGGGCGCTGCGCCCGACTCCGCCGCCGTGCTGCTGGCCGGAACCGCGGGCCTGCTCGCCGGCGCCTTCTCGATGGCGGCCGGCGAGTACATCTCGGTGCGTTCCCAGCGCGAGCTGTTCGAGTACCAGATCGGTCAGGAGCGCGAGGAGCTCGAGCTCTATCCGGAAGAGGAAGCCGAGGAACTGGCCCTCATCTACGCGGCGCGCGGCGTGCCGGTGGAGAAGGCCCGCGAGATCGCCCACGTGCTGGTCAAGGATCCGACCACCGCCCTGGACGCCCTGGCCCGCGAGGAACTCGGCCTCAATCCCGATGACCTCGGGTCGCCGCTGGCCGCGGCCGTCTCGTCGTTCGCGGCCTTCACCCTTGGCGCGCTGCTGCCGCTGCTGCCCTTCGCTGTGGGAATGGGAAGCTCGGCGCTTGCAGTCTCCATTGCCGTGTCGGCCGTGGCCCTGTTCGCGGTCGGCGCCGTGCTCAGCCTGTTCTCGGGCCGCGGCGCGCTGATGGGCGGTACAAGGATGCTGGCCCTCGGCGCGGCGGCCGGCGCGGCCACCTGGGCCATCGGCCGGGCCCTCGGGGTCGGGATGTCGTGAAAGAGGCTCATCTTGCCGGCAGGCCCCTGGCGGCAGCGGTGACCGGGGGCCGCAGGGGGTCGGAGTCGTTCTGGGAGACTGGACCGATGGAATCGATCGGAACCCGTTTGCCGGCAGGCCCCCAGGCGGCATTTGCGGCAGTTGCGGGAGGCCAAAGCCCGCCGCGTTAGAAGACGCCCAACAGGGCCCCCTCCGTCTCCCGGCATTCCCCGGGGAATGTTCGTGCAGCAGTCGCCTGCGTACCGGAGCCGTGCCCGGGCTCCGCCCGGCATTCCCCGGGGAATGTACGTGCAGCCGCGACATTGCCGCGCTTGGCGTCCATGAAGGAGCGGCCGAAGTCCAGGTCCGCCTGGTACTGGTTGTGTCCCGCGCAGCGCAGCTCGATGTTCTCCGGCGAGTGCCGCCCGCCCAGGGCAAAAGGAGCCCGGTGGTGGAACTCGATGTTGCTCGTCGCGCCGCAGCGACGTCCGCGCGCATCCACGTAGCAGCAGCGCCCGCAATCGCGTCGCCAGACTTCGCGCCGCACGGCTGCCGGAATGCCCCGGTTCGGCTGTCTAGCCGTCGCGGCCGCCGTCGCGGCCGCCTCCGTCCCCATTGCCTCCGTTGCCGACACCGGCTTCGCTGCCGCCGCAGGCTTCGATCGGTCGGTGCAAGCCGCCTTGCGCGCCAGGGTGCGGACCAGCAGGACATCAATCGCGCGACTGATGATCGCCGCCGGATCGCGCCCGGTCTCCGAGCGGCCCAGCAGGTCCTGGAGGGACCGCAGCCTGTCGTGCGTAGCTTCGTCGACGGTGATCGTGATCTTGTAGCGCCGCGGGCTGAGCGGAACGATCGGCTTCGCCGCGGTTCGCGACTCGGGTGTCCGCGGGATCTGGACATCGACGGCCGGGTCGCCCTTTGCCGGAGCCTCCTCCCCCGAGGCCCGGTCCATCGACTCCTGCGCCGGCATTGGCCGATCGACGGCCGGGTCGCCCTTCGCCGGAGCCTTCTCGCTCGAGGCCCGGTCCATCGACTCCTGCTCCGCCATCGGCCGATCGCCTGCCGCCGCCTGCACCGTTCGAGGCCTTGGCATCGTGGAAATACGCGACGCTGCGTCGGCTCGCGGCGCCAGCTCGGCAACCAGCCGCTCGACCTCTCGCGAGCTCTTGTGCCTGGCGCGCGCGAGCACCTGTTCGTGGTTCTCTGCGGTCAGGTGCCGGGCCAGCAGATGGATCGCACCGAGATGCAGCTCGCCGCGGGCGACCATCTCCAGGACCACAGGAAAGCGGCGCGCCGTGCGCGCAGCCCAGAGTCGCTTGGCAG
>JBHEPB010000295.1:0-10233 GCA_046260515.1 Binatia bacterium
GTCGTTTCGAGTCGTAGAGGGCGTTCATCGTCGTGGGTTCTCCGAGGGCTTCTGCGGCGGCTTCTACGGGAAGCCCGCTGGTTAGCATCGAACCCCAGAGGAGCAAGAAAGCGGCCAGAACCCGCAGGGCGCGGGCCCGGCTTGCATCAAGGTGGAGTTTCTCCAAGATTGGAGAAACTCGATGCTCAGACCACGCGAAAGCACCGCCCTCCGGGACCCGTCCGGCCCTGCCGCAACGGCCCCAACGACCGCCCCCGCCGAGGGCCGGCGCAGCCGCCGCCGCCGCGAGCTGCACCAGAGCATCCTGGCCACCGCCGCCGAGCTCTTCGCCCGCGACGGCTACGACGCCACCACCGTCGAGAAGATCGCCGCAGCGGCCGACATCGCGCCGGCCACTTTCTTCAATCACTTCCGCAGCAAGGAGGACGTGCTGAGGGAGGTGGGCCAGGACGTCTTCTCGCGCTTCCGCCGCCTCGTCGACGAGCAGCTCGCCCGCCCCGTCTCCACCCTGGAGCGCCTGCAAGGCTTCGCCGAGCGCAGCGCCGCCCTGGTGCGGCGCGCGCCCGAGATGACCCGGCGCGTGCTGATGGCCGTGCTGCGCACCTCGCGCCCCGGCGAGGCCGGCGCCGAGCTGGCCTCCATGCAGGCCGACTTCGCGCGCCTGCTGGACAAGGGCCGCGAGGGAATCCGCGACATCCCGGGCGCCCTCGACCTCGACCTTGCCTCCGAGATCCTCGTGTCGGTGGTCATCGGCGCCATGACTCACTGGATCAACGATCCCGCCTATCCCCTCGAACACAGGATGCGCCAAACCCTGTCCCTCCTCGGCGACCGCCTCCTCCACACCACCCCGGAAACCCGGGACAGGTACAGGTTTCCGTCCACCGCGACATCGCCCGCGCCATCCGCGGCAAACACCAGCGCCACTTCCACCACCAAACCCCGGCCGAAAGCCGCAAGGAAGACACCGTGAAAACCGAAATCTGCAAACGCCTCGGCATCGAGTTTCCCATTTTTGCCTTCAGCCACTGCCGCGACGTCGTCGCCGCGGTGAGCAACGCCGGCGGCTTCGGCGTGCTCGGAGCGGTCGGCTTCTCCGCCGACCAACTGCGCGTCGAACTCGACTGGCTCGACGAGCACGTGGTCGGCGGCTACGGCGTCGACATCGTGATCCCCGGCAAGTACGTCGGCATGGGCGAGATGGACGTCGAGAAGCTGCAGGCCATGCTGGCCGCGCAGATCCCGGCCGAGCACCGCGCCTTCGCCAAGCGGCTCCTGTCCGACCACGGCGTCCCCGAGCTTCCCGCCGACGAGAAGCCCCGCGAACTGCTCGGCTGGACAGAAGCCACCGCCGGCCTCCAGGTGGAAGTGGCCCTCGAGCACCCGAAGGTCCGCGCCTTCGCCAACGCGCTCGGCACGCCTCCCGAGGAAGTGATCAAGGAAATCCAGGCCACCGGCCGCCTGGTCGGCGCCCTTTGCGGCAGCGCCAAGCAGGCCCTGGCGCACAAGGCCGCGGGCCTCGACTTCATCATCGCCCAGGGCACCGAGGGCGGCGGCCACACCGGCGAGATCGGCAGCATCGTGCTGTGGCCCGAAGTGATCGAGGCCGTCGCTCCCCTTCCCGTGCTCGCCGCCGGCGGCATCGGCAGCGGCAAGCAGATGGCGGCCGCGATGGCTCTCGGCGCCCAGGGCGTGTGGACCGGTTCCATCTGGCTCACCGTGAGCGAAGCCGACACGCCGCCGGCCCAGAAGGACAGCTACCTGAAGGCCACCAGCCGCGACACGGTGCGCTCGCGTTCGTGGACCGGCAAGCCCTGCCGTATGCTCCGCAACGACTGGACCGAAGCGTGGGAGAATCCCGAAAACCCCAAGCCCCTCGGCATGCCCCTGCAGTTCATGGTGACTGCCGAAGCGGTGAGTCGCGGCCACCACTACGCGGCCAAGGCCCAGCCCGTGGGCTTCAACCCGGTGGGCCAGGTGGTGGGCCGCATGAACGACATCCGTTCCACGCGCCGCGTGATCGAGGAGATGGTCCAGGACTACCTCGCGGCCACCGAACGCCTCCAGGGCCTGATGCCCGAGGGCTGACCCTCCGCACGCTCCTGGCGTTCGTCGTCGCCGCTTCTTCCGTCTCGTGCAGCCACGACGACGTCGCGCGCCCCTTCGTCATCAAGAGCAGCCCGATCGGCTTCTCGCGCACGCACCGCACCGCCACCACGCAGGGTCGCCTGCGTTTTCGCGGCGCCCTCGAGTTGACCTCCCCGGATCGCGACTTCGGCGGCCTCTCGGGCCTGCTCGTCTCGGCCGACGGCACGCGGTTTATCGCCGTCTCCGACGAGGCCAACTGGGTAACCGGCTCCCTGGAGTACGAGGGAGGCCAACTCGTGCGCGCCGTGGGCGACACCATCGCCCCCCTGCTCGACGCTGCCGGCGAGCCGCTGGACGACAAGGCCGGCGACGCCGAGGGCCTCGCCTCCGCGGACGGGAACGACATCACCGGAGAACTTTTCGTGAGCTTCGAGGGACACCACCGCGTGTGGCGCTATCCCTTTGCCGAAAGCGGCGTGAAGGCCGTGCCCACCGGCCTGCCGCTTCCACCCGAAGTGCTGATGGCGCCGAACAACGGCGGCATCGAAGGCATCACCCGCATCGCCGAGGGACGCCTCTTCGCGGTCACCGAGCGCTACCGCGATCGGGCCGGGGACTATCGCACCTGGGTCCTGCCCTACGACGCCGAGGGCCTCGCCGCACCGCCGAATCCGCCTCCGGGTTCTCCCGACCGCCGAGCCGTCGCCATCCGCCCCATCGCGCCATTCGCCATGACCGACGTCCGCCTGCTTCCCGGCGGCGACCTGCTCACCCTCGAACGTCGCTACAGCACGGCCCACGGCGTGGGCGTGCAGCTTCGCCTGATCCCGCGCGCTGTCTTCGAGGAGGCCGTGAACTCCGGCAGGGCCGCGCCCCTGGACGGGCAAGTGATCGCAAACTTCGACGCCGGCTTCGAGATCGACAACATGGAGGGGCTGGCGGTGCGTCGCGGCGACACCGGCGAGACCCTGGTCTACGCGCTCTCCGACGACAACTTCAACCGGCCCGTGCAGCGCACGCTGCTGGTGATGTACGAGCTGCTGCCCTGAACGGTTCGCGTCGCACGCGCGCTCACTGTTGCTGTTGTTGCTGCTGGCCGAAGGGGCTCCACCCCGGCGCCACGAAGTGACCGCGCCGCGAGCGGTCGTAGAGCCCCGGCAGCACCCGCTTCACCCACGGCGAGGTGTGGTAGGAAGCGAGTTCACCGGCCGCTACCCAGGCTGCCCCGTCCGTTTCGTCGGAGTTGGCGTCCAGCACGCCGCCCTTCACCTCGCACTCGAAGACCGTGATCACGTAGGACGTGCGGTCGCCGTTCGGGTACTCGACGATACAGTCCGGACCGCCGTACACGCCGAGCAGGGCCGTCGGCACGGCGTAGAGCCCCGTCTCCTCCCAGATCTCCCTCACCACGGCGTCGGCCGGCGACTCGGCCGGATCCACGCCGCCTCCCGGCGCGCTCCACACGTCGCCGCAAGTCTGGTGAACGAGAAGAATGCGGCCCTCGGCGTCGTAGAGGATGCCCGTCACCGAAGGCAGGATGATCAGTTCGGGCCCGAGGGCGCTGCGGAGTCGTTGGACGTGGGGAGACATGGCCATGGCGTGCTCCTGCGCTGCGTTCCTCCCTCTCCTGTACGCTGCGGAGAGGGAGGACGCACACGACGCCGCCGGCTCAGTCCTTGCCGGAGATGGTCTGGGTGTACACCACGCTGCCCAGCACGGCCCCGGCCAGCGGAGCCAGCCAGAACAGCCAGAGCTGCTGCAGGGCCCATCCGCCGACGAACACCGCCGGACCCGTGCTGCGCGCCGGGTTCACCGACAGGTTGGTGACGGGAATGCCGATCAGGTGGATGAGGGTGAGCGCCAGGCCGATGGCAATGCCGGCGAAGCCGGCGGGCGCACGCGGGTCGGTGGCGCCGAGGATGATCACCAGGAACATCGCCGTCAGTACGGTCTCCGACATCAGGGCCGCGAGCAGGTTGTAGTGGCCGGGCGAGTGCTCGCCGTAGCCGTTGGCGGCAAGTCCGCCCGCCAGGCTGAACCCCGGCGCGCCGCTGGCGATCACGTAAAGCACGGCAGCCGCCAGCGTGGCGCCCACCACCTGGGCGACCATGTAGCCCGCCACGTCGGACCACGGGAAGCGTCCCGCCGAGGCCAGGCCGAACGTCACGGCCGGATTGAGATGACATCCGGAGATGTGGCCGATCGAGTAGGCCATCGTCAGCACGGTGAGGCCGAAGGCCAGGGAGACGCCGAGCAGACCGATCCCGACTTCGGGAAACGCCGCAGCGAGAACCGCGCTTCCGCAGCCGCCGAAGACCAGCCAGAACGTGCCGACACATTCCGCCATCAATCGATTTTTCTGGGTCATGATTCTCCTCGCGTGATCGAATTCACTCCGTGGAGTGAAGCTGGGGAGGAAGGGGACGTGATCGGAACCATGCAAGACTATCGGACCGGGTGGGTCCGCGTCGAACGGTGCGGGCAAGGAAAGCGCCGCTCACGCCGCGATCGCAGGCCTCCGGGGAGAGTCCGGGGGGCCCGGGTGCTCCCACGCCGCGGCCGGGGAAAGATCGGGCGGCCCTCCCGCGTGAGTTTCCCCTTCGACTCGGGCACAAGGTGCTTCCCAGCCCGGCCGCCCAGGCTCCGCGCCGCAGCACCGCCATGCCGCCGGGGCGGCGTTTTCCCAGGATCGCCATGACGATACTTCCGCCGCGAAAAAAGCACCTGTGGGCCTGGTTCCTGTGGCTGGCCGCCTTCTATTCGGTCTGGGCCTGGCTCACCTTCGGCCAGGGGATGTGGGACGAGGCCAGGGCCCACTGGCCCATCGCGCTGGCCATGGCCCTGGGCAGTTACGTCGCGGGCTCCACGCCGATGGGCGGCGGCACGGTCGGCTTCCCCGTGCTGGTTCTGTTCTTCGAGATGCCCGCCTCCCTCGGGCGCGATTTCAGCTTCGCGGTGCAGTCCATTGGCATGACGAGCGCCAGCATCTTCATCCTGGCGCGCCGCCAGCCTCTGGCCTGGTCCATGCTCCAGGGTGCCATGCTCGGCTCCGCGATCGGCACGCCCCTCGGCATTTACTTCGTGGCGCCGTGGATTCCGGAGCTGTGGATCAAGGTGGTGTTCGCGGTGGTCTGGGCCAGCTTCGGGGTGCTGCACCTCTACCGTCTCGGGGAGATCGCCTCGCACACCGGCATGACGGAGTTCGACGAACGGTGGGACTTCCGGGTCGGCCTGGTGCTCGGGTCGCTCGCCGGTGCCACCGTGGCCTCCGTTACCGGCGTCGGGATCGACATGGTGCTCTACGCGGCGCTGGTCCTGCTCTGCCGCGCCGACCTGAAGATCGCCATCCCCACGTCGGTGGTCATCATGGCCTTCACCTCGCTCACGGGCATCCTCGTCAAGAATCTGTCCACCGGGCTCGCGCCCGGCGTGTACGAGAACTGGCTGGCGGCCGCGCCGGTGGTGGCCCTGGGAGCACCGCTGGGGGTCTTCGTCGTCGAGCTGATCGGCCGCAAGCCGACCCTGCTCTTCGTCGCCATCCTCTGCGTCGGCCAGTTCGTCTGGACCTGCTACGCCGAACGAGCGGCCCTCGGCGTCGGCGGCATCCTCGGCGCGCTGCTCGCGGTCGGCGCCTTCCTGCTCGGGTTCGAGAGACTGAGGGCCTGGGGGGCCGTGCTCGTCGGAGAGGCCCGGGCCCGCCGCAACCTCGACGACGAAGAAACGGCCCTCGCCGCAGCCCACGGGTCGCGGGCCACATGATGGACGCTGGCGGAGTGAAGCTCTTCTACCGCGACGAGTACGTCTACGACGTGCTGGAATCCGGGGTGCGCCACACGCACGACATCCTGCGCTCGCGGCGAGTGCGCGACGCCCTGGTTTCGTCCGGGCTGGCCACCGCCGGGGACTTCCACGCCGCTCCTCCGCTTTCCGACGCCCAACTGGCCCTCGTGCACACCCCCGACTACCTCGACGCCATCCGCGACCCAGCCACGCTGGCGCGCTTCCTCCTCCTCGACCCCATGCACCCCTGGGACGACCGCCTCCTCCAGCCCTTCCTCTTCGCCGCAGGCGGCACGGTGGCGGCAGCGCGCAGCGCCCTGGCCGACGGAGGCATCGCCGTCAATCTCGGCGGCGGTTTCCACCACGCCCAGGCTGACAAGGCCGAGGGCTTCTGCGCCATTGCCGACGTGGCGATCGCCATCCGCCAGCTGCGCGGCGACGGACTGCTGGAGCGCGTCCTCATCGTGGACCTCGATTACCACCACGGTAACGGCAACGCCCTGATCTTCGCCGGCGACGAGAGCGTGTTCACCTACTCCATCCACCAGGTTCCCTGGTGTTTCATCGAGAAGACGAACAACGACGACGTGATGCTGCCTCCCCACGCCACCGACGCCGAGTACCTGGAAGCGCTGACCTCGAGCCTTCCCGCCGTTCTCGAGCGCTTCCGGCCCGACCTCGCCTTCTATCTCGCCGGCAGCGATCCCTTCGTGGAGGACACCCTGGGCGACGCGTTGGTCAGCGAGGAAGGCATGCTCCAGCGCGACCGCTTCGTGACGCGCGAGCTTCGCGGCCGCGGCATTCCCATGGCCGTCGTCATGGCGGGAGGCTACGGCCCCTCGAGCTGGAAGATCTACCGCAACTACTTCTCGTGGCTGCTGCGCACGGGCGGCGAGGACGCGGCGTGACCTCCGGGCCAACGCCGAAGCAACCACTGCTGCTCGGCCGTTACGATGCCGCTGCGGTGCTGGCCATGTTCGAGAAAGCCGGCGTGCTCGCCGCCATTGCGTCGCGGGGCTTCAGCGGGTTCGAGGTCGAGATCGACGACTCGGCGGGGCCCCTCACGCACACCCGCCTTCTGGCGACCAAGGACGGACAGCGCGCGCTTCTCGTCGATGCCTGTCTCACCGAGGTCCAGGTCGAGACCGGAGGCCGCAGCGCGCCTGGCTACCAGGGCAAGCAACCGATCGACCTGATAGTGGCCTACTGGCTCCGCGAGCAGGATCCGACCGCCACGTTCGATCCTTCGCATCCCCGCCTGCCGTTGCAGGAGCATCCCGGCCTGGGCGTGCTGCGCGACGTCTTCCGCGTGGCGCTGCGCATCGCGCGCGAACTCGGCAAGCACGGCATCGCTGCCATGCCCAAGTTCTTCCATGACGCAGCCATCTTCCACCACTCCCGCCTCTTCCTCTTCCTCGACCCCCGCGAGCAGGGCCGCTTCGAGGCTCTGGTGCGCGACCTCGCCCACCTGGCTCTCGCCGACGCGTCGCTGGCCCTGGCCGGCGGCGCCGTTCGCGACCGAGAAGGGCGGCCCGCCGCATGGAACGGCGGCCTCCAGGTGATGCCGCTTCGCCCGCCGCTCACGGACTACTTCCACACGGAGGATTACCAGGCGACCTGTCGCGAAGTCCTCGAAACCGCGCACTTCGTCGTGGAGGGAACCGCCCTTCGCGAAGCAAGGGAGATCTTCGAGCGCAGCCAAGCGGCGGGTGGCGGCCTCCAGTACGGGTTCGGGCCCGTGTGACCCGGGGCGGGATACGCGCTACGCAGGAACACGGACATGCACAGCATCTACATTCTTTCGGTCTGGCTCCACATCGTGGCGGCGACGATCTGGGTGGGCGGAATGCTCTTCCTCGTCCTCGTCGTCGTCCCCTGGCTTCGAAGCGGCGGCCAGCAGCACGCCGGCCTCTTCCTGCGCGAGACGGCCACGCGCTTTCGCAGCATCGCGTGGTGGTGCTTCGGCGTGGTGCTGGTGACGGGCACCTTCAACCTCTGGATGCGCGGGGTGCGCCTGGGCAACTTCGTCGATCCCGATTGGCTGGCCTCTCCCTTCGGCAGCACCGTGGCGGCCAAGCTCGCCGTCTTCGCCGTGGTGCTCGCCATCAGCGCCCGCCACGACTACGTGGTCGGCCCCCGGGCCAGCGCCGAGATCGCGAGAGATCCGCGCAGCGCGGAATCCGACCGGCTTCGCCGCGCGGCTTCCCTGCACGGCCGCGTCAACACGCTGCTCGCCCTGCTGCTGCTGGCCATTGGCGTCATGATCGTCCGCGGCCGGCCCTGGTGATCGGAGGCTGAACGACGCCGCGTGCCTCAGGCCCCGGCGCGCCGTTGGAAGAGGTAGTGCGACACGAACCACTCGCGCCCGCCGCGCCAGGCGAACAGTTCGGCGCAGGCCATCAGGAAGAGCCTCCAGCGCTGCACCTGCCTGGCCGCGCCCGCCGCATCGAAATCCTTCGCAAAGACATCCAGGGCTTCCGTTCGCCGGGCGTCCAGCTTCCGTAGCCATTCCTCCAGCGTGCGGGCATAGTGCGCCCCGCCGAGGCTCCAGCGTTCCTCCAGCACCAGGTCCTGCTGGAAGTGCAGGAGCAGGTCGTTGGAGGGCATGGTGCCGCCGGTGAAGAACTCGCGGGCCATCCAGTCACTCGGCCCGGAGGGTTCGTAGAAGTAGGCGAACTCGCGGTGGCAGAAAATGTGCACGAAGAGCAGGCCATCCGGTTCCAGCCACGAAGCGATGCGGCGCATCAGCTCAGGGTAGCCGCGCATGTGCTCGAACATTTCCACCGACACCACGCGGTCGAAGGTTCCCTCGGGCGCGAAGGTGTTCATGTCGGCGGTCACGACGCGCACGTTGGCAAGCCCGCGGCGCGCGCACTCGGCCTCGATGTGGCGGCGCTGGCCGGACGAGTTCGACACCGCGGTAATGGAAGCCTGGGGGTAGCGCTCGGCCATCCACAGCGTCAGCGATCCCCAGCCGCAGCCGAGTTCGAGGATGCGGCGGGCCCCTTCCAACCGCGCGCGACAGCACGTGAGCTCCAGCATGGCTTCCTCGGCGGCGGCGAGATCGGCCACGCCCTCGGGCCAGCAGCACGAGCTGTACTTCAGGCGGGGCCCCAGCATCAGGTGGAAGAACTCCGCCGGCACCTCGTAGTGTTGCTGGTTGGCTTGGTCGGTGGCGACGGCGACGGGACTCGCGCGCACCTGGTCGAGGAAGCGGGAGAAGGCCTCGGCGCGGGCGCCGGGATCGCCCACGTCCTGCTGGGTCAGCCTCTCTTCGAGCATGCGCCGGATGCCGACGCGCACCAGGGCGTCGGGAATCCAGCCGGCTTCGGCAAGGTCGAGGACCGCTTGCTGCATCATCGGCGATCAGGCTCCTCGCGCCACGGAATGCAGGTGCGACACCTTGGCTCTCGGTCCGCGGACGACGGGATCGAGAGCCCCAAGGATGGATTCGCGCCTGGTCATCGGCTTCTCGAAGACCACCTGCACCACCCCCACCGACCTTTCAAGGAAGCCCCCTTCGCAGTAGCAAAGGTAGAACTCCCACATCCTCGCGAAACGCTGCGTGTAGCCGAGCGCGAGGATGCGGCCGCGGTTGGCCTGGAAGCGCTCGTTCCAGAGTTGGAGGGTGCGGGCGTAGTGGGGACTCAGGTCCTCCAAATGGACCATGCGCAGGTCGGTGGCGTTCTTCACCGCGTCGCACATCGACCAGACGCTCGGAAGGTGCCCGCCGGGGAAGATGTAGCGGCGGATGAACTCCACCGACTTCTTCGATTCCTCGAAGGCCTGGTCGGGATTGACGATGGCCTGCAGGGCGCAGGCCCCGTCGGGGGCCAGACGGTCGCTCAGCACGCGGAAGTAGTCGCGCATGTACTCGTGGCCGACGGCCTCGATCATCTCGATGGAGACGACGCGGTCGTAGGTGCCCGTGAGGTCGCGGTAGTCGCAGAGCAGCACCTCGATGCGATCGGAGAGTCCTGCACGTGCAATGCGATCCACGGCCAGGCGGTGCTGTTCGGCCGAGATTGTCGTCGTCGTCACGCGGCACCCCCGCGTGGAAGCCGCGTGGATGGCGAATCCTCCCCAGCCCGTTCCGACTTCGAGAACGTGGTGGCGGGGGCCGATGTCCAGCTTACGGCAGAGGCGCTCGTACTTCTCGCGCTGGGCTTCCTCCAGGGTCGCCGTCCGGCCAGAGAACACCGCGCTCGAGTACGTCATCGTCGGATCGAGGAAGAGCTCGAACATGTCGTTGCCGAGATCGTAGTGGGCCGCGATGTTGCGGCGGCTTCCGAAGCGCGTGTTGCGGTGGAGAAAGGCGAAGGCCTTCAGCAGGGGCCGCGTGAGGCGGGCCGCGCCGCCGTCGAG